>NZ_SNWA01000001.1:0-311861 GCF_004361815.1 Paraburkholderia sp. BL10I2N1 | reverse complement strand
TGTAAGGCGGCGCTTAACAACCACAGAACTGGTCGATCGCTTCGTAGCCCGTCATGGCGCTGTCTACGACTACAGCCTGGTCGACGCCCGCAGCACGAAGCGCCCGGTAACGATTGTTTGTCGTGCGCATGGCCCCTTTCAGCAGTTACCCAACAACCATCTCCGCGGTTCCGGTTGCCCCGAATGCGGCTCTCTCGTGGCCGCGAACAAGCACCGGTTGGGCCAGGCTGAGTTCGAGCTTCGGGCTCGCGCGGCCCACGGCGACCGCTATGACTTGTCATCCGCTGTGTACAAGACGCAGTACGACCATGTCGTCGTTGAGTGCGCCGAACACGGAGGCTTCTCGATCCTTCCATACAACTTGTGGAATGAGGGTGGTTGCCCTGTCTGCGCGTTGCGGGCGAAGGGGCTCGCGCATCGCGTGACGCCGGATACGTATATGAGCCGAATCGCGGCAGTCCATGGCGCAAAATACGACCACAGTCTCATTCGGTATCAGAGGATGTGCGATCCCATCACCGTCGTATGCCGCCGTCACGGTCCCTTTTATCCGACCGCAGTCAACTATCTGGCTGGCACAGGTTGCCCGGGCTGCGGCGGGGAAAGCGCCGCGTCCGTTCGAACCCCGAAACTCGTGTTATCGGCCGACGAAGTACTGTCAAGGTTTCGCGACATCCATGGAGGCCGATACGACTACTCCGCGATGAGCTACGAGCAGTCAAACCGACGGGTGAGCATAGTGTGTAAAGAGCATGGGGCTTTCCTGCAGTCACCACGCGATCATTGGCTTGGTAAGGGTTGTCCGGATTGCGGCCGCGAAGCGCGACTGGCAGCAGCCGCTCAACGGGTTCTCACGACGACCGAGATCGTCAGGCGCTTCAGGTTGCTTCACGGCGATCGTTACGATTACTCTCGGACAGATTATCAGCGGTACAACCAGCCGGTCGAAATGGAATGTCGGAAGCACGGAGTTTTCCGGCAGACACCGCAGGCGCATCTGGAAGCAAAAGGATGCCCGCAATGCAGTCAATCCAGCGGCGAGACGCGCGTAGCCGCATGGCTCAGAAGCAGGAACATTGAGTTCGAAGTCGAGTTTCGTGTGCTCATCCCTGCGGCTGGCGGTCAGACTCGGTGGGGCCGGTTCGATTTCTATCTACCGGCGTTCGGCATGTTCGTCGAAGTCGACGGTCCTCACCACTTCGCACCTGTGCGATATGCCGGGATGTCTGAAGAAGAGGCGCTTCGGGTACACGAGGCGACTGTGCGGCGGGATGAGGTCAAAGACGGGTGGGCGGCCAGTTGCGGCTTCTCCGTAGTACGGGTTCGCTGGGATCACGACATCGAAGAGAGCCTCCAGCAGTTGTCGCTAGACCCAATGGTCTCAGCCGGGCAGTCACACTGAGTGCACTTGGCGCTTCGCGCGCTGGATGGCCTCGAACACAGTAGAAACAAAACGGAGGTCATTCGAGCGACGGTCCTGCCTGCATAAGAGACATTGAGACGGCCGAGTGTCGAGTGGCAGGGAAGGGTCGACCGCCGGCCCCCGAAGCTCGTGAGGTGCAGGCGGCATACGCGGCGTGCATTAGACAGTGGTCGGCCATGAGGCGTCATTCACTCGCACCGTCGCTGAGACATTCAGGTGGCGGCTCCACTCAGGAACCGGCCATTCAATTCGCAATTGTGACGTGTTGCTTGTCAGCGGCCATAGCTGCCGCTGGCGCGACCAACGACCAACTGCGTCAGCTTTGCTAATGGAATGGACGGCCCCGCCCGGCACGGCATCGATGTGCCATTAGTGGAAGTGTCAAAGCCACCACTTCACCAGTGGGAGCGCCCATCATCAAGGTCACGACTGTTGGTATCGACCTCGCAAAGAACGTATTCCAGGTCCACGGCGTCGACGCACACGGCAAGGCCGTCCTGAAGAAGCAGATCAGGCGCGACCAATTGATTCTGTACTTCACAAACTTGCCGGCATGCCTGATCGGCATCGCCAGCGCTCATTACCGGTCCCGGCGCCTGCAGGACTGCGGACACACCGTTCGGCCCTGTCTGCCCCGATAAGCAATCCTTTCTACCTGATCTGAACTCTTCCAGAGCACCTATTTGCATCAGAGCCGTTACGTCATTAACCCATCAAATCGCCCGGCCATGCCCGGCGCGTCAATCGGTTAAACTTCGCGGCATCCCCGTAACCCGCAGCAAAGCGGCCGGAAAAAATTTTCATCGCCCAAAGCCTACAGTCTCCATCGTTGTCCCCTGCTTCAATCAAGAAGCCTTCATTGCTGACGCGCTTGAATCGGTGCTCGCCCAATCCTATAGCGACTGGGAATGCATCGTCGTCAATGACGGCTCAAATGACGGCTCGCAAGCCATTATCCAGGAATACGCAAAGAAAGATTGCCGGTTCCTGTCGTTTTTCAAGGAAAACGGCGGCGTCGCGGCAGCGCGCAACTTCGGTTTCGCCCAGGCGCGCGGCACGCTCTTTGTGCCGCTCGATGGCGACGACAGGATTCACTCCGACTATCTGCGGCGCGTCGTGGAGTGCTTCGAGGCGTTCCCCGATACCGTGCTCGTGCATACCGGCGCGCAGCGCTTTGGGGAGAGTCGCAAGGTGTGGCGCTTGCCGGAATACAGCTATAAGAAGCTGCTGTGGCAAAACATGATCGTCAACACGACCATGTACCGGCGCGAGGCGTTCCTGCGCGCGGGCGGCTATTCGCCTGACATGGTCCACGGCTTCGAAGACTGGGAATTCTATGTGCGCATGTTGCGCCCGGAGTCCCATGTCCAGTACATCAAGGAGCCGCTTTACCTCTACCGTATCAAGAAAAGCTCGCGCTCGACCGAACTGGTGGAACAGGGCAACGTCGCGGAGTCGCAACGCCTCATCTATGAGCGCAACCGCGACCGGTACGCCGAACATGCGGCGAACCCGATCAACGTCTTTGGCGAGCGTATGAAGGATTTCGCACCGATGTACACGGCGCGCTACAAGCGGCAGGCCCGCTACCTTCACGCCGGGTATGGCGTTGTCGTTGTGGGCCTGTTGGGTGTAATCGCGCTGCTCGTTGCGGCGGGCTAGAAAAGCGATTCCTGCGCTGTCGCCATCGGCGACGGCCTCCTTCCGTTTCTTCCGCGGAGCGCTTGCCGGTTGCTCAATAGTGGGCTGATCGGCGGCGGTGGGCATGCCGCCTAGTGCGTACATTGCGCCGCCTTACCTCAGACTGTTAAGCAGGGCCGTGATGGCGTCGAGCGCGCCCATTCCTTGCATAGGCAGCTGAGCGCTGAGCGCGCGAATGATGACAATCAATGTCCCAACCACTCCCAAAGGGGGCGTTGATATGCAGATAGTTCGAGTGGCAGTTCAGGGTCGGCTGCGGCCCTTGGCGAATGGCATCGCACTCTAGTAGGGGGTGGAGCAAGCTGAGCGCAAATTTCTCTCATAAGCCTCGCAGTCGTAAAGCCCATCGTTTTCATAAAGAGTTGCGCAGTTCCCGGACGGCATTCAGTCCCATCAAGTTGCAGTTGACGGCGTCGGACAACATACCGCGACCCACCTCATAACGGGGGCGCCGTCGACGAAGCGACCAATATTGGCATGATCCGGCGCGATACCCCCTGTTACCCACATGCATCCCAAATCCAGTCGCGCCAGTCGCTCCGGCTCACGCAGCGAATGAACACCCTGCATGACGCCATACAGGATCAGACCCATCATCAGGCGTGGCGCGTAAGGAGCGCCCGGTGGCAGCATAGCGCTGCTCGAACGGTAGCCAGTCCTGTGCTGCCCGAGCAAATGCGCTACGACAAATGGTGCACGTTGACCGGCCTGCTTCAGATAGTCCTCCAGGCGCGTCGTGCCCAGGACAATCTCGTGCGGGTTGCCCGTTACAAACCGGCGCCCCGTATCCGACGCTTTCGGCCTGGGTCTGGCATCTTGAGCCGGCACTCCACCAAACAGATCGTGTTGCTTACTGTCCGGTGACGGTACTTTGCGAGCCGTGCTCATCGCTCATCTCTTCATCAGGGTTGCGTTACCGGATTTTATCGGCAATGGACTTTCGCGACAGCCTCCTTGGGGCGGGGAGCTTGATTGCCAGGGCTGGCGCGGACCTTCTTTCCGGCATCTTCCTTGAACACCAGGCCGCCGCGTCATATCCTATGGAAGGCGCTACTCGGCGAGGAAAAAAATCGTGCTGGCCGGCTGGAGCGGTGGCGGATCGCTGGCGACGTTGCGCTCGTGGCTTTCGCAATGGTCGTTCGAGTTCCCGCGCGGACGGACTCGCCTGCGCTGCGCGCGTGCGCGCACCGCTACTGGTGATTGAAAACAGCGCCGACAACGCCGTGCCGCAGCCGCATTCGAAAATGCCGCATGACGCCGCGCTGTCGACCGAGAAGACCTTCCACGTTGTCAAGGGAGCGACCCACTACTACGCCGGGCAACCCGCGTTGCTGGCCGAGGCGACCTCCCTGATTTTCGACTGGCTGTCGGCGCGCTGTATGGGCATGCATTGATTTTCCCCGGAGATTGCAAGTGAACCTCTTCCACCTGCTCGACGGTTCCGCGCGGCGCTTTGCCGACCGCGAGGCGGTGTTCCACGGCACGGAACTGTTTGCCACCTATGCGGAACTGCGCCGGCGCGCACTGGCGCTGGCGAATGCACTGGGCAGCGTGTACGATCCCGGCAGCCGCATCGCCATCGTCAGCGAAAACCGGCCGGAATATGTCGAGCTGATGTTCGGCGTTTGGGGGGCCGGCATGGTGGCCGTGCCATTGAACGCCAAGCTGCATGCGAAGGAAGTGGCGCAGATCGCCGAGGATGCGCAAGCCGCCGTGGTGTTTGCCTCGCCGAAACATGCGCTGCCGCTAGCAGGGCAGTTGCGCGCACAGCGTCCGGTAGTGGCCATCGGCGAGACGGCTTACCAGCAATGCCTGGATGCCGCCCCTGCCATGCCGGTCGAGGTGCGGCCGGAGCAGCTCGCATGGCTGTTCTACACCAGCGGCACGACCGGTCGACCGAAGGGGGCCATGCTGTCGCACCGTAACCTGCTGGCGATGGCGGTGGCGCACCTGGCCGACATCGAGCAGATCGACGAGCACGCATCGCAAATTCATGCCGCGCCGATGTCGCACGGCTCGGGCATGTACATACCGGCCTACATCGCGCGTGGCGCGCGGCAGGTGATTCCCGCTTCGGGTGCGTTCGAGCCGGACGAATTCCTCACGCTGTGCAACGTGCATGCATCCTGCGGCGCTTTTCTCGCGCCGACGATGGTGCAACGCCTGCGGCAGGAGGTCGAGCGCAGCGGGCTGCGTCCCCGCCACCTGCGCTGCATCGTCTATGGCGGCGGACCGATGTACGTCGATGAGCTGACAAAATCCATCAAAACCTTCGGCCACGTACTTGCACAAATCTACGGCCAGGGCGAAGCGCCGATGACGATCACCGGCATGCGCTGTAGCGACCACGTGGACGCCGGCGAGAACGTGCTCGGTTCGGTTGGTTGGCCGCGCACCGGCGTCGAGGTCAGGGTCGTCGATGGCCAGGACAGGGATCTGCCCGCCGGCGAAATCGGCGAGATCGTCTGCCGCGGCGACGTAGTGATGGCGGGCTACTGGAACAATCCGGCGGCGACGGCGGACACCCTGCGCGGAGGATGGCTGCATACCGGCGACTTGGGCTCCTTCGACGAGCGCGGCTGCCTGACGCTGCGTGACCGCTCGAAGGATGTGGTGATCAGCGGTGGCAGCAACATCTATCCGCGCGAAGTCGAGGAAGTGCTGCTGCGTCATCCCGGCGTGGCCGAAGTATGTGTGGTCGGCGCGCCGGACCCGGAGTGGGGCGAGATCGTCGTCGCCTTCATCGCGCTCAGCGGCGGCGCGTCGGTGACGCAGGAGGAACTGGACGCGCATTGCCTGGCCAACATCGCGCGCTTCAAGCGACCCAAGCGCTACCTCTTCATCGACGAGTTGCCCAAGAACAGCACGGGCAAGGTGCTGAAGCGCGAATTGCGCAAGCAGATCTGAATACCGGAGGAGTCTGCATGGCAACCGCAATCGCCGGCTGGGCGCATACGCCCTTCGGCAAGTACGACAACGAGAGCGTGGAGAGCCTGATCGTCAGGGTGACGAACGAGGCGCTGGCGCATGCGGGCGTCTCCACCGCCGATGTCGATGAAATCGTTCTCGGAGCAGGATTTCACCGCTGCGCTGGTACTGCAGGCCGATCCGCAAATTGCGCTTCAAGCCAGCCCTACATGGGGGTGGAGCAAGCTGAGCGCAAATTTCTCTCATAAGCCTCGCAGTCGTAAAGTCCATCGTTTTCATAGAGTTGCGCAGTTCCCGGACGGCATTCAGTCCCATCAAGTTGCCGATGACGGCGTCGGACAACACTTCTGTGGACCGTCGTCGCAACGTCAGGACTGTTCCGGTATCCAGAAACGGCACCGACTGCGATGTTCCCGAATAATTCGGCAAATCTATATAACTCCGGCGCTTATGATAGAAATTTGGCGCTCAGCTTGCTCCACCCCCTTCAGGTCAACTGTCGCATGCACACCAATAACGGCGATACAGCGCGCGCGGCGGCGCTTGCCGGACACGGCGTCATCTGGCAGCCCACGTTTCTGATTGGCGACGACCTTCGCACGGGCAAGCTCGTTAGAGTTTTGCGTGAATACCGCTTGCCGGACATCGATGTGCTTGCCCTGTATCCGAGCCGTCGTCACGTGAGCGCCAAAGTACGTGCGGCAATTGATTTTCTGGTCAACGCATTTTCGGGTTTGCCGCCGTGGGACAACGCGTGAAACGGCTTGAATGACGGGGCTTAAGCGTCGGTGATCGCGACTTGACGACCATCGGAAAGATGGCGCCGGGAACGCACGTATGGACAATCTCGCTGCCCCGCCAGCAGCGTCGAGATGACGGAAGCGCGAACGGCCGTAGTAGGTCCCGAAGCAGTCGCCGACTTGTCTTCGTGTCGAACGGCAACTCAGGGTCGAAAGCATGCATTGCGAGCAGTCTAAGTTTGGCTGGACCCATCCGGACTCCCGACGACGGCGCGCGCACCGGCTGAATCGCGCACGTCTATTGTCGTCTACTTTCGAGCCGATCACCCGCGGGCAACATCCACATCAATGGATGGCCGATTAGCGATACGCGCTCGATCTTCGGGTAGTCGACCACGCTGCTGGTGGGGCCGATTTCGAGTTGCCCCGTCATTGCAGCGAGCGAACGCTGACAGCAGCGGATGCTGCTCAAGTTCGACAATCTCATGCCGATAAAGAGCCTGTAATTCCATTCGACAAATCGATTTCATCATTCGGAACACCCAAATGCAGAGACGACTACTCCCGATTCTTATCGTGAGCGCAAGCACAGCTTTCTTCGGCGGATGCGCCGCCACGCTGCAGACCCAAGACAATGCGTCGTCGGGTGAAAGGACCTCAGAAGCCAGCATCGTCGTGCCGCCTGCTTCGACCCATACAGTTGTCCTGCGCATGACCGGATCGAAGGTAGCCACGGCCTCGTCCGACTGGCCGCGGGTGCAGACGGAATGGCGGGAAGCCATGCAAGGTGCCTCGAACCCGGCAGGACTGAGCTTCATCGATGAAACCGCGGGAATGGCAACCCGGAGCGGCGCCGGCACAGTCGTTGATGTCTATGTCGACGACTACCACTTCGTCTCGCAAGGTGCACGGATCGCATTTGGAATCATGACCGGCAATGCCTTCATGCGAGCCAAGGTGACTTTCCGCGATCTGCAGACTGACCAGGTATTCGGGGAACGCTCCTACAACACTAAGTCTTCGGCATGGCAGGGCATCTTCGCACCGACTACCGACAGGCAGACCCGTGCCATCGTGGCAGATGTTGTCAAGCACATTAATCCACGTTAGCGCATCGCGTAACTGCCGGCCTCGAGACAAGCCGGCGTCGTCGACTCGCGAGCTCCTGCCGTTTCCTTGTGCGCGGCACGTGTGCTAGCTGGGGTACACGCCCGGATAGCGGATCAACGATCCGCCGACGCGCTACATCTCATTGCGAGGATCAAGCTCATCCTGCAGCCCTTCTCCGACGAAGTCGAAGCTCGTCACAGCCAACGTGAGCGCGAGGCCGGGTGCAATCGCGAGCTTTTATTTTGGAGCGACACGCGACCCGCTTAGGACCGTTCGTCGACAGCGAACGCAATGACGCCATGCAGCAAGCTTGCGAAGCGGGACAACTTAGCGCGCTCCTGCTGAGCGTTCCACTGCAAGCCGGTTTCGCGCGCGTAGTCAGCCCCCGATTTGCACACACAGACGCACCCTTGCTTGGACGTTAGTTAGGCGCGGCTCCGATGACCGAACCTGCTTCATACCAGCCGTTAATGTCAAACAATGTGGGCGGCCGCTCCGGGTCGCCAACGGTCAGATGCGCATGACGTCAACCCACGGTTCTAGAACCGTCCAAGCGTCTCACGAGTATTCCAAAGCCCCAGATAGGCGTGAGCGGGCGAGACCGACGAGCGATTGTGCATCAGCTGCGGAAAGCGCGCCTCAGTTACCGTGCCGTCGCACTGCCGCTGACCATGCCGTTTGGTCGCCAAGGGCGATTTTATGAACGTTCGCTGCATACACCCATTCGCGGGCTTGGCGCTCAATGAGATCCATGAAAGCAGGGGGGCCGCTGCAGTAAACCTGTGTGTTGGCATGAGTTGGACTCATTGCGTGGGAACTCTTCTGCGCGAATAGATCATCGGACAGGCCGAAATGGTGATAGACCTTACCGTGACTTCGAAGCGCGTCAAATTCTTCTCGAAGAACTGCGCGGTCGGCCGATCGGGCGAAGTTGTGCACCTCGAACCTTTGACCCGCCGATGCAAGCCGCTTCGCGATTCCCGCGATCGATGCGGCGCCTATTCCGCCAGCAAAAAGGATAGATCGCGCACGATCGTCCAAAATTGTCGGCGGGCTTTGGGGGGTGCCGACAAACACTTCGTCTCGTTCATTCAACGGAAACTTGGATAGCAGACTATCCATTCTGCCATCACCTTCTTGTCTCATGCCTACCACGTAACCATCGGACAGGGACGAAACACCGAGCAAAGGATAAATTCTTTGCTTGTCGCCAGCGCTGTTCAGACAGAGAGTGACGCACGACCCATCGTTAAACGGCGGAAGCGCCGATTTGGACGTTGTTCGAAGTTCAACGGCATGGTACCCCTTAGCAATTTGCCATTTCCGGCCCACGATGACGGGAATCAGGTTGTCGCGCATGTCTTCTCCAATAGGACCTGCTTCACAGGTGGAAGTCTAGCCGATACCCTGTAAGGGATGGAGAGGGGAGCCGGGTTGTAGCGAATCCACAGTGATGATCGGGCGTCGAAACCCGCGTGGTTAAAGGCGTTGAGCGATTAGTGCAAGGATGGTATTTCCAGAACGTACTTTCTGATTATCGATTACATCACGTTGACGATACTTGGCATATCAAAGTAAATGCACTTGGGAACGGTATGCCCATCAAGGGTGACAAGGCAATGCTGCTGCTTTCACACCGATCCATGCACGATCGCTAATGCACACGATAAGAAACTTCAACTTTATCTTGTGGGCGGGAGAAGGCACTATCGCTTCCCGTCCGTTTTACAAGGCCTGTCGACCCGCAACGAGGCGTCACGTTCGACCACTGCAGACAGAGCCTTTATGTATTATTTATGCGTCCTGCGAGGAAAGGTAACGTTTTTCCCTTGACGAAGATGGGACATTAAACTGCCATCGCCGATTCCGCGAACATCAATGAGAGGAGTTTTCATGGTTCTATATCACCGCGGCGCAGCAATTCAGCCCTGCGTCACGAAGCATGGCAAAGCCTTTGTAGCGCGTGCATCGATCTTAGCGGAAGACGGTGAAGCTACTTCACTCGGGAATCTCGGAGAGTTCGCGAGTCAAGAATGCGCTTTCGCGTTTGCCGCGCGCAGTGCCACTGCATTCGTGGATGGCGAATCCCTGCCGCGCTCACCTTTTGAACTAGCTCAGGCCGCGTAGCAGCCGCGTAACGTGGCAGCAAGATCACATCCCTCGCCGATGGCGCAGTGAATGCGGAAGTCGAACTCACCACCGTCGGCGGCGACAAGGTCGTCGCCATCGTCATCGGGGGCAGTTGCTCTCGATAGCATGTCGATGCCCGCCGGCTGGGCTTAACTTCACTGTCGGGAATCTCTCCTTCATCGGAAAATGGGAGCTGTCAATGAATGAAGAAGTCTTCAACCTCAGCATACGCAAGTTCTTAAAAATGGTTGGCGTCAATTCGCAGCGCGAGATCGAGCACGCGGTAGCCAAGGCCCTTGCTGACGGCACCATCGCAGGTACGGAATCGTTTCCCGCAAAAGTAACGCTGGAAGTTGCAGGGCTCAAGCTGAAAGTGGAGTTTGATGGCGAAATCTCGCTCCAGTAAGTGCGAGATGACGTTTTCTGCACGGCAGCCGCGACGACTATCGGCAACGGTTCGCGACGGTTTTTCGACCAATGTGCCTTCGGCGACGTCAACCACGACGGATCGCTGTCGCCAAAGGCAGGCACCGGGCCATCTACGGCCCCTTCGACCATGCTCTCGTTCGGGCATTCGAACGTCGGCTTTACCCTAAAAGCCGCCGTTGAGCCGGTGCCGGGTCCAACGTCTGGAGTGGGTCGATTGCTGCCGGATGCAGCCGGATCGATGATGGTCGCATCGCCCGTTCAGCATCGGACCGTGTTCGGCCATAACCGGCCGTTCGACGTCCGAGGCAAAATCGTCGACAATCGTCCAAGTGCAGTGGTCGCATCGCCGCGCCACTAGGTATGCCGAGGTCGACTTTTTGCCCGGCGGCTCGAAACAAACCTAATCGACATGGCAATCGAACTGAAAGCGCATACAAGGCTGAGCCACGAGAGAAACCGTCATGACCGACCCGTTTACAGAGGGGCTAGAAATGCCGCCACTACCCCCCCATGAACAGCAGAAATTGGATGAGTTCTCGTTGCTGTACGCAACCGGCGCCGATGCCTACAAGCATACGAACTTCAGTTTTATTGCGATTAATGGGTCGGACGGCCTTGAGCTTGCTCAAGGCCACATCTATCATCCAGTTGGAAATCAATCGCTGCCGGAACTCACGGTCAGAACACCGTCCATATGCGGTTGTTCGATACCCCTATCCAAACTCGGAATTGACTATCTGAGTCTGGTCACAGCATTGAGAGGTGACGGCATTGAGACGCCCATTGGCTGCCTACGATTTGGGCGCTACGCGCAACCTCACAGCAGTTTTTCGACATATCTTGAGAAGTTTCCGCCGAATTTCTATACACCCATCGTTCATCCACTGCGGCTGTCGATATCGACTGGCTCACACGTTTTCCAGAATCGTCTAACAGAATTCCAGAGCGATCTTCGCTCAGGAGCGATGCCATACGACTCAATCGTTGAGTTGGCGGGCGAATTGCATTTGTACCCTTTGAGGTGGGACGTTTGCTCTCTTGATGTCACGGCTGAAGGAGTCGTCGCGGTAGATCTGGGTCCACGCGCACGCATACAGAACGGTGTTGCCCATTTGGCTATTCGTGTTGCTAAGGACGTGGATCGTACGCAAGCAAGGCTCGGTTATCGAGTGCAAGCCCCAGATGCGAAAGCAACAGAGCGAGGAGCGTTCAATTCGAGCGAATTAACATGGTCAGATGATGGGGAGTATGTGACCGTAGGCTCCGTCGACATCGAAGTGCCAAAGGGATCGGTCATTCAGGGATTTGCGTCGTATAAAGGTCGTTGGATGCACCAGGGCTGGATTACCGACCCCGACAATGCGGCGAACGTTCGCCGGTCGATGCATGAGGTATTCGATCCCGAGCTCGAGGGAACAAAGAAATCTTTATTTGATGCAAAGTCACACAAACAAGATGCTCGAGTGCTTGAAGCGGGTGTTGGCAACCTGATGTTCATGTACGGCTTCGCCGTCAATCCGCTCTCAAGCCATTTCACAACCGACGCTGCCGACCTACTTGCCGTAAGTCCGAATGGCAACATTGCGGTTATCGAGTGCACAACCGGAGCGATCAATAACAATGGAAAGTTATCCAAGTTACTTGCCCGAGCGGTGGCTCTACTAGAAAAGCTAAAGCAGACAGGCAATCCCCATCTGAAGGTTCTGCCAGTCGTCGTTACAACAATGAAGCGCGAGGCTCTGACGGATGAAGAAATAGCATCTAGCAAGGGAATTTATGTTGCTACCTACGAAGACCTTGAACGTTTAGCGAACGAATCTATCATTCCCAGAAACGCCGACCAAGCATTCGAGTCGCTGTGGTCCTTAGTTCACCCGCCTCAAGAACAGCTATTTCCCCCACAATGACCGCTGCTTGAGGCTTGCGAAGCCTCTTGAGGAGAACAGGGGCTTCGGGCGTGACCGCCGTGATGAAAAGTGTAGCAACGGCGAACGTCCGTTTCGGGAAAACGCGAGAGACCGCTTCACGCCCTGAGGCGGTCAGTCAAGGTTTTTCCGAGGGCATGCGTGCCCGCTTGATCTCGTCGCTCTGCAGGTAAATCGAAGTCGTCGCAATTGACCATGGCGCAGGCTCGTTGCCGTCGCAAATCACCGGATGACGCGGACACGTGGTGGCAAACCGACACGGGTGGTTTCTTGGGCGCACGGGCCAGCGTTGCATAACATGAAATCCGCCAATGCCGGCCCGGGGATTCCCAGCATTCCAGTGTGTCGCTTACGCTGAGGGCCGCGGGCTTTGCTCGCGTGCCGGTGGTGAAGTAGTTTTTTTGTTGAGATGCGACAGGCGGGAGGGACTGCCATGGAACTAAGCGTGGAACGTGTCGATGTTTGGGCAGCTACCATCGAGGGCAAACGGGGCGGGCTTGCGCAAGTATTAAGCGCTTTGCGGGGTGCTGGCGTAGGCCTGCCGTTCGTCGTCGCACGGCGCACGCCGGAAGCACTGGGCAAGGGGGCGTGTTTGTCGCACCGCTGCAGGGGGACAAGGAGATCCAGGCCGCCACACAGGTGGGGTTCAACGTCACCCCGAGCCTTCACTCCGTTCGTGTAATGGGTGTGGACCTACTGGGGATCATCGCGCAATTGACCCAGATGCTGGCAGATGAGGGGATCAACCTCCGCGGCGTTTCGGCCGCTTTACAGGCACACAGTTCATCGCTTATCTCGCGGTCGACGTGGACGATGCCGAAAAGGCAATGGACATTCTACAGAGGGCCTGAAGCGCCCGTGCCGGACGGCGAACTGGCTTGGTTCTTCCTATCGAGCACTTTGACTGCTTAAAAGCAGACTGGTCGAGTTCGTCTTATGGGTGGCGATACACTAGCCGCTTGCCACCGACCTTTCAACTAGCGAGAACGGTTGGAACACGTAAGGGGATGGCTACACTATCCCAAGCTAACTGGGAGGCGCGATGGCACTACTTCCGCCGACGGTGGGGGAGCGACTGGCTCGCTGCGGCACGAGTGTAGCCGTCTGGGGCATCGTACCCGGCGCGAGTGTTGAGCTTCGCGTCGACGGGACCACCGTTCAGACGCAGACGGTCAATGACTCCTGGATAGTCTTCACGTTAGCAAGCGAACTCGCCGCGAATCAAAGCGTGAGCGCGCGTCAAACGTTGGCGCCCGACCCAACGAGCAACGATTCGCCCGCGGTTGTGGTTGGCGACGTACAGATCCCGCCGCCCCCCCCGCGCCTTACGCCTGACATCTTTAGCTGCGCCAACTGCGTGTATGTCGACGGGTTGGCACCGGGCGCAACGGTCACGCTTTTGACCGGCGGCGTGGACGGTACGCGCACGCTGGGCAGCGCGGTCGCTGATGGCGACGGTACGGCCTGCTTCAGCCCGAGCGATCTGTCCGCCGACCAGGTGTTCGGTACCGCTACCGTTTGCGCGAGCACGAGCGTATTCTCGCCACCCAGCAACGTGATTGCGGCGCCGGCGTCACTGCCGGCGCCGAACCTGTCCGCGCCGATCTTCGGCTGCCAGACATTCGTCGATATGGACGGCCTCACGCAGGGGGCCACTGTCGAGGTATTCGATAGCGGTGTATCGCTCGGCACGTTCTGCTCGTGCTGGGGTGCGGTCCACTGCAATGTCGGAACAGCACTCGCCACGGGGCACGCGATCACCGCCAAACAGTCGATGATGGCGCGCGCGGGTTGCACCACGGACGGCGCAATGTCGTCAGCAGTTACTGTGATCGCGCCAGACGCGCGCATCAAGCCAGTGCTCGAACCGGTGCTGTACGATGGCGACCAGCTCGTCCGCGTCGACAACCAGATCGGCGGCGGCGTCATTACGCTTTACGCACGGGCGAACGCGAGCGCGCCGGAGAACGAGCTTGGACGCGCGGGCGCGTCGCAATTCGACATAATCGCGCTCAATGCACCGCTTACCGTTGGCCAGATCGTACGCGCGAAGCAGTCGCTGTGCGGACATGACGAGTTCTCCGATCCACAGACTGTGCAACCGCGGCCTGTGTCGATCGCAGCGCCAGTCGTGCGCGCTCCGCTCTACGACTGCGGCACGCTTGTGCCCGTCGACGGAGTACTGCCGGGCGCTCAGGTCCGAGTGTTCCAGAGCGGGTTTCCCGTCGGCTTCGCATTGGCCGGCGGCTCGACGGTCACAGTGCATGTCGGGCCGGCGCTGCAGAACGGCAATGACATTACTGCGTCGCAGAGGGTGGGAGGTGTCGACGGGCCGCTCTCGGCGGCGGTCACCGTCGGCTCGCTGGCGTCCTTGCCGGCGCCGCAGGTGCTCGCTCCGGTGCGCATTGGAGATCGCAGTGCGAACGTCGCCGGCGCGGTGCCAGGCGCGTACGTCGAGGTGCTGGACGGCACCCAGCTCGTTGGCACTGCCAGTGCCGAGGGTGGCGTAGTCACCGTTCCGCTCGCGCAGGCGATCACGGCGGCGTCACAGCTCCACGCTCGTCAAACGCTGTGCGCTCAGACAAGCCCGACCTCGACGGGCGATCCGTCGCCAATCGGCGATCCGTCGCAGCAAGGACCGTTCACTCCGTCTGCGCCAGGCGACGTGCCGACGTTTACGCTCAACGTTCCGGCGACGCCCGACGGCCCGTCCGCGACACTCACGCTCGGCGGCGAGCTGACCTATCCGCAGGCGCCCGGCAATCCGGGCGCAGTCGATCCGGGCGGCGCGCCATATCCGCTCGTGGTGATCGCGCACGGCATGCACGACTCGTCAGTGCCGAGCTATCAGGGCTATCGCTACCTCACAAGCCAGCTTGCCAGCCTCGGGATGATCTGTTTCAGCATCGATCTCAACTCGGTCAACGCGATTGAAAGCGGCACCAACATCGATCACCGCGGTGACGCGATCCTCGCGGCCGTGAGCATGCTGCTGCAGCGCAACGGCGCTGCGGGCGATCTGCTCCAGAACATGATCGATCCGGCGCGCATCGGCCTCATCGGTCACTCCCGTGGCGCCGAGGGTGTCGTCGATGCGCAGGTCAAGAACGTTCAGCGCGGCACGCCGTTTCAGATCCGCTGCGTGGTGCCGATCGCGCCGACCAACTTCCTCTCGCTTGACTTCACGGGGTCGTCGCTCTTCATCGTCTATGGGGCGTTCGACAACGACGTGTCGGGCGCGTCGGTAGTGGTCAATCCGTTCTTTATCTATGACCATGCGCAGTGCCCGAAGGCGATGATCTTCATTCACCGCGCACGCCATAACGGCTTCAACACGGTATGGGTGGCAACCGATAACGAGACGGTGCTACCGGGGACGCTCTCACCCGATGAGCACCAGGCGATCCTGAAAGGCTACGTGAGTGCGTATTTTCAGGACCTCCTGCTCGCGAGTCCTGGCTACGAGGTCTACGTCTCGGGGCCGTCGCGGCCACCGGGGCTGGAAACATACTCAATTCACCATCAGTACCAGCTCGTGAACCGACTCGTGGTTGACAACTTCGGTGACGCGGACGCGCAACTCGGTCTGGCCGCAGAGACGCCGCTGCGCCGCGACCTCAACAGGCTCGCGCAGCCCGTAGCCTACAGCGACACTAGCACGAGCGCCTGGGCAAATCAGTCGTCGCAGGCGCTATCGCAGAATCCACACGACTCGGACATGACCGAGCTCGTCTGGAGCGTACCGCAGATATACTCTTCGGAGGTCGATAGCCGCGACGTGCGCGCGTTCACCTTTTTGTCGCTCAGGCTTGGGCAGCAGTATCAAAGCGGCGCCGTCCTCAACCCCGCGAATCAGCCACAAGACCTGTTGGTCACGTTGCTCACGTCGGGTGGAGCGGCAACCGTGCGCATCGGGACGATCACGGATGTTCCGTTTCCCGATCAGCGCCCCGGCCAGGACTGGATCACCAAGGCAGCGCTCAAGACAGTGCGCGTTCCACTCGCCGCGTTTGCCGGCATCAACCCGGCGTTGCGCCTCGGCGCGGTGACTGGCGTGCGGCTTAACTTCGGCGTGACGCCGCTCGGCGCGATCAGCGGCGACGACGTGGAGTTCACGGTTTAATGAGGGGAGGCAACGTGAGGACTGCACCCAACTTCAATGTCCCGCCGGGCGTGAACATTAGCGGCTACCCGGCGCCACGCATCGATCACGTCACGCATCGCCGTATCACCGTCGACACTTCATTCGGTCCGCGTCAAGCCACCGAAGTGACGATCCATGGCGCGCACTTCGCGATCCGCGCGGTCTCGCCCGAGGTGCGCGTCAATGGGCTCGAGCTTGTGAGCTTTCGGATCGACAACAATACAAAGTCAATCACGGGTTACCTTTTCGAGGATCTGCACGCGATTCATCATGTTCTCATCGACTACGGGCTGGGCGCGCGCGGCGAGTGGTGGCCGCATGGTGGGGCCGCCCCGGGCAAGAGGCTCAGGTTCGCGCTGATCGGCTTGCTGATCGTCATTCTGCTTGCGCTAGTGTTTCTCGCCCTGAGAATCGTTCCGCTCGCCTGGGCGGGAATGATCGTCGCAGCCGCCATCGCGGTGTTCCTTGTATGGACCTACCGCATTTAAATGTCCGTGGATCAAGGCAAAGCTTGTTGGGTAGCAGCTGCGCCACCGCCCCTAAAAGGTAGGGTCAGCTGGCGTGCACGGTAGGCACCGGTGGTAATTCGCTGCCGACCAGTCGTCTGCTGTACCTCTTATCCCACTATCTCGGCAGCGATCACCGTGTACGCCTGTCCATCAAGTTGATGGACGCGATACTCCTTCCTCTCGCTACGCACGTTCAAGATGCCTTGGCCGGGAGCTTACACTTTGACGGGATTTGTGGTCACTGCGAGGCGGCTCGACCGAACGCGCAGCGGTACTTGCCCAAACTTTTGCCGCAAAGCGAATCGAGGGGAACGTCTCAGTGCGGCCAGGAGCAGCCGATCGACATCGACGCCTAGATCGTTAATCGATGCTCAAATCTCGAAGCTTGCGGGAACGTAGGCGACAAAAACCGCGTCGCCGGGGGGGCGACGCGGGATATTAAGGGATGGCATACTTCGACTCACTGCGCCTTGAGATATCCCACATAATAGACGCCGATAGTGTTTCCGCCGGGATCCCTAATCGGTTCATAGCCCGTCACGTAAGGCTTACCGAGGATGTCGGCTTCGCCATAGTAGGCACTGCCGTTGCGGATGGCCGCGATGGCCTTACCCTTTGGGTCGAGAACGGTGCCAATAGCCCGCGACCCGTCGTCTTTCTGCACGTTCGTCGCCACACGGACGAAGTCATCGCCGCTCTTCACGAATAACGTCGCAGTTCCGCCAATCTCCTGTTTCACTTCATCGACCACGGCGAAGTTGTTATTGATCTTGGTCGTGCCAAAGTACAACGCCGGGACAGGTTTTCCCGCAACAGCATCCTCTCCCTTGATTCCTGGTGCACCCAACTTGGCGGTTTTTGCCTTCAGCATGCTCATGGCCTGCTTTACGTTCTCCGTAGGCTGCGCATGGCTCATGACGGGGAGAAATATCGACAATGCTATTCCATACACTCCAAGGACAACCCAACGCGGAATGAAACTCATTCCTTTTTTGTTAGGCATCATGTTATCCACTGATCAATATTGCCGATTAGGTAGGGCGACAATGTCCCCATGATGGGCCGATCACCCATCCTTTCATTTTCATTTTAGGTCGCAGCGAATCGCCAGTAAGCAATTCTTGCCAAAGGGCGGCGTTCGCCGAGTTGTTGATGCACGAACAGTTTGCCTCCCTCTGTCGGTGTGCGAGGCTCAGACCTTGGTTTCGTTCGTTAAGCCGCCTTTCTTCGCCGAGTGTCAGCTTAAGAGAACGACAACCGGCTGCTTCGGGTCGCCTTCAGCCGATCGGCGTCCGGCAGAGGTCGGCCAGACAGCGGACGTTGGCAGATCGGCGATGATCCGCGAGAAAGCGGATAAGCCGACAAGACTGTTTCCGCGCGAGAGGCGCTGGGTAGCCACGGCTTGCCACACTCTGTCGGGAAAGAGGCCCGCCGGCGACCGAGTCCTGAGTAGTCGGACCACGCGCAGCCGCCCCATGACGATTACGCCTCGCGACGAGGGGCCGATCCCTCCCTGCGCTCCGCGGCAGGTGAAACGCCCGTCTGCTTTTTCATCCAATGGGCGATCACGGAGTGCGCTCGCGGATCGTCATACAGGGAGCTGTGCATGAGGCCTCGAAACCCTCGGGGCGTGCTCTCGGGGTCCAGTTGGACCGTCATCCACACGCCGGGAGGCGTTGGCTCGGCGGAAACGATCCACAGGAAATGACGCAGGGCAAGCGACGACCCGAACGACATCGCGAAGACGGAAAGCAAGAGCAGTACCGGGCCGGCCAAGAGCATCGAAAGCCACCATAACGGCGCCAACACGGCGATCGCGAGTACCTTGCGCCAAGCGAACGGAAGGTTAAGAACGAAAGACGCGACGAGGACAGCGGTTGCTTGGTTTCTGGTGACCCAGGGCGGATTGATCGGCAGCAGGCTAAGCACGCAAAGAACGATGCCAAGCACGAAGAGACCCATGACGCTTAGACCGTGGACGCGCCGCGGCCACGAGTAGCGGGTCTGACGTGCCCTGTCGGCCTCGTCCTGTTCCAGTGCACGCATCCACAGCGGCGCACCCACTGACGTGAGCGCCCAGAATCTCGCCACTAACGATGAGGCAAGGGTCGCCGCGCCCAGGGCGGCCGATGCCTCATCGGCAGCGGCCCGCAAGATGAGCATGCGATGCGGATCCATTTCTGGGAGCACCCAGCGCGGTTTGTCGTTGTCCGCCAAGGTAGCCGCGGCCTTCATGAAGATATAGATCGTAGGGATGGCCGCCACGACTA
Source organism: Paraburkholderia sp. BL10I2N1 (assembly GCF_004361815.1). Lineage (NCBI taxonomy): Bacteria > Pseudomonadati > Pseudomonadota > Betaproteobacteria > Burkholderiales > Burkholderiaceae > Paraburkholderia > Paraburkholderia sp. BL10I2N1. Next base: position 292,552 of record NZ_SNWA01000001.1, on the reverse strand, counting down.
CGCATGCCATGAGGAAGGAGCTCCCCACCCGGTTGCGCAGCATGAGATAGAGCAGATTCGCGAAGAGCAGGACGATTCCGGCGGCGGCGCTCACGATGCGGGCCGCACCGAGATGTCGAGGCCATGCCTGCAGAAACGGGGTAGACAGGCAGACAATCCCCGCGACAGGCTTAGACAGCCTGCCGTTCGCTGCCGCAAGCAGGGCGACATTCCCGCCGTGGCTATGCGCCACGACGAACTGACGACTGTCCGGCTCTGCGCGGCCGATGGCTTCGAGGTGGTCGCACAAGCGCTTTGCGGCGTCGTCGCGGGCCTCAAACGAATTGCGGCCCGACCAATCGAATGGCGCGATCCGAACCGCCCCGCCCAGATGCGCAGTCAGATATTGGCTGAGCGGCGAATCGGGCTGGGCCCAGGCCGCCTGCCTGGCAAAAGTGCCGTGGACAGTCGTGATGACGGTCGTCATCGTCTCGCTCCCCCATTCGTGCACCGGTCGACATCACCGCCTTACAGCTCGCCCCGGTCACCAACACAGCACTCCACGCCTGTCATGGAAAGCCCGCCGCAAGAACGTTCGCATCGAAGCTCCGGTGCAAAGACGCGGACGCCTCAATTGAAAGGGATCGCGTGCGCAGGTGGTTCCGATGATTCTCGCGCCCAAGCCTGCTGCGCGCTAGCCCCCGACGACGAGTAGCCGTGACGGGCAGCTTTCGGAAGCCGCGGACGGCGGCTATGGGTCGGCAAGGGTCGGACGCGGGTCGATCCCGGGCGAGGCATTTGATCCATTCGGCATCGGGCCGTGTCCGGCCATCTCCGGCCGTTGGCCGGCGCCTTCACACGGACGTTTGGACGTCTGCTCCACCCAGGAAACGGACTTTCCCCCGCCGAACATGTTCGGCGCGTCGCGATGGCGATGGCGATGGCGATGGCGATGGCGATGGCGATGGCGATGGCGATGGCGATGGCACACGACTATAGCCTCAAGCGATGGGAGGCGCTTACGCACTATCTGGTCGCGTCCGGTACGTAGAAAGTCGCAGGCGCGAACAACCGCAATGCGCCAAATCGATGCTTGTCGCGACATCACGGACATCTGTCGCCTTCTGCCATCAGTGCCACACCAGGCTCGACGCCGGCAGAGAGGCCGATACCGCGGTGCCGTCAGCGTCTCGCTAAAAAGCCCACCGGATCATTTTGTTACACCTCTTACCGAGGTGGAACCGACGAGTTACAACAGCCTTTCGGAGGGCCGGTTATACTCGGCGCCGTCCCAAAAACGAAAGCCTTTTTATGTCGAAGAGAATCATCCAGATTGTTGCCATTGCAGCGCTCACCGCTGCGGCGTCGTTGCCGGCAGTGGCCGGCGATATGAACAACGCTCTTGGCGGCGCGCTCGGCGGCGTGGCCGGTGCTGCCGTTGGTGGCGCAGTAGGCGGCAGCACGGGTGCCGTCATTGGCGGTGCAGTCGGCGGCGGTGCCGGCGGCGCAGTCACGTCAAACCGCAGGGAGCGCACAGGCGCCATCGTCGGCGGCGCGCTCGGCGGCGGCGCCGGCACGGCGGCAGGCAATGCCATGGGCGGCCGCGCCGGAGGCCTCGTCGGCGCGGCCGTGGGCGGCGGCGCGGGTTCAGCGCTTGGCGGCAACATCTCGCGGTCCAACTCGTACGCGGACGACTATGCCCGCGGCTACCGACCGGGCAAGCGCCATCACAAACATCACCAATATGACTAAACAGTGAGTAAAAAAAGCGGCGTGGTTCAATTAAAGGTTAAGCTCGAAACGCCGAATACCTTTTGCAGCGCTGCACTGGCGATTTTCCTGTAATCCAGAATCGGCGCTTGATGAACCACGCCAAGCTCTTCAATCCCCATAGCAGCGCAAGACTCCGACCACAATGGAGTACTCCGCGATTTCCTCCATCGCGCCTTGTCTGACGCCCGCCCGCACCACGTCGTACTGACAGACATGTAGACGGGGCCAGGCATCGAACGATCCTTAGCGATGGCTGCCAGACACGTCGTGCCGAAGCGGACATTCGCAATCATGTGGAGTGGTGGTGGCGCGAATTTCTCTTCTGGCCGAAGGGGACCTGCCGACCGGGACGAATGCACGGATGACCGCTGGACCCTCAGGAGCTGCCATTGAGGTAGCACGGGGTTCAACGGCCGGAGTGGGTCGACAAGAGTCAGTTGTGTTGGCTTACCGTGGCTGCCGGGCGCTTGGGCACGGGGGACCGCGGCGCGACGCAGTGGCTACAGATACACGACAAGAAGTAATAGCGATCAAGGGGCAGCGCCCCTCATCGAAACTAGCCTGGAAAGGCGCAAATCACTTCATAAACATCTGAGCGCCAGCGCGGCGAGCGCCCGCGTCAGTCCGCGGTTCCCGAGCCGGTGCTGCCTATGATGCACCGCTAAGACAGGTAGCAACGACGACGAACGCGGAATTGCAACGAAACAATGGCATCTGTGTCCCCCATGCGGCGGGCCGCTTTTCTTTTCCGCATTTCGCGCCCATGAGGATCGGAGAACGGCTCCGCGTGGCGCCGCCACTTTTCACCCCCGCTGTTTGCTTTTGTCCCAGCCGCGCTCTATTCCTCAACCAGTAGCGTTGGCTGCACGTCACTCAGCGTGAGCGGTGGCTTAGTGCACATAAAGGGAGGCTTCCCTGTAGGTCTCGGCTTCCCTGTAGGTCTCGGCTTCCCGTTCGATCTCTCTTCGTACCAGGGTGGCGTACAGCCCGCGATATTGAGGTGTCACGGAATGGTAGCTGCCCACGGCCTTCCACGTATTGCCGTAGCGATCCATCTTCCCGCGCAACAGCCAGGCCGCCGTGTAGATGTTCTTACACACGTTCATGAGGTCGCGCCGGTGAATCCCACGCCGGTTTAGCTCCGGCAAATGGATTGAATTGATCTGCATGAGACCCATGTCCACCGTCCCATTCTTATTACGGCTGATCGCATGCGGATTGTTCTGGCTTTCAACCTGCGCAATGGCGCGCAGGATGGCTGGATTCACATGCTGGTATTTGGCAGCGATGTCAAAACAATCAGCACGACAGGTCAGGGCAGTGCACCCTAGCACTACTACAATCAGCATACCTAATAGAAAGCGTGTACTCATCTTGGCAGGGTCCGGCGTGACATGGCGCTATCCGTTGGACTGAGACCCGCTCCAGCGGGCAGCGCTGGGCTGAAAGACCACCCTGTAATAGTTAGTCCTCGTCCTCCAGCGGGTCGCCGCGTACCGGTGCAATCAATGGCTTCGACATGTCGATACCCAGGAGCGTCATCGCCTCTGTCAGCCTGTCGATTTCCCGCTCAAATTCCATCTGCCACTCCTCGCCCTCTGAACGGACCATGAGCCCGTTGTGGATGACGAGGGCGTACTGGGCGTGATGCACTGCGTCGACCACCTTGGCGTCGCGCTCGGCTTGTTCGATGAACGTTCCGGGTTTCATGGCCGATCCCTTCTGAAAAGCCACATCGCAGCAGACTTGATGCTTGCACGATCGGATCGATGCTACCTCAGCGGCGGCAATAGTTCACTGGTGAAAGCGAGGGTGGAAACGGAAACCGCCACGGCCCAGAAACCGCATCGTTGCTCCCCGGACCGCTAACCGCACAGAATAGGCCAGCGCGGACGGCACCTTTCTCACCCGCGAATTGCCCTGTCATCGAATCGACACACTACTGCCATCGTCCCTGAAGAATTCCGTGTGAATGGTGTGAGGTATGAGCTTCGGACGCTCATAAGACGAACGGCGCGAGGATCGCGCCGTTCGGGAAAGGGGAAGGAATTCGCCCGGATGCCTTGGCCGGGAGTCGAGGCGGTCCCTTCTGTCACGAACCCGCTTTTCACGGAGGGCACATGGGTACAGCGAACCTGATGTATTGGCTGCTCGCAGCCAACTACTTCTGCGTGAGCTCGGTCTATGCGGTGCTGCCGATGCTGCACCGCTAAGCCAGGGAGCAACGGCGACGAACGCAGAATAGCAACGAAACAATAGCATCTGTGTGACGTCTGGCGGCCCCCCATGCGGCGGGCCGCTTTTCATTTCCTCGGCTTCGCTCAGCTCTACCACGCACTTCATCCGCTACCCCGGCATCAATTCGTAGGCAGGCGGGCTGGTGCGGTCGTCGCTCAGAACGAAAAAAAGCCCGCTCAGAAAGGCGGGCGGGTGTCAAGAAACGCACAATGGCATCGCCAGTCTAGCGATGCTCGATGTTGCTTTTGTTGCGCCTTCCGCAGTCCGTCGATGGTCAGGCCATGCTCGTTCCAGGGGCAGCGCAGCAAATCCCCGTGCGATCAGGGGCTTGGGCGCGTTACTACAAAGTTGTCCACAGGTTCATCCACCTTTTCGGTGCATAACCTTCATTCACCCGTCATAAAACGGTAACAAAAACATGACGCTAAGCCGGTCTGGCAATAGTGGACAACTTCAGCCTGTGGTGATGAGAGAGAAACTTTGGCCTCCGGGTGCCGTTCGCGCCGTCGAGATGCGGAGACCAGCTCGTGACCAGTGCGGCCAATGTGCTGCCCGCGCCGCTGATAGCCTGCGCACCGGGCTAGAATCTGTCAGGTCCGGCAACAACCCCCGCACGACTACCTGGAGAATCCTGATGAGCAAGAAGCCTTCGCCTGAGGTCACTAGCGACTCGACAGAGACAACAGAGGCGACACTTGCGTCGCTGGCAGCGCAGATCAGCACTTTCGTTCGCGAAGGGACCCTCGATAGCCGGTTCGCGACAAAGCTGGTCAAGCGACTGAAAAAGGAAGCCGAAGCCATTTCGGAAGGCGGCAAGGCGACGAAGCCAGGGCACAAGGCGCTGGAGAAGGCTTTTGACTCAGTTGATGGAGCGTTGCGCGACCACGAAGCGGGGCTGCTGGTCTTGGCGAATGCGGCCCTCCGCGCTACGGACGAAGCGTCGGAGAAGCGCTAGGAACCAGGTGGAGTTTCTTTTTTCAACAGTTTGCCCATATCTCTCAGCTTAGGCAGCCGGCCTGTATTTCCGTAGTCGCTGGGAAATCAGATGCGAAGGCCTTTCGATCATCCGGTAGAACGCATAACTGATGACGAACGCCAACGACACCTGTACGAGCCACGCGGATGGGGACGTGCCGTCGAATCCGGTCATTTCCAGCATTGCAAGCGCAATCTTGTAGCAAAGATAGAGGCTATACGACCACGCCCCGAACGCAGCCAGTTTGGACCAAACGCCGGCTTTGGACGGCGTGGCTGTCTCCGCCGCGATCCAGATTGCCGCAAGGAACTGAAATAGCGGAAGCGTGATATCGGGCGTAATCTGCGGCACAACTGCCGGCTTGAGATTCGATCTGGACAGCAAAATCATGATTGCCGCCCCGGTCGCGACAACCGTCACTCTCAGCGCAACCAGATGGTTTGCCAGGTAATGAGTGGACCGATCGAGGCCGCGCTTGATCAGCATGGTGAGCGGCGAATACGCGCCACGGACGTGGGACTGCTCCGAGTTGCGCTGGGTTTCCGCGCGATCAGGCAGCCGAAAATCCATCCAGCCGCATACAGTAAAGCCGTGCCCGGAATTCGATACGTCTTGTAGACGCAGTCGTGGCAAACGGGGTGTCCAAACAGACGAACCACTGCCACCATCACGCCGGCCGCAATCGCGCTGCCAACGATCATTTCACCGATGTAGCGAAACCGCCACTCCCCCCGTTTCAAGCGAAACATCGATACAAACCAATATCGGCGGGCATTTCGATGTTTCGAATGAGAAATCGAGTTTCGTATCGAAAGTCGGTGGCGAAACGCTGGAACCCTTGCCAGATAAGGCTTGTTTCGATGTTCGGATAGAAACGGAGAATTGGGCGGAGAAGAAAAATTCGTAACGGGAGATGAAGCGCCATCCGAGGGCTATTTGTCCTCCTCCACCCAATCCCCCGAAAATCCGGTTGCCGACGATGAGAAAAAGAACATCGCGGGAGGTGACCTGTGAACGCCATGGACCTCTGGCACGAATGCCGAAGACAGTCGATGAGGCTGAGTCTGAATGGCGACCGGCTGCATTACGAGGGTCCCGAAAAGGCTATCGAGCGGAAGTTGCCCGCGATGAGGGCTCACCGTGACGATCTGCTGGAATGCGTCAAGGCAGTGTCTGGAACGTTGACCGATCCGGACAGTCGCGCGCCTTACCTACCGTGGGGACAATACCTTGGTGCTGGTGGCGTTCAGCGCTTCCGCGCGAATCTCGTTGGATGCATCGAGCGGCTGGCGGACATGGAAGGCTGGCCGGACGAGCATCGCGACGACGTGCTGGCGCGCGCGATTCGCGGCCCGCTTGCCGACTTGCTGCCGAACCTGCGTCACTTCAACGAGCGCCTTACGGAGGTTACGGCCGAAGAGGCGGCGCGAGAGAAGATTCGAATGCGCTCATGGAGGTTCGACAGATAGGCGACGAAAAGCGGGTCGAGCCTGTTGACGTCGGTCAGACGTCTCAGCGAGGGGCAACAGCCATAGGGTTCGGCTGTTGCTCCTCTTTCATATGCGAATGAATTCAACCCGGCTACACCATCACGTCAGGCAGTAGTCGGCCAGAAAGAGCCGGTCGCGATGTCGGCTCGAACGGCCGAAGGTGGCCCGGCTGCTGCCTGTCGCGATCGGCAGCGTCCGACCGTTTATAGGACCCTGAAACAAGAAGAGGACGCCGGCTCTGTCGACCGCTACGACGTACTCTTAAGCAAATCGGTGCAGGCGTTACAGAGATCGGTCTGGGTGAAGGATCAATATGTATCGGAGTCAAAGCTCTGCTCCTGGGGAGGAACGACGCGGATTGCCTCGTCCAGAAAGCAGAGCGGGTTTCTTCTCGGGCACCACCAGAGCTCAATCGGAGCACCTTACCGCGCGAGTGGCTTAGTCCGTTCGGCCGTTGCGCACGGTCAGAAGGGGTTGCAGCTTCGGGAACTCCGCCTCAACTCAACTAACCCCCGGCCGAATTCGGGCATTCGGAGCTGCCGAAAACGCTCTATCAACGCACCCCGCGGCTCGGGATATGCATTCACACCTCAAAGAATTTCGTCGGCATAGAATTGATCGATCTAACACCGAGACAAAGAGGTCACTGGCCATGCCTGATCAGCCGACAGCTAGCGCAAGCAATCGCGCGCCTTACCTTGCGCTAGTTGAGGAGCTCATTCGATACGACACGACCAGCAGCCGCTCGAATCTCGGCCTGATCGAAGCAATCCGGGATCGCCTTCGAGCCCGCGACGTCGAAGCGCTTCTCGTCTATGACCGGTCCCGGCAAAAGGCGAATCTGTTCGCGACGTTGCCAGCGATGCACGGCGAGACGAATGGCGGCGTCGTGCTGTCCGGACACACCGATGTCGTTCCCGTAACCGGCCAGAACTGGTCAAGTGATCCCTTCGATCCGGTCATCCGCGGCGATCGAATCTACGGCCGCGGCTCGTGCGACATGAAAGGGTTTATCGCCGTGACGCTCGGCTTGTTACCCGACATCCAGAAGCGCCGGCTGCGCGAGCCGATTCATCTCGCATTTTCTTTCGACGAGGAAGTCGGCTGTCTCGGCGCGCCGTTGCTGCTGGCGGAACTTGCGAAACGCGGCATTCGCCCGGCTGGGTGCATCGTCGGTGAACCGACAAGCATGCGGCCCGTCGTCGCGCACAAAGGCAACAATGCTTACCGATGCTGCGTGAAGGGTCTGGCCGGCCATTCGTCCCGCACGCCGAGCGGCGTCAACGCGATCGAATATGCGGCGCGGCTGATCTGCCGCATCCGCGAGGCCGCCGATCTACTTCGCCGCAACGGCCCGTTCGATCGCGCCTTCGACGTGCCATTTTCGACGGCGCAGACCGGCATGATCTCAGGCGGCATCGCGATCAACACGATTCCCGAGCAGTGCGAGTTCTTCTTTGAGTATCGCAACCTGCCTTCAGAAGATCCAGAACGCTTTTTCGAACAGATCGCCCGCTATGCCCGCGAGCAACTCGAACCGGAGATGCGCGCGGTGGCCGACATGGCGTCGATCTCGTTTGAAAAGGTCGGCACGACCCCGGCGCTCGACAGCGCGGAACAAGCCGCCGTCACGCGACTCGTGCGGAGCCTGTGCAACGACTTCGAGACACGCAAGGTGACCTACGGTACCGAGGCCGGCCTGTTCTCGCAGGCTGGAATTCCGACTGTCATCTGCGGTCCTGGCAGCATCGACGATGCCCACAAGGCGGACGAATCCGTCGAGTTGTGGCAACTCGCGGAATGCGACCACTTCCTGCGGCAGGTACTCGAAACGCTCACCGCGCCCTGAAGCACGCCGACGTCATTGGCCATCGAACAGGATCGCCTCCAGATCGTCGTGCTCTTCCTCGGGCTCATGCAACCGGAGCGTGGCTTCGATATGTTCGAGATGCTCGATCATCACTTTTTGCGCCAGCTTCAAGTTGCCCGCTTCCAGCGCATCGATCAGGCGCGTATGTTCGTCATGTGGACACGCCTTCGCCGTCGGCGCGTTGTAGAGCAGGATGGTCAGGCAGGTGAGCATCTGCAGGCCGCGCATCGTACGCTCGACGAAGCGATTGCCCGACACCTGCGCGAGCATCACGTGGAATTCGCCTGAAAGTCGTACCGAGGTGCGCCGGTCATCACGCTTACGGGCCTCATCTTCCTGTGCCACATGCGCGCGCAAACGCGCCAGGTCTTTCTTCGTCGCGCAACGGCACACCTTTTCGATGATCGGCAATTCGATCTGACGCCGCGCCTCGAACAACTCGCGCGCCTCCTCCACCGTCGGGCTCGCAACAAACGCGCCGCGATTCGGCACGATCGTGACGACAAGTTCGTGCGCCAGTTGCTGCAACACTGTCCGCACAGTGGTGCGGCTGACGCCAAAAATAGTGGCGAGCCGGTCTTCGGCGAGCTTCGTGCCGGGCTGCAGCCGATGCTCCGAGATCGCATTCATCAAGCGCTCGTAAATCACGTGGCGATGCGCGCCGTCGAAGGAGCCAGCCACTTCGTTTTCGGCCGTCTTCGCCCTCTTCTTATCAGTCGACATGAAAGGGTCCTGGTAATGAGTTGAATCACGACAAGGGCGACGTGCGCGGTTGACTACACCAATTGCACTGCCTCGCCGCAGTGCAAATTATCGCCGATATTGCACACAAGTTATATGCCAGATTGTATTTTTGTTGCAAAGCAGATTGTACGACTGTGTCCCGTCATTCCTTGTTAGATCAAGCTAAAAATGCTTGAACGCATGATGCCCAGTCACTGTGCCGAGCGCAACATGGCGGTGCAAAATCAGCCTTTCGGCCACATTGTGGTGCGTTTTTCGAAGACAGGATGAGACACAATTGTGTACAAGTTTTAAGATTTATTTAAAACAATATCCTCAACATCCTGTAAACAAAGCGATGCGCTTGAGCTCATACGAAGCCCCGCTCGCTGGCACGGTCTTCGCTAAACATCGTCAAGCCCTCGCGTGCGGCAAGCCGTCTGCCCCAGCGATTCCCTGACTCCCAGATCCTGTCATGCAAAAACTGCTCCTGGCGCACGGCAGTGCGCTTTCCAATCTCGCGTTGTTCGTTGCGGTCGATACCGGCCTGTTCGAGCGTCATGGCCTGCAGGTCGAAGCACCGCCGCTGACACATTTCAGCTCCACCGCCGCATTGCTGAGAAGCGGAGAGGCTGATCTCGGCACCACCGGCTTTACACAGCCGCTGGTCGATCATGCCCGGCCCGACCCGCTGCGCATTGTCGGTGGCAGCGGCAAGCTCGGCATGGCGCTCGTGGGGCAGCCGGGCCTGTCGATGAGCGATCTGCGCGGCCAGCGTGTAGGAACCTTCGCCGACGATCCAATGGAAGTCCTGCTGCACGATGCACTGCGGGTACACGGAATGGATCTCATGCAGGTCGAACGCGTGCTGTACCCATCGCTCGCCGAGGCGGTCGCCGATCTGACCGACGGCCGCCTCGCGGCGCTGACGTTGATCGAACCGTGGATTTCCCGCCTTCGGCTGCGCGGCTTCGAGGTGCTGTGCGACGGCTTGCACGCTTGGGGCGGCGACTATCCCGACACGTTGCTCGTCGCCCGCAAGAGTTTTCTCGACGCACATCCTGAGATCATCCGCGCGGCCTTACGCGCAATGCTCGATGCGCAGGAAGCGATTACGAACAATCCCCGCGAAGCCCTGCGCGCCAGCGCGTACCGCTACCCCGAATTCGCGCTTGACGAACTGCTGGCCGGCGTCGCCGCGCAGCCGCCGATCATCGATATTCGCCCGCTTCGCGAGTGCATTCTCGCACGTGCCCGGTCGCTGGAAGCGCTCGGACGAATGCAGGTTTCCGGCTCGATTGGACAGATTTTCAGCTTCGATCTGCTGGAACAAACGCTTGCGCAGTCGCCTGCGGAAACTTTCACATGCCCATCTGCCGTTCAACCTCTCTAAGGACCACGCGATGTTCAGGAAATTTGTTCAGCAAGACCCGAATGGTTACCCATTGACCGAACTCGGCAGTACGCGGCGCGAATTCCTGATGCGCGGTGCGTGTCTGGCCGGCGCCGCGGCGTTGGGCGGTGCCTATCTACCACAGGCCATGGCGGCCGGCCCGCTGACCCTCAAGGCGACGCACGGCACGGGTCTCTGCAATTGTCCGTTCTTTCTCGTCAAGGAACGCAATCTCGCGCAGGGCGTCACGCTCGACTTCGTCACCACCCCGTCCAATGCGGACATCGCGGCGCTCTTCGGCGCGGGCGTGGTGGACGTCTCCGTGGTTCCGTACACCAACTTCATGACGCTCTACGATGCCGGCGCACCGATCAAGATCGTCGCAGGCTCGGGCGTGCAGGGCTGCGTGATCGTCGCGCAGGCGGGCATCACGTCAGCGGCCCAACTGCGCGGCAAGACCATCGGCACATTCCAGGCCGATACGCTCGAAATGCTCCCGTACGATTACCTGAAGAAGGCCGGCATGAGTTTCGCCGACGTCAAGGTGCGCTACTTCGGCACGTCGCCGGAGCTGGCGCAGGCGTTCATCGCCGGGAACGTCGATGCAATGTGCCACATCGAGCCCTACGCGACGCAGGCGTTGAAGGCGAGGCCGGGCTCCGTGCAGCTTTCGAACGGTGTGGATGTATACGGCGCGAACTACTCCGACTGCGTTCTCGCGGTGCGCAGCAAGCTCCTGCACGAAAACCGCGATGCGGTGAAGGCGCTGATCAAGGCGATGATGGTCGCGCAGCATCAGGAAGAACTGGACCGCGCCTCGGCCGTCAAGGACACCGTCGGCAAGTACTTCAAAACGAGCTACGACGCCACGCTCGACGCAGCCGCGAAGCAGCCGGCGATGATCGATCAGCGCAGCAACCAGAATTTCATCCTGCAGCGGGCGCAGAATCTGAAGGACCTGCGCTACATCAAGCGACTTCCTGGCCCTGACATGTTCGACTGGGGGCCGCTCAATGAGGTGATCAAGGAAAACGGCGATCTCTATGGCCAGCTCAAGCTGAAATCCGCATGAAAGCCGATCCGACGACCCTCTTCGCGCACCGGCGCGTGGTGCGCCCGGCAGCAAGTGGCCGGCCACGCTCCAACCTCGTCCGGCGACTCGTGCCGCTTGGCTGGGGAGTCGCCTCGCTGGCGTGCTTCATTGCCGCATGGGAACTGGCGTGGGCCGCAGGTTGGGCAGATCCGCTTCTGTTGCCGCCGCCGCACATCTTCCTGCGCAACTTCGCGTCGCAGGCTCAGTACTTCATCCCGACTGACGTGATCGGCGAGACGTCCAACGCGACAGCGCTGAAGTCGCTCGCCATGACAATCGTCGCAACAACGTTGCGGGTGTTAAGCGGCCTGGTGCTGGGCTTCGTCTGCAGCGTGGCGATGGGCGTCGCGATCCGCTACTTCCGCCTGCTCGGCAACCTCACCTTACCGACGATCACGCTGCTGGCTCCCATTTCACCGATCGCGTGGCTCCCGGTCGCGATCTTCCTGTTCGGAATCGGGAATGCGCCCGCTGTATTCATGGTGTTCATCTCGCTTTTTTTTGTCATGACCGTCTCGACGATCAGCCAGATCGACAACGTCAGCCGTACCCACCTTAACGTCGCCGCCGTGATGGGCGCGACGCGCGCGCAGACGTTCCGTCATGTGATTCTGCCGGCCATCTTGCCGTCGCTCTTCATGGTGCTGCGCATGAACCTGTTCGGCGCGTGGATGGTAGTGCTGGTGGCGGAAGCGACCGGCGTCGGCAGCGGGCTCGGTCAGGTCGTCATGCTCGCGCGCAATACCTTCAACTCGAGCCTGTCGTTCTTCACGATGACGCTGATCGGCGTCACCGGCTTCGCCTTCGACGTTGCGCTGCGAATCGTCCAGCGCAAGGTGCTGTTCTGGGTGCCAGGTAACGGTTTGGGGAAATGATATGAGCCAGAATGAATCAGCTTCCATGCAACCGCCGCTCGTCACCTGCAAGGGCGTCGGCAAGACATGGCAGACAGACGGCGCACCGTTCGTTGCCTTGCGTGACATCGACCTGAATATCGCTCGCCGCGAATTCGTCGTGTTCCTCGGCCCAAGCGGGTGCGGCAAAAGTACTCTGCTCTATCTAATCTCAGGACTGGAACAGATATCCAGCGGCCGCATCGTGTGCGGCGGTGCCGAGGTGAGCGGACCGGGCACGGACCGTGGACTCGTCTTCCAGGACGCCTCGCTCTTTCCGTGGCTGAGCGTGGGCGAAAACATCACCTTCGGCCTGAAAATGCAGCACATGCCCAAGGAAAACCGGCGGCGTGTCGCAGAGGAAATTCTCGAGCGTGTCGGCTTGTCCGAAGCCATCGACAAACGGCCCGACCAGCTCTCGGGCGGCATGCGCCAGCGTGTTGCCGTGGGGCGTGCACTCGCGCTGAAGCCCGAGATACTGCTGCTCGACGAGCCGTTCGCCGCGCTGGACGTGCAAACGCGTGCGAAGATGCAGGACTTCCTGATCCAGGTCTGGCAACGAAGCAATGTGTCGATGGTCTTCGTCACTCACCACATCGACGAAGCGATTGCGCTCGCCGACCGCATTGTCGTGTTTACGGCACGCCCGGGGCGCATCAAGACCATCATTCCGGTCGATCTTCCTCGTCCGCGGGACACGCGCAGCCGGGCGTTCCACGATCTCAGCGTCCACCTGACCGACCTGATGCGCGATGAAGTCGATCGCGCCTTCGCCGAGCAGGAGCGGGTCCGATGAATCGACTGGTAACCCTGAGCACACTTCGGGCCGCGGCACTGCAATTGCCTCCCTGCACAACCGACCTTGCCGGCAACGAGGCCGTGGCATTTGCCGCCGTGCGCGCCGCCGCTGATGACGGCGCCCAGTTGATCGTCTTGCCCGAGTTCTCAATGGTGCCGTACTTCGCGAGCGCGCCGGGCGGGCAATATCGTGACTGGGCGCAGCCCGCCGACGGTCCCCTCGCCGCACGCTGCGCCGCGCTGGCCAGGGAGCGTGGCATCGCCCTGTTCGTACCGTTCTACGAAATCGATCGGGCGAGTGGTCGGTATCACAACGCCGTGCTCGGCTTCGACGCCGACGGCAATCCGCTGCGCGCCGGTCCGGTTGCGCGCAAGCTTCACCTGCCTGTCGGCGACGACCCGCCGCCCGGCTACGATGAAGCCGCGCACTTCACGCCTGGCGACGCACTGCACGTCGTGCAGGTAGGCGCATGGCGCATCGGCGTTCTGGTCTGCTACGACCGCCGCTTTCCAGAATGCTGGCGCGCGTTGCGTGCGGCCGGCGCCGATCTCGTCATCGTGCCCGTCGCGGGCAGCGGTGGCGACGATATGGATTTCTTCGTCGGGGAGTTGCGCACGCACGCGCGGGAAAATGGGCTGGCGGTCGTTTGCGCGAACAAGACCGGTGACGAATTCCTCGATGGCGTGCGCATCGACAACTATGGCGAGTCGTGTGTGATTGCCGCCGACGGCGCTGTACTCGCCCGCCGGCCCGGCAACGAAGGACCTGGCATCGTCAGCGCGACGCTCGCGCATGCAGAGATCGCGGCGACCCGCGAAAAGCTGTCTTACTTCGACCATCGGCGTGTCGATCTATACGACACACCATCGTTCTGAAACTCTCCTCTATTCAGGTAAAAGCAACCATGTCAGAAACATTGATTGTCGCTGGCTGGATCGTCAAGGGCGTTGCCGACCGGCACACCGCAGAGGTCATCCGCGACGGCGCGCTGTATCAACGCGACGGCGTAATAGTCGAGATCGGCGATGCGCAGCAGCTGATCGCAAAGTATCCGAACGCGCCGCGCCTCGGCTCGCCCGATACGGTGTTGCTGCCTGGCTTCGTCAACAGTCACCATCACGTCGGCCTGACGCCGCTGCAACACGGCTCTCCGGACTACGCGCTGGAACTGTGGTTTGCGAGCCGGATGGGTACGCGCGAGATCGATCTTTACCTCGATACCCTGTACTCCGCCTTCGAAATGATTGCGTCCGGCATTACCACCGTGCAGCACATCCACGGTTGGCGGCCTGGTCCGCTGTCGTCGATACATGAAGCCGCTTCAGGCGTCCTGAAGGCGTATCGGGACATCGGTATGCGCGCGTCGTACAGCTTCGCCGTGCGCGAGCAGAATCTGCTCGTCTACGAAGCCGACGAAGACTTCGTCAAACGCCTGCCGGCCGACATCGGACCTAAGCTCGCTGCGCATCTGAAAGCGCAGCAGGTCCCGCTGGCCGATCATCTGCAGTTGTTCGACATGCTCACGCAGGACAACGAAGGCCAATCGCTGACCCGGATTCAGCTTGCACCTGCCAACCTGCACTGGTGTAGCGATGAGACACTGCTTACCATCAAGGAACGCGCCGACAAAGCCGGCGTACCGATGCATATGCATTTGCTCGAAACCGCCTATCAGAAGGAATACGCGCGCCGCCGGACCGGCAAGACGGCGGTCGCGCATCTGAACGATCTCGGTCTGCTCGGTCCGTCGCTAACCCTCGGCCATGGCGTGTGGCTGACGGAAGCAGACATCGAAATGGTCGCGCATACCGGCACCTGCATCTGCCATAACTGCAGTTCGAATCTCCGTTTGCGCAGTGGCGTGGCACCCTTGAATGCGTTCGCCAGATACGGTGTGACGGTCGGCATGGGGCTCGACGAAGCGGGTATCAACGAAGACCGCGACATGTTGCAGGAGATGCGCCTCGCACTGCGGGTACACCGCACGCCGGGAATGGACGACGACGTGCCGACCTGCCCACAAATACTGAAAATGGCCACTGAGGATGGCGCTCGAACCACCCCGTTCGGCGCACAAATTGGGCGCCTGGAAACCGGACGCCTGGCCGATCTGGTGCTGATGAACTGGAAGACCGCCACGTATCCGTATCAGGACGATAACATTCCGATGCTCGATGCGCTCATGCAGCGCGCCAAGACCAATGCTGTCGATGCCGTGATGATTGCCGGCGAAGTGGTGTACCGGGATGGCCGGTTCACGCGCGTGGATCGCGATGCGATCCTCAACGAGATCGAACAGACTCTCGCGAAGCCGCGCAACGAGGTGAAGCAGGCGGAGCGGGAACTGGGCACGGCCGTGTTCCCTCATGTAAAGGCCTTTTACACCGACTATTTTGCTGAAACACCGCCGCGTCAGCCGTTTTACGCCCCTTCATCACGGAACTGATGGACCGAATGACCACGCAAGCCCTTTTGGAAGCGGTCGACGATCGCTTCGACGCTGAAGTCGAATTTCTGGCCGCCCTCGTTCGCGAGCCCTCTGACAACCCGCCCGGCGATTGTGCGGGTCACGCCGATCTGGCCGCCCGCGCGCTAGAAGCGCTCGGCCTTGAAGTCGAGCGACACGTCGTGCCGGCAGACGCTGTCGTTCAGGCTGGCATGATCAGTGTGACCAACCTGGTCGTTCGGCATCGCTTCGGCGACGGCCCGACGATTGCACTGAACGCACACGGCGATGTCGTGCCGCCCGGCGAGGGCTGGTCGAGCGATCCTTACGGCGCCGAGATCCGGGACGGCTATATGATCGGACGCGGTGCGGCAGTCTCGAAGTCCGACTTCGCCACGTACGCTTTCGCATTGCGCGCGTTGATCGAGACGGCTGCCCCGCTGCAAGGCACGGTCGAACTGCATTTGACCTACGACGAGGAAAGCGGCGGCTTGCTGGGTCCCGGCTGGCTGCTTGCGAACGGCATCGTAAAGCCCGACTTCGCGATCTGCGCCGGCTTCTCGTATGCAATCACGACCGCTCACAACGGTTGCGTGCATCTCGAAGTCGCCGTGCGCGGCAAGTCCGCGCACGCCGCTCGCCCCGACACCGGACACGACGCGCTTGAGGCGGCCACGGCGGTGTTGCAGGCGCTCTATGCGCATCGCGCGGAACTGGCCACGATTCGCTCCGCGACCACCGGAATCGAACATCCGACACTCGTAGTGGGGCTGATCGAAGGCGGCATCAATACCAACGTCGTGCCCGATCTGGTGACCCTGCGGCTCGATCGGCGCGTGACGCCGGAGGAAGACGCGGCTGCCGCGCGAACGCGCGTGGAGGAAGTCGTGCGGCACGCTGTCGCCGGGCTGCCCGGCATCAGCGTCGAATTCCGCGAGGTGCTGATCGCCTCACCGATGAGGCAGTTGCCCGGCGCGGAGCAGCTCGTCGCCGCATTGCAGGCGGCGGCTCGCGTCACGATCCAGACGGAGATTACGGCGGAAGGTGTGCCGCTCTATACCGATGCCCGCCTGTACTGCGAAGCCGGTGTGCCGACCGTGATCTACGGAGCCGGACCTCGCACACTCCTTGAGGCAAACGGACACCGGGCGGACGAGCGAGTGGCGATAGAAGATCTGAGGCGGGCTACGAAGACCGTCGCTCTGGCGCTCAGCGGCTTACTGAAGCTGCAGTAGGACTGCGGCGTTTCCGGTGACGAACGGCTATCCGGCAACGCCAGCGAGTGTCCGGTTTGCGGGTGAACAGCCGACATCCGCCGATGGGAGGCGGACGACGGGAGTGGGTCGATAGCGCCTGTTCGATTTTTCCGACACCGGTCATTGAAAATTGGCCAGACGCCGGTGGGCTCGAATGACCGGAGTGGCCGAGAACGTTCCGGCGGCCGCGGATCTGATCCGGGTAAACGCGTTCTCTGCGGGTGGTGTTCGTCCTCTTACTCAAGCCTGATTTCGTCTTCGAAATCGACTTTCAGCTTGAGCCCCGGGACCTCCAACGTAACTTTCGCGGGAAAGGATTCATTGCCCGCAATGGCGCTGCTGGCGATGGCCTTGGCGACTGCATGCTCTATTTCACGCTGCGAACTCACGCCGACCATTTTCAAAAACTTGCGTACGCTGAGGTTGAAGGTGTCTTCATTCATTCGGATCTCCAGTCTGCGGGGAAGAGTGTCTGCTGCGATCACGAAACGGATAACGCGTGCGGTGTCCGTCGGCCTCGAGTATGCGCGTAAAACTCGTGCGATTCGAAGCCTTGCGTGTTTCACGCGTGAGCCAGCCACCGGGCGACGTCGCAGACCGTCGGCAGAGTGTAAGCCTGCCATTCGAATTCAGGGTTTTGAATAGCTGCCCGCGTGCTTTGGCAAGGCGTCAGATACATGAATCCACGACAACCTCTGCGACATCCAGGTGTGATGCTCGGGCGGAACCTGCTCCGGCACGTCGAGACTGCACGTCGATATATCAATCTCGTCGGGGAAATCGTCGTGTTGGTAGGTTAAGTGCGTGCCGCAGTCCGCGCAGAATGCTCGCAAAACCGCTTTGCTGCTTGCGAAGCTCCCTGGTTCGCCAAGGACGAATCGAAACTCGGATTGCCTGACGCTAAACCAGGCGACGAACGGGGCGGCCGATGCGCGGCGACAGTCCACGCAGTGGCAGATTGTGGAGTCGAAGGGCGTACCCAAGACCTCGTAACGGACCTTTCCGCAAAAGCAGCCGCCTTTGAGCATTGCTCCCTCCGTAGCGAATCGGTCACCCGCAGCGCAACGATCGTATGGGCTCGGTCATTATAGAGGTCAGCGTTGAAGATGCATTGGTCGATGGCGAAGTTGACCGGCCGCCATAAAAATGACCGCATCGGCCGACGAGCATCGCTCTTCGCCTTCGGTAACAAAACCGACGACGGCAATGCGAGACGCATATCGGGCTGAAGTCGGCCTATTTCGTTTGCAAGGACTTCCCCCGAAAGTCAAGATCGTTGGCATTTTGTCGACTAGGTACGATTTCCGGACTTCGGCGAATGCGGCTTCGGCGGCCGTGACCCGCTTAATCCGTACGCCGCGTCGCGCGAGAAACGAGCGGATCTAGTCAAAATATCAATCACTTGCCCAGTGATTGGAGCAGCCTGAACCCTTCAGGCCAATCGCCCAGGTCGCTATCCGCATTGAGGTGCCCCTTCTCTCCAACTTCGATGAGTGTGCTCCGCCATGCTTTGGCGCAGTGACGCGCATGATCTGCGCCGCCATAGGGATCGTTGGAGCTGGATACAACGATCGTAGGAAACGGTAGCCGTTCCGATGGTAACGGCGCAAATCCCGTTGCGGCCGCCGCAGGAAACGCCGGGGTGACCGGGTCGGGAACAGCGACAAGCAGCGCGCCACGGATCCGGGGCGAACGGTGTGCCGCCCAATGCACGACCGCCAGGCATCCGAGGCTGTGCGCAACGATGACGGTGTCGTCGCCGCTTTTCGCTACCTGCCGCCCGATGGCCGATATCCAATCGTTACAGGCGACCTGATCCCAGTCTTCGACAACGAGTCGCCGCCACTCGGGATGCGCCGCCTCCCACCTACTTTGCCAGTGCAATGGACCGGAATTGCCGATACCGGGAACAACCAAAACGGGGTAGTCCATCTGCCAGCTCTCCAATGTTAAATGAGCATCCAGTGTAAAAGCGCATGGATTCTGGCAACATGCCGGATCAAATGAATTGACGGCTACCACCGGTTAAAACAGAGAAAATTGCCGGACTGCACAAATGAAAACTAAGCAAGCAACTTTAGACCGGCTGGACTGGCGGATACTGGAGGCTCTTCAGAGCAATGCGCGCATCAGCAACACCGAGCTTGGCAAGCAGATCGGACTTTCACAGCCGGCCGTCACCGCCCGTATCAAACGACTGGAGGAACAAGGCGTCATTGAAGGTTACGCGGCGCGGATCAATCCCGGTCTCGTGGGCCGTGGCATTGCAGCCATCCTTCGGATCCGGACCACTCATGCTCAGATCAAGCAATGCCTGTGCGCCTTCGAAGCAATGCCGGAAATAGTCGAGGCGCATCGAATAACTGGCGAAGACTGCTTCATGGTGCGCATCGTGGTCGAAGACATGACGCAACTCGAAGTTGCAATCGACACGTTGGCGAGATTTGGCCCGGTGACCACCGCTGTCGTGCTGGCGAGCTATCCACCGAAGACGATCCGCGGATCACTACCGTGACCGGCTGTCATGTAGAAATGCGGGTGTTCGCTATACTGGCTCGCGTGCTCCCGATCGAGACCTATCGCGCTAGACTTGCATATGCCGACTGCATGAGGCAGCACGCGGCCATGAACCGTCATTCGCCTGTCACGTCGCTCGGACGTTCAGACGGCGGTTCAGCACCAGCGAACGGCCATTCGATTGGCAAAGGCCAAGGTTGCTTCATCGGCCGTCGCGGGCGTCTGCAGTTCACGGCAGCACCACCATAACGAACGGCTTCGGGCAACCAAATGTTCCGAAGTCCATTTTGAAATATCTCACGGTAGCCTCGGCGGACGACAGCGGCAAAGCCAGTCACACGCGTCGTACCGGACTTGCGACCAGTTCGCGCGAGCACCGGGCTGACTCAGGCGGCGTCGAGCCGGCGGTCACTTTGTGCCCGTGGGCTCTCTGCTTTCCGATACCGTTAAAGGGGAGGCGTTCCAGTTCTCCCTATCACTTGTGGAGCTTCTGGTAGAGCGTCGGATTGGACTTCTGGAAATCGATCGACGTGAGCCGCGACGGGCGTTCGAATGCGCAAGCCAATAACGCGTCAAGGCATTGGCGACGCGAGCGACAGCTTCTGGTTCAAAGTCCCCATGCGCATCAGGCTATCGATTGCCTCCAATCCATGAAATGGTATAAATCATATGTTTGCTCTTAAGCGGCGGCTTACCTGACGACGGCCGATTGCCGCTGCAACCCGCGTTGGTGCAAATCGAGGTGTGTCGCCAAGCGCAAAAAGGGGGAAGCGCATGAAGCCGAAACCAGCAATACCCGCAACCGTCCTGTGGCGGGAAATCGCCGCGTCCCGCCGGCGCAAGATCATCGGAGCGGTGCTTCTGATGGCTGTAACCGTGCTGGCTCTTCTGGCTGGCTACCACATCGTGTCTGAGCGGGCGCAAGCTCAGCAAAAGGTTGTTGCACAGGACATTGACGACGCGATCGACCGCATCGTTTCAGAGACCCGCGCTGGCGAACGCAAACTGGCGAATCTTGCGGGACGGCCGTGTTCCGAGGTCCAGACGCAACTCACGCTCAAAGACGTGTCCGTCCCCTATCGCCGGACCGCCATGCTGGTCAAGGATGGTAGCGCATACTGTTCAACCGTCCGTGGACCGGTGTCCATTCCACTCGCCTCCTATCTCGTTCCGACGGGCGATGCCCAGCAGATCGCCTTCCTTGGCGGAACACAACTCATTCCGGGCACACCGGTCATGGCAATTTACGCTCCGGTCGACAGCCGGCATGGCGTTTTATACATCGTTGAGGGGGCGTACGTCGTGGACATCCTTGCCCGGGCGAAAGCGTCGGGGGCGAAGAGCGCGTCGGTATCTGACGGAACGGGGGGAACGCTCACAAGCGACGGGCGCTTCCTGAAGACCGCCGCCCGCGAGTCCAGCATGAGTGAAATCGTTGTCGGGGTCGAACGCGACGGCGACAAACTGCGGGCCGATCTGATCGCGACCGAGGTGCTTGCACTGTTCATCGGTCTCTTTGTGTTTGCGACGCTCCTCGCCGGCTATATCGCGGGCTTCACGCCCCGGCAGCGCTTAGAAAGGCAGGTTAGGGCAGGTTTGCGGCGTAACGAGTTTTACGTGGAATACCAGGCAATCGTTGATCTGGAAAGCGGGCAATGGGTCGGCGCCGAGGCGCTGTTACGCTGGAAGCATCCGCGTCTCGGGCTGGTATTGCCGGGAAAGTTCATCGGTGAGATAGAAATGACCACCGTGATTGCTCCCCTGACGGAGTTCGTACTGGCTACGGCGCTTACTGAACTGGATGCTTGTGAATTTCCGGACGGCTTCCGGGTGAACGTCAATCTCGCACCGAAGCACATCGAAATGCATTGTTTTCCCCACGACATCAGTTCGACGCTCAAGCGAAGCCCGACCCGTTTTCAGGTGGTGCTTGAAATCACGGAGCGCGGATTACTCACAGGCCTCGCAAACAGTCACGAAAATTTGATGAATCTCAAGACTTACGGCGTAAAGTTCGCCGTCGATGATTTTGGTACGGACAACAGCAACCTCGCACTGTTGCAGCGTTTCGCTTTCGATTTCATCAAGATTGACCGGCAGTTCACTGATGGAGTGGCGAACCAAAGCCGCCAACTCGTTGAAGGCATCACTTATCTCGCGAACAAGCTGGATCTGACGATCGTCGCGGAAGGCGTCGAAGAAGTTGAGCAACGCGACGCGTTGAAGGAAATCGGCATCAGGTTCGCGCAGGGCTTTCTGTTCCAGCGACCGGCAAACATTCTGGAATTTGAGCGGATGTACCGCCACTCACAAGTCCGTGTCCATGCTCCGTCGCAAACCCATTGGGAGGAGCGGGCCATCGTCAAGAGATAGCCGGCGTATCGCAGCTGCACCGCTGCATACCTTCCCGGATCGCCAAGGCGCATGCGCGGCCGAAAAGCGGCTAGCGTCCGACGTGCTTCGAGAATTTATGCGCTCAGAGCAAGAAAAGAGCCAACTATCAAAGAGAAAGAAATCATGAGCCAATTCACGTCACTGGAAATGTGCGCCGGGGCAGGGGAAATCCGTCCTGAAGACGAAAAAAGCGCGAAGTGAGGTCCGCAATCGGGCCAAACTCGCGTCGAATGTAGCCATTTCCTTCTCCCATCGAAAAAAGCTTGAGCGGCATCGTCGGCAACTCGGCGTGCCAACATATTGATCAGCGCTTCCCTAGATGTTATCGGGCCGCTACACCTACCCTACATGAGGCGCTTCGCGACTCCCACGCAACCTGCTTTCAAGGGGCCACCCGGCCGAGGCGAACCAGCCGCGAGTCGATCGCACCCTTGGTGCGCCTGTGTTTTACGGCCAGATCCTTCGGAGACATGCCCGCGTCGAAGGTGTTCAACAGGTCCGCATCCTCTTCATCCGACCACGAGCGGCCAGCATTCTCAGGTCGCTCGCGGGCAGCTCGGCCGGCAGGCTCCGGAGCACCGCCGAGCTTGTCGAGTTCCTTGACAGCGAAAAACAAGGCCCGGATCACCTGCGGGTTATTGAACGGGCTTTGCCCAGCGATGATCTCGCCCGTCTCGGGATCGATGCCGCGCGCCAGCTGCTCAAGGGTCGTTTTCGCTTCAACGGGATTCATACCACCACTCCGCCTGTCATGGTCCTGTCTGACGGCGACCGCGCAAACGCGATCGCCGCCGGGTTTATTTGAAAAGCCGCCGGTCCAGCTCGAAGCGCTGCTTGTGCAGTACTACTACGTGCTTCATGCCCGGATGCAACGGATTAAGAATCAGGTTGTCGTCACTCGGGCAAACAACAGATGGCACTCGCATCGCGAGCCGTTTCCCGGCTTCGAGCCACTGCCGCGCGAGGTCCACGGTCGACGCTGGATCGCGATCCAGCACGTTCCAGTCCTCGGGCAGGTCCGGCACGTAGGCGCTCGATGCAGCCCTGTCCGGCACTTCCAGTGTGACCAGATAAAAGTTGGCCACCGGCAGCAATCCTGACGCATGGACACGCGCCTCAAGGACCGCCGTCGACGCGTGGCAGCACGTATAAAGCACCGGCATTCCCCGCGGATTCCAGCGGCCGCCTGCCAGCGCCGCACCGTTGCCGCTCAGATCATCGGCCCGGTATTTTCCGGGCTTCTCTTTGGCAAGACGAAACACCTTCATACGGTCACGCCGTGTTCGAGACGCACCAGAATGTCACGCACGCGGTCAAACCCCGTTTGCGTATCCAGCGTGTCCAGCGGCCGTTCGCCGCCCAGTTCAACATTCGGACGCAGCAGCCATTCAGCGGCCAGACGGCCGTCTTCGAGAACATCCTTGGCCTGAGCGTAAATCAGCATCGTACGAGCTGCACGGTCCGATTCTCCCGCACTGAGCCGCTCTCCCTGCGCAATCTTGCGGTTGATAGTGCTGCTGGGAAGGCGCAGACTGGCGAGCAGGGTTTGCACCGGAATTGCCAGCAGTTCGGTGGCGATTCGGCTGACGATTACCGCCTCCATGCCATCTCGAATCAGGCGTGACTGTTCGGTAGGGGCGAGACCGAGAAAGAACGTCAAATCGTCTTCCTGAGCGCCGAGCCCATTGGTGCCTATGTGAGCGAGCCTGGAGGCCGCTGCAGATTTTGCCGCCGAAGCGCTAGGCTTCGCACGTCGCGAATGCTGCCGTCCTGCCACTGCTTCTGCCGTCATGATTTTCTCCCAAATGAGCAACGATTGATGCCCAACTGGGATACAGTTTAGCCGATTACCAAACGAGATACAAGACATTCCCATTTGGTTTAAACGAGCCGCGCGTCGGTTCATGTCGAGATTCACTTACTTTGAACTTTGTTCACTTAAGTCTGCACCTTGCGCCGCAGCAAAAATCGGGATATCCCGCACACTGCGTCCACCCAGGAGAAAGATCGGCCCGCGAGGGCCGAAACGGAAAAGTGCTGCCGTCACGTACAGGGTAAGAAGTTACCGCAATGCCTTCCAGACCGGCCAGCAGCTCTCTTGGGTCGACGTGCGTCTGCTTTTTGGCGCATGGCTGCCGTAGGCACGAAAGGTCCACCCGACGTTGTCGCAAGGTTTACAATCGTTCGATTTCCTTAGGTGGCGCCAACGCGCAGCTCAGATCGCCAGCGATACGGCCGGTTTCTGCCCGAAACCTCGCTTCAGGGCAGGCCCTTGCTAACAAACAATATTCAACCCATGTCGACTTTCATCTGGAATCAATCTAAGACGGGCGAGCACGGTCATCTTGCAGCTATCAGGAAAGGGTTGGTCGACGCACACATCATCTCGATGTGCTCTGGTCATCTGAAATTCGGCGGGATCAAAGCGATTGCGGATGAACTGAAAAAGGCCGTAGATCGGGGAGCCCGCGTCATCTTTTACTCCAACGACAAGCACACAGAACAGGACGCCGCCGATGGGCTGGCCACGCTCGGTGTCGAGCACATCGTCGTGGATCACAGTCGCTCGTATCTCCACACGAAGCTGTACTACTTCGAGGCGGGCGACCGGTATTCTGCAATTGTGGGGTCAGCTAACATCACGAAGGCTGCGCTTACGTCGAATGAGGAGCTGTCTTACGTTGTTGGTGGCATCAAGGGAGATCCTCAGCACCGGCAGCTCGCAGCGTATCTGGCGCATTTAGACCGCAGATGTCGCCGTGACCAGGCTCTGAGGATCGGTAAAAATGGAAGCCCGATACCGCTTGTTTATCGATGACATCCGTGACCCCGTCGCATCCGATTGGGTAATCGCACGTACGTCCCTCGAGGCCACTACGCTTCTCGAAGCTCGCGGCTGTCCGTTCGAAATTTCCTTCGATCACGACCTGGGCGGTGAGGACACTGCAATGGTCGTGGTCAGGAAGCTGGTGACGATGGACCTGGATGCTGGCGGCAGATAAAGTGGACCCCAGTGTCAAGACAGAGTGGACCGCAATTTAAGCTGCATCGATACCACACGCAGCTGAACAGCGCTGCCCCGGTTCCGCCAGCGCCCCGCTGAACCTGTCGACAATCCTGGCCCCACCACCGCAGCCACTCGGATAGACCGCGGCTGGGGTCTGGTATCCGAGCGACTGATGAGGCCGCTCGCCGTTATAGTAGGCAAAGTACTGCGCCAGCCCCACCGTCAGTTCGCCCATCGTCGCATAGCCCTTCAGATAGACATCCTCATGCTTGACGTTGCGCCACAGGCGTTCAACGAAAATATTGTCCAGCGCCCGGCCCCGACCGTCCATGCTGATCGCCACACCGGCACCCTTGAGCACCCCGGTGAACGCGTCGCTGGTGAACTGCGAACCCTGGTCGCTGTTGAAGATCTCCGGCCTGCCGTACTGGCTCAACGCCTCTTCCAGGCAGTCGACGCAGAACCCGGCGTCCATGCTGTTGCTGATGCGCCCGGACAGCACCTTGCGGTATAGGTAGCCTGTCCCGCATTCGGTGATACTGGTCACAGCTGGCAGGTAGCTGCCGGCTCACTGCGACAACTTTTTTTTGAGCCAGTCCACTTCCATCTTCAGCTTTCCAATCTCGCCGTACAGCCGCTCCGGCGCGTTTTGATCGTCCACCGGCTTCGGTCCACGCTTCACTTCAAACAGCGCCGCTGCACGCTCCACAATCTCCTTCTTCCACTGCCCAACCATAACCGGGTGAACCCCGTATTTCTGAGCGATCTCATTACGCGATATATCGATATCCGTATGTTATCGATCGGCATTGCGCCGAGGTGCGGATCAATCGTCGCAACGGCACTCAGTAACCGCGACCGACGTCGACGACGTTCAGCAGCGGCTCGCCTTTCACGAGCCTTCGCGCGTTCTCCGCGATCTGCTCGGCCATCGTCTTCAGGCTCGCGACCGACCCCATATGCGATCGCGAGGAGTTCCTGCCGCTGCAATGGCGCGCGGCGTCTGACGTGCTCGAGGACGCGCACCGCACGGGGCCGCTGTGGTACGGAGCGCTGTATCGCGAGACGCTGCGCTGCCCCACGCGCCTGGTGACGATCACGCGCACGGGGACGATCGACAGCGCGCCGGACATCGCCGCCGCGCTGTCGGTGCAGGCGACGGTCGTGCATCCGCTGGCCGGCACGACCGACGTGCCGGCTTACGTGCTGCTGGTGTCGACGCCGGACAACTGACCGCCTGGCTGCTCGCCGTCGTCCTCGTGATGGAACAGCGTGAGGAACTGCCGCGCGGGGATGCTGAGCGGCCGGTCGCGCCGGACGAGGCTGCCGTACGACGGCAGCTTCTGCGCAAGCGTGTAGTCGACGATCGCGACGAGCCCGTGCTCCACGTTGCGCTGCGCGACCGTCAGCGGGATCACGCCGAGCATCTGCGAGCGGTCGACGAGGTTCATCGTCGTCAGCATCGAGCCGGTCTCGATCAGCCCGCGCGGCATCGGCTCGTGATGCATCCGGAACTCGCCCTCGATGACCTCGCGCGCCGGGCTGCCGCCCGGCTGCAGGATCCACGGATACTCGAGCAGCGCGTCGAACCCGACCGGCCCCGCGCCCGCGAGCGGATGGTTGCGGCCGGAGACGACCGCGAGCGCCTCGTCGTCGACCGCGCGGAACACGCAGTCGCTGCCGGCGTCGCGGCCGATCACGACCTCGAGCACGCCTTCCTGCAATTGCGGCATCAGCCGGTCGCTGGTGTCGACCGCGATGTCGATCGCGAGCAGCGGATAGCGCGCCTTCAGCTGCACGAGCGCCTCGGTGAGCCGCCCCGGCGACGCGGCCATGATGCTGCCGATCGCGAGCCGCCCGGCGCTGCCGAGCTGCAGCTCCGCGAGCTCGCGGTTCAGCGCCTCCATGCTGCCCCGGATCCCGCGAAAGTAGCCGAGCACGCGCTCGCCGGCCGGATTCAACACGAGGCCGCGCCCGACGCGATCGAACAGCCGCTGACCGAGCGCGTTCTCGAGTTCGTGCAGCATCTTTGTCGCGGCCGGCTGCGTGAGGCCGAGCCGGTCGGCCGCCGCGTGCAGCGTCGAGCATTCGTCGACTGCGAGCAACAGCGCGATCTGACGCATCCGCAGCCGGTTCAGCAGCTGCGGCGTCGAGTCGCGTTTGTCGATCGAGCCCATATTTGATTACCTCAGGTTATCGATTCATCAAGAGTTTTCAATTTACGGGCGGGGTCCGTCTACCTAGCATGAACCCCATATCAGGAACAGCCGGATTCCGGCGAAAACGGAGACACATTATGCAGACGAATTCAACGGTCGCGCACCGCGCGGCGCCCGCAGGAGAACCGGCATGACGGCCCCGTCGACCTTGCCCGTCGTCGCGCTGACGCTCGGCGATCCCGCTGGCATCGGTGCCGAGCTGATCGCGAAGCTGCTCGCGCGCCCCGACGCGACGTCCCGCGCGAACCTGGTGCTGATCGGCGACCGCTGGCTGTGGGAAGCCGGCCAGCGCGTCGCCGGCGTGCAAGTCGACGTCGAGCCGATCGCGTCGCTCGCCGCCGCGCGCAACCGGCCGTCGATCGCGCGTCCCGCGTTCGTCGAAGTCGACACGATCGACCCGGCACAAGTGAAGGTCGGCGAGGTCTGCGCGGCCGGCGGCCACTCGGTGCTGACCGTGCTGAACCTGTGCATGGACGCCACGCTCGCCGGCGAGGTCGACGCGATCTGCTTCGCGCCGCTGAACAAGCACGCGATGAAGCTCGGCGGCCTGAAGCACGAGGACGAGCTCCACCACTTCGCCGAATACCTCGGCGTGACCGGCTACTTCTGCGAATTCAACACCCTCGGCGAGCTGTGGACGTCGCGCATCTCGTCGCACGTGCCACTGAAGGACGCGCCGGGCTACCTGAGCGTCGAGCGGATCGAGCAGGCTTCGGAGTTGATCTACCGGTCGCTGCTCGCGAACGGCATCGCGGCGCCAAAGATCGCGATCGCCGCGTTCAATCCGCACGGCGGCGACGGCGGCAGCTGCGGCCGCGAAGAGATCGACATCATCGAGCCCGCGGTGACGAAGCTGCAGGCGCGCGACTGGCCGACCGACGCGCCGTTCCACGGCCCGTTCCCCGCCGACACGATCTTCCTGAAGGCGCAGGCCGGCGATTACCAGGCGATCGTCACGATGTACCACGACCAGGGGCAGATCGCGATCAAGCTGCTCGGTTTCTCGCGCGGCGTGACCGTGCAGGGCGGGCTGCCCGTGCCGATCACGACGCCCGCGCACGGCACTGCGTATGACATCGCGGGCCGCGGCACCGCCGACGTCGGCGCGACCTGGCAGGCCTTGCAGATCGCCTGCCGGATGGGCGCCGCGCGCCGGCAGCAGACGATTTCCGCGTAACGGTCGCCCGGCCGCTCGCGCGCTTCACGACACATCAAAACACATCGAATCTCAGGAGACACCGCAATGAAGATCAAGTCCGTCCGCGCCCGCGTATTCCAATGGAAGGGCAAGACCGTGCCGCCGCAGGGCAATTTCTGCGCGAATGCGATGGACCTGCTGTACGCGCCGCAGGAAACGATGAGCACGTTCCGCTTCCATTCGTGGACGGTCATCGAAGTCGAGACCGACGACGGGACTGTCGGCTACGGCAACGTCGCGCTCGCGCCGCAGGTCGCGAAGGTGATCATCGACCAGTACCTCGCGCCGCTCGTGATCGGCCAGGACCCGTGGGACTACGAGTACCTGAACCAGCGGATGTACCGCGCGACGCACGCATGGGGGCGCAAGGGGATCGGGATGGCCGCGATCTCGGGCGTCGACATCGCGATCTGGGACATCCTCGGCAAGAGCGTTGGCAAGCCGGTCTTCAAGCTGCTCGGCGGCCGCACGAAGGAGAAGATTCCGTGCTACTACTCGAAGCTCTATCGCACCGACCTCAAGGAAATGCAGGCCGAGGCGCAGAAATTCCTCGACCAGGGCTTCCGAGCATTCAAGATGCGCTTCGGCTACGGGCCCGCGCACGGGCAGCAGGGCGTCGTCGAGAACCTGAAGTCGGTCGCCGCGGTCCGTGAAGTGATCGGCTACGACAACGACCTGATGCTCGAGTGCTACATGGGCTGGAACCTCGAGTATGCGAAGCGGATTCTGCCGAAGCTCGAGAAGTATCAGCCGCGCTGGCTGGAAGAGCCAGTGATCGCCGACGACATGGACGGCTACGCGGAGCTGAACCAGCTGACGAGCATCCCGATCTCGGGCGGCGAGCACGAGTTCACGCTGTACGGCTTCAAGCAGCTGCTCGACCGCAAGGCGGTGTCGGTGGTCCAGTACGACACGAACCGCGTCGGCGGCATCACGATGGCGCACAAGATCAACGCGCTGTGCGAAGCGTACAGCGTGCCGGTGATCCCGCATGCGGGCCAGATGCACAACTATCATCTGACGATGAGCACGCTCGCGTCGCCGATGAGCGAGTACTTCCCGATGTTCGACGTCGAGGTCGGCAACGAGCTGTTCTACTACATCTTCGACGGCGAGCCGGTCGCCGAGAACGGCTACCTGCAGTTGCGCGACGACGTGCCGGGTCTCGGCCTCACGCTGAAGACCGAGTTCCTCGACCAGTTCGAGATCGTGGAGTGATCATGAAAGCTCGTTACCAAGGCGTGTTCCCAGTCGCGCCGACGATCTTCACCGAGGACGGCGCGCTCGACCTCGACGGCCAGCGCCGCTGCCTCGACTTCATGATCGACGCGGGCTCGCAGGGGATCTGCATCCACGCGAACTATTCGGAGCAGTTCGCGCTCGGCGACGATGAGCGCGAACTGATCACGCGCACGACGCTCGAGCACGTCGCCGGCCGCGTGCCGGTGATCGTCACGACGTCGCACTTCAGCGCGCGGATCTGCGCGGAGCGCAATCGTCACGCGCAGGCGCTGGGCGCCGCGATGGTGATGGTGATGCCGCCATATCACGGCGCGACGTTCCGCGTGTCCGAAGCGCAGATCCAGGCGTTCTTCGAGGAAGTGACCGACGGCCTCGACATCCCGCTGATGATCCAGGACGCGCCCGCGAGCGGCACGACACTGTCCGCTCCGTTCCTCGCAAAGCTCGCGCGCCAGATCGAGGCCTTGTCGTACTTCAAGATCGAGACCGCGGGTGCCGCGTCGAAACTGCGCGAGCTTATCGCGCTCGGCGGCGAGGCGATCGAAGGCCCGTGGGACGGCGAGGAGGGGATCACGCTGCTCGCCGATCTCGACGCGGGCGCGACCGGCGCGATGACGGGCGGCGGCTATCCGGACGGGATTCGCCAGATCACCGACGCGTACTTCGCGGGCAAGCGCGACGAAGCGGTCGCGCAGTACGCGCGCTGGCTGCCGCTGATCAACTACGAGAACCGCCAGGCAGGCTTTCTGACCGCGAAGGCGCTGTTGAAGGAAGGCGGCGTGATCGCGTGCGACAAGGCGCGCGCGCCGTGGCCCGAGCTGCATCCGCAGGTTCGCGCTGGGCTGCTCGACGCCGCGCGCCGGCTCGATCCGCTCGTGCTGCGCTGGGGCCGCTGAGGTCCGTTCGCGCGCGGCACGCGTTTCGCGGTTCCATGTGCGAACCGCGTTTGCCGCGCGGACGGGCAGGCGTCCGCGCAGAGGCGGAACGCACGTGCGTTCCGCGCCGGCGGCCGGCCCTGCGCCGGTTCGTCACGGCGTGACAGGCGGTCCATCAGAAGTCCGTCGCTGCCGACCACCAAAACTGGAGACATCATGACCATGCTGACCCCGGCCAACCCGGCTTACGACGCCGGCGAAGCCATTCCACGCCGCCGCTGGCTGCGCGTGATTCCGCCGCTGCTGCTCGCGTGCATCATCTCTTACATGGATCGCGTGAACATCGCGTTCGCGATGCCGGGCGGGATGAACGCCGATCTCGGCATGGACGCGACGATGGCCGGTCTGGCCGGCGGGATCTTCTTCTTCGGCTACCTGTTCCTCCAGATTCCCGGCGGCAAGCGCGCGGCGCTCGGCAGCGGCAAGAAATTCATCGCGTGGTCGCTCATCAGCTGGGCCGCGCTGTCGGGGCTGACCGGCCTCGTCACGCATACGTGGGAGCTGCTGACGCTGCGCTTCCTGCTCGGCGTCGCCGAAGGCGGGATGCTGCCCGTCGTGCTGACGATGGTCAGCAACTGGTTCCCCGATCGCGAACGCGGGCGCGCGAACGCGATGGTCATCATGTTCGTGCCGCTCGCCGGGATGATCACCGCGCCGCTGTCCGGCTACATCCTCGCCGCGTACGACTGGCGCCACCTGTTCTTCAGCACGGGCGTGCTGTCGCTGCTGTTCCTGATCGTCTGGATGCTGTTCGCCGACGACGGCCCGAAGACCGCGCGCTGGGTATCGCCGCGCGAGAAGGCGTACATCCTCGACGCGCTGCGCGAAGAGCAGGAGCGCAAGCGCGCGTCGGGCACGCCGGACGCGGCCTCGTTCGGCGCGATGATGCGCAACCCGACGATCTGGCTGCTGATCGCGATCAACTTCTGCTACCAGGTCGGCATCTACGGCTACACGATGTGGTTGCCGACGCTGCTGAAGAACCTCACGCACACCGGGATGGGCAATATCGGCCTGCTCGCGATGCTGCCTTACATCGCGATGATGGTCGGCATGTTCGCGACGTCGTATCTGTCCGACCGGACCGGCAAGCGCCGCCTGTTCGTGCTGCTGCCGCTCGTCGGCTTCGCCGCATGCCTCACGCTGTCGGTGCTGACGCACGAGACGATGCTCGTGTCGTTCGCGTTCCTGATCGGCTGCGGCTTCTTCCTGCAGGCGGCAGCCGGCGTGTTCTGGGCGATTCCGCCGAAGCTCTGCAGCCCTGAGACCGCCGGCAGTGCGCGCGGCCTGATTAACGCGCTCGGCAACCTCGGCGGCTTCTGCGGCCCGTACGCGGTCGGTGTGCTGACCCAGCACGTGAGCTCGGCGGCCGGCGTGTACAGCCTCGCGGTCACGCTCGCGGTGGCCGGCCTGCTCGCGCTGACGCTGCCGAAGCGCTGCGAGGACTGAGAAACCGACTGACGGTTGCGCACGCAACGAACCCACACTCGCCGCGTCGCGACATGCGTGCCGCGGCGAAACCTCGAAGGACGGAGATTCACGATGAACCACATCCTGCTGCTGGTGCAGAAATGCGCCCATACCTTCAGCTTCTACGATCTCGAGACGAAGGCGGCGCTCAAGCACATCGTGCTGCCGAGCTTCCCGCACGAGTTCACCGTCGACGCGGAGCGCCGCTTCGCGTACGTTGGCATCTTCGGGATCGAAACCGCGTGGACGCGCGGCCAGGACGGCGATCACCGGATCGCCGAGATCGATCTGCACGAGCGCAAACTCACGCGGATGCTCGACCTTTGGCCGTACTACCGGCCACACGGGATGGCGAGCGACGCCGACGGGCGCCTGTACGCGATGAGCGAGGCAAGCGACATGCTGCTCGTGTTCGATCGTCCGCGCGAGCAGACTGTGCCGAACATGGCGGTGCCGTCCGGAGGTGTGAAGACGCACCTCGTCACGTTGACGCGCGACGCGAGCCGCGCATACGGCGTGCATCTGCTGTCGAACACGGTCACGCGGTTCGATCCGCGCGATGCGACGGTGACGCCGCGCGCGGTGATGCCGGGGCCGCGCCCCGAAGGCAACGCTCTGTCGAGCGACGAGAAGACGCTCTTCGTCGCGAACCGCGGCGACGACACGCTCGTCGCGATCGACACCGCGACGATGACCTGCGGCCGCCGCGTGAAGACGCGCAGCGATCCGAACCGCATTTACCGGACGAGTTCGGTCGACGGCCGCGACCTGCTGCTGCTGACGAATTCGGGCGAGCAGTCGATCTCGGTATTCGACGCGGAGCGGCTCGAGGAAATCGAGCGCATCGCGTTGCCGGCGAATCCGACCGCGCTGTCGTTCCATCCGTCGCGGCCCGCCGCGTACGTGTCGTTCCAGGACGATCACGTGCGCGAGCTCGACCTGACTGCGTGGTGCTTTGTCAACGAGATGCCGACGCTGCGCGAGCCGGACGCCTCCTATGTGCTCGCAGGCGGTCGCTGATCCGCGCGCGGACGACGCGGCGCTCGCGCTGCCCGATGCGATCGTCGACGCGCACCATCACTTGTGGCGCCTGAACGGCGAAGTCCGCTATCCATGGCTGCAGGGCGCGTACGATCCCGAGCACTTCATCCTCGGCGATTACGTGGACCTGTGCAACGACTTCGGCGTCGACGAATTCCGGCGCGCGGCCGGCGGCGCGCCGGTCGTCGCGAGTGTGCACGTCGAGGCGGAGTGCCTGCGCGACGACGCGCTCGCGGAAACGCGCTGGCTGCATGACGTCGCGGCGCGTCATCCGATTCCGTCGGCCGTCGTCGCGTGGGTCGACCTGCTCGCCGACGATGCCGACGAGCGCCTCGCTGAGCAGGCCGCGTATCCGCTCGTGCGCGGCGTGCGCTTCAAGCCGCGCACGTCGGCGACGCCGGACGCCACGGTCGACGGCCCTGGCGCGCTGAGCGACCCGCGCTGGCCCCGCGCGCTCGAACGGCTCGCCGCGCATGGGCTGCGCTGGGATCTGCGCGTGCCGTTCTGGCATCTCGACGAAACGGCCGCGCGGCTCGCCGATGCGCCAGCCGTCGACGTCGTGCTCGAACACGCGGGGCTGCCGTGGGACCGTTCGGACACAGGCCTCGCGCGCTGGCGGCGCGGGATGGAGGCGCTCGCCGAGCAGCCGCGCGTGTCGGTGAAGCTGTCCGAATTCGGGCTGCGCGACGCCGCATGGAACGACGCGGAGAATCGCCGCATCATCGGCGACGCGGTCGCGATCTTCGGCGCCGAGCGCAGCATGTTCGCGAGCAACTTCCCGGTCGCCGGATTGCGGATCGCGTATCCGGCGCTGGTGCGGACGTTCGCGGCCGCGATGGCGGACCGGCAGCTGAGCGACGCGGCACGCCGCGCGATCTGGCATGACAACGCGATCCGGATCTACCGGATCGATCTCGACGAACCTCGCAAACTGGGCACACAGACAGGACGATGATGCAGATCACCGGAGAGATGTTGATTGGCGGCGCGTCGGTACGCGGCGCGGCAGGGACGATGTTCGCGTTCGACCCGGCGCGCGGCACGGCGCTCGAGCCGCCGTTTGGGGAGAGCAGCGCGGACGACGTCGATCGCGCGTGCTGGCTCGCGCACGCGGCGTTCGATATGTTCCGGGCGGCGCCGTTCGAAACGCGCGCGCGCTTTCTCGAGACGATCGCCGAGAACATTCTCGCGCTCGGCGACGCGCTGATCGAGCGCGCGCATCAGGAATCGGCGCTGCCGGTCGCGCGGCTCGAAGGCGAGCGCGGGCGGACGATCGGGCAATTGCGGCTCTTTGCGTCGCACGTGCGCGACGGGCGCTGGCTCGCCGCGACGATCGATTCCGCGCAGCCCGAGCGCAAGCCGCTGCCGCGTGCGGATCTGCGTCTGCAGAAGGTTCCGGTCGGGCCGGTCGCGGTGTTCGGCGCGAGCAATTTCCCGCTTGCGTTCTCGGTCGCGGGCGGCGATACCGCATCCGCGTTCGCGGCCGGGTGCCCGGTCGTCGTGAAGGCGCATCCCGCGCATCTCGGCACGTCGGAGCTCGTCGGGCGCGCGATCCAGCAGGCGGTGCGCGCGTGCGGGCTGCCGGAAGGCACGTTCTCGCTCGCGATCGGCGCGGGCAACGCGATCGGCGGGGCGCTCGTCGCGCATCCGGCGATCAAGGCGGTCGGCTTCACCGGCTCGCGCGGCGGCGGCCTCGCGCTGATGGACATCGCCGCGAAGCGTCGTGAGCCGATTCCGGTGTATGCGGAGATGAGCAGCATCAATCCGTTCTTCGTGCTGCCGGGCGCGCTCGCGAAGCGCGGCGCGGAGATCGCGCGCGGGTTCGTCGATTCGCTGACGCTCGGCGTCGGGCAGTTCTGCACGAATCCGGGGCTCGTCGTCGTGCTCGACGGGCCGGATACGCAGGCGTTCGTGGATGCGGCCGCCCAGGCGCTCGGGCAGAAGGGCGCGCAGACGATGCTGACCGCCGGCATTGCGGCCGCGTATGCGAACGGCATCGCCAAGCGTGGGGCGGGCGCGGACGTGCGTGCTCTCGCGCGCGGCGCCGACACGGACGCGAAGAGCGCCGCGTGCCCGGCGTTGTTCGCGACGACCCAGCAAGCGTTCGTGTCGGACCCGCAACTCGAGGACGAGATCTTCGGGCCGACGTCGCTGATCGTGACCTGCAAGAACGTCGACGAGATGATCGCGCTCGCGGAGCACGTCGAAGGGCAGCTCACGGCGACGCTGCACGTCGAGGCGGACGACGTCGCGCTCGCGCGGCGCCTGCTGCCGACGCTCGAACGCAAGGCGGGACGGATTCTCGCGAACGGCTATCCGACCGGCGTCGAGGTGTCGCATGCGATGGTGCATGGCGGGCCGTTCCCGGCGACGTCCGATCCGCGCACGACATCGGTCGGCGCGACGGCGATCGAGCGTTTTCTGCGGCCGGTTTGCTATCAGGATCTACCTGCGGAACTGCTGCCGCCCGCGCTGCAAGACGACAACCCGCTCGATCTCTGGCGGGTGCGCGACGGCCGGCTCGGCCACGGCTAACCTGGCACACGATGAATCGCGGATCACGCCGCATGCGCGCGCGATCCGCGCGTCGCGGCGTGAGCGCGGGATTTTGTCCTGCGGCCTCGCCCGCGCGTCGTCGACTATGATGAGTGCCTGCCAATCGACCATCGTCGAACCTCCCGCCCATGCCGACGTCGAAGCCCACTCCGTTGGTGCCGGCGCCGAGCTTCACGTCCTGACTGACCGCTGTACGCTCCAGACCTGCCGTATGCTTGCGACGGCTGGGACCGTCCGCACCGGGTCGCGTGCTGCCGGTCGCAGCCTCGTGAGGTTCGGGCTGCGTATTCCTATTGCATGAGGCAGCACCCGGCCATCTACGGCCATTCAGAGGGAACGGCTCCCGGACGCTCAAGCGTCCCTTCTGCTTCCGAAGCCTGTCCTTGACCCGAGAAATAACGACGCAGCAGGGACGAGTCGAACGCGGTCCCATGCATGGAATTCACGCAGACTATCAGCCTCTTTTTCGAGACCCCGCGCGCCTCGCGTCAGCTTGTACCCGGACCTTGCCATCGCCAGCCGCGCGGCTTTTCACATGATCGATGAACGCGCGCAGCTTCGGCATGATCTGCTGGCGGCCTGGATAGCAGAGAAACACCCCCGGCCTCACCGGCGCGTATGCCTCCAGCACCTGTACCAGTTCTCCGGATTTCAACCCGGTAGCTGCCAGCGGTTCAGGTAGCTGGGCAAGGCCCATGCCTTCGATCGCCGCGCCAAGCATGGTGGGAAAGTCACTGACGATGAGGGGGCCGGATACGGCGATCTCGATCGTCTGGTCGTTGTCGTTGTCGTTGAATGACCATAGCGCGAGCGCGCCGTTGGATCGCCGCCATCGCAAGCATGCATGTTGGCGCAGATCGTTCGGGTGCCTGGGCTGGCTGTGCTCCGCGAAGTAGGCAGGGCTGCCGACGACGATGAGACGAAATGGTGGCGTCAACGGCACTGCGACCATGTCGGGAGCAACGAGATGCCCCTGCCGGACGGCGGCATCGAATCCTTCGGCCGCGAGGTCGATCACCTCCTTGCTCGCAGCAAGCTCCACCTCGACCTCGGGATAAGCCCGGCAGAACGATGCGATCAGCTCCTGCAGAATCGGGATGACCGCGCGCGGCACAGAGAGACGCAGCAATCCGGCGGGCCGCTGGCCGAATTCACGCGCAACCTCACTGGCGGCGACCAGTTCCTCGAAGGCGGGCTTTGCGCGCGCAAGAAATCGCTCGCCGGCTTCGGTCAAGCCGACACTGCGCGTGGTGCGTATGAAGAGCGCTGCACCAATGCGCGCTTCGAGTACACGCACCGTCTGGCTGATAGCCGACGGCGTCACGCCGAGCTCCGCGGCTGCCTTGCGAAAACTGCGATGCTGGGCAACGCTCAGGAACACCTCCACGCCGTCGAGCACGCCCTGGCTGACTGTGAAGTTCTGCTTCATAACCCGTCAACGTTGTGATGAATAGTCGCTCGTGAAAATCGATGGTACCTTTGCAATGCCTGATGCACTTGATGGCGTACGCGAACACTATCGCGCGACCGGCCCTCGGCGAGCCGTTCGTGGATGCCGCACGCTATCTCACCCAGCGCACAGGGTAGAGCGAACGTGTGTCGTTCCATACCGCCAGTGCGCTGGACTTTTCCTTCGACGGCAACTGTTTCGACGCCGTATTGCTGCGGCACGTGGCGATGAACATCTCTGAGCGGCAGCCTTCAGGCTAATGCGAAAAGAACGGGACATGATGAAACGCCTTCTTCTTAATTTGACAACAGCCTCTGTGCTGGTCGCTTCTGCTGGAGTCTCCATGGCGCAAACCACTCCGATGCCAACCACGCCAACCACGAAGATATTGGCGATTGGCACCTTTCCGCCGGGCACGGACATGCAACTTGCCCAACACATTCTTCCGACCGAAGTTCGCGAGACGGCGCAGCTCTACCTCGAGGGCAAGATTGACCAGTGGTATTCACTGCAAGACCGGGCTGGGGTGGCGTTCATCCTGAACGTTACGGACGTAAATCAAGCGCATGAAATGCTTGAGGCACTTCCCTTGGGGAAAGCGCACTTAATGACATTCTCGCTCCTCCCAATTGGCCCACTGAAGCCGTTGAGCAAGCTTTTGAATCCGCCTTCCCCCCAGTAGAAAGCGCCAGGGCGTACTGGGCTGCTGCGCCGCCGGTTTTCCTGGAGAGGCAGGCAACGCGGGCGGGGTATCTCGCCGTTGTGGCGATGAAGGCGGTGGTAGACACAGACGGGCAACATCATGACGCGCATGAGCCGTTTGACCAGGCCACGGCCTCAATGACGGGCCTCGGTAGGCCCGCCTGTGCGAGTCCACGACGAAACTGGTCCGTGAAAGCCCGAAGATCTCTTCAGAGAAACACCTGAAGTAGAAATAACGCCATGCCAATGATCGCCGCGCTCTGTCCGGAAGACGCCTTGACGCCTGAGGCGGAAGCACGTTCGATGAAAGAACTGATCGACATTCTGAATTTCTGGAGCCCAGACATGACTGGACACGCCTACTTCTCGACAGGCCTGCTGCTTGCCTATGCAGCGTATTTCGTTGGCACCGCGAGTCCCGGGCCGAGCAACCTTGCAATTATGTCCATAGCGGCCAATCATGGCCGGAAAGCGGCGTTGATGTTCGCACTCGGCGTGATCTCGGGGTCGATGTTTTGGGCGACGGTGGCAACGCTAGGCGTGTCGGCTGCCCTGATCGCCTATTCTCAATTCATCATTGCAGTCAAGATTTTTGGTGGTCTATATCTCTTGTGGCTGGCCTTCAAATCCGGACGCAATGCGCTTGCGACAGCAACTGCATCCGTGCTGAAGGTCGAACGAACGCCGACATTGACGAGCGTCTACGCCCGCGGCGCGATGCTCCATCTCACCAATCCAAAAGCTATCCTCGTGTGGGTTTCAATTGTTGCTCTATCGTCGAACAGCACGGGATCTTCCCATAGTGCTTTAATTCCAGGCTGTGCGGCCATCGGATGCCTGGTGTTCGGCGGCTATGCCGTACTGTTTTCGACGGACTCGGCTCGCAGGATGTACGTGCGGACCCGTCGCGCACTGGAAGGCTGCCTCGCCGTAGTATTCGGGATTGCCGGGATCAGACTGCTGGCGTCGCGTGTTTAGCTAGTTTCAGTCACTTCGCTTGTCGAATGTCGAGCCGGGAAGGCAAGGTCGTGACAAATGGATCGTCGAAGTCAGGTCATGGAATACACGAGCATCACCACGGAACGCCGACGACGACTGCTCTGGAAGCAAGCAGGTCCCGAGTTCAGGCGGAACATGGGGATTGCTGCGGGATCGATCCGAGTATCCATTCAAACGTCGACTTCGCCAGGACCACGGACCTTTGTGTACGGATCACGTCAATCGCGAAGTCGGTAGTTGTGAACCTTCCATACGATGCAGTAAGCGCCCGGCGATGGCGAGTGGCCGTTCGCAGGGTAAAGTGAATCCGGTTGTCGCCGGCAAATGCAGCCATCGGTGTGGCGGTCCTCAACCACTTGCTGGCCGCCGCATCCCCGAAGTCCGTCCGCCGTCAGCTTCGTGGCACATAGTACCTGTAGTAAGAGGTAGAGTGTGCCTGTCGCCTTCATGCACCAACGCTCACCGACGAGATCAAGCGGACCTGGCAGTTCAGTCAGGCGTTTGCGGCTTGATCTATCTTGTTCATGCAGAGAATAAGAATCGCAATCGTCATGACGTCAAGGATTATGAGGAGTTGTCTGGCTTACCTCAGGTGGCGGATCGGAATGGCCGGGGTGGTCGTGTGCGGTGGCGCGGCAGGTCAGATCGCATCGCAGCACGCCCAGGTCATCACTGCGCCCGGCGTAGTCGAAGCCGTCAGCGCGCAATCCGGGCGCGACAATCCACCCGATCCCGGGACGGATGCGTCGGTGCTGCTCGAGCGCGGTCGCGCCGCGTTGCGTGCCGGCGACCGCTACGCAGCCCTCGCCGCCATTGCGCAGGCCTTGCGGCTGCAACCCGGCAACACCGAAATTACCCAGGCCCTGGCCGATGTGCTGATGGAACTCGGTGCCCCGAGCGAAGCGGCCCATGTGCTGGGCTCGCACATCGACGCGGGCGTGCGCAGTCGCGTGGCTGGCCAGCGCCTGCGCTGGGCCATCGACATCCACTCGCGCTCACCGGATCCGCGGCGTCGTTTCGACGATGTCGATCTCGCACTGGCTCGCCTGGACGCACTGCTCGCCGAGGCACGCGCCGCTGTGCCGCCCGACACCGGGCTAATCATCCGGTTGCAGCGCGACCGTGCGGTGGCCCTGCGATACCGCGAGCGCTGGCAGGATGCGGTAGACCAGATTGAAGCCCTGCGCTCGGCGGGGGACACGGTGCCTGTCTATGTCCTGGAGGCCGAGGCGGATGCACTGCTCGCACTGCGGCGCCCCACGCAAGCGCGCCGCGTCTATCAGGAAGCGCTGGAGCAGCTACCGCCCGCCGGGCGCGCGGACGAGGACAGCCCATGGCGCTCGCTGATGACGGGGCGCGCCTACGCCGAGGTAGAAAGCGAAGACTTCGATGCCGCCTTTGCGACCGTCGACGCCCTTGTGGCCGCGGCAGGGCCACCGTGGCAATCTGCCGGCAAACTGCAGACACCGCGCGCGAACGCCACCTGGCTCGACGCTCAGTCGTTGGACGCCGCCATTCACAGCTATGCCGACATGCCGGCCGCCGCATGGGCACTCGTCGCGCCGCTCGAGCGTGGCGCCCCTGGCCTTTCCTGGCTGCGCGCGCAGGAGTCCGACATCGCTGCGCAGCAGGGCTGGCCCCGCCTGGCCGAGGACGAGATTGACACGGCAGCTGCGCTTGCACCTGAAGACTTCGGCATCCGCGTCCAGCAGGTGGATTCGGACATACGCCGCCATCGCATATTGCGGGCCGACGAGCGCCTCGCGCCGCTGCTGGAGCAAGGAGCGGATATTTCGAGCGTCCAGCGGGTGGAGCGGGAACTCGACGCCGAAACGGGGCCCAGTGTGCAATTCGATCTGGCTGGCAGGCACGCTTCGAGCCAGGCACTTCGCGGGCCCGGAAACGGCATGGACGCCAGCCTTCAGGTCGAGTCCGCGACCTTCGCGGGCACATGGCGGTTAATCGGCCTGGCTGACAGCAGCTCCGACTCTCTGGAGGAGGGGCGCGCCGAACGCTACCGCGTAGGCGGCGGCGCGCAGGCGCTCTGGCCGGACTGGAAGCTGACTGCACTCGCATGGTCTCAGATGGGTTCCCTGAACACATCAGGTGGCTCGCTCGCCGCGCAATGGGAGCCCACCGATCACTGGACCTTCCTTGCAGATGCCGCGAAGCATTCACCCGAAGCGCCGTTGCAGGCGGACTTCCACGGCATCACCGCGGATTCGATTCGCGGCGGCCTGCGCTATGCGTGGAACGGATCGACGCATGCGGGCCTGAACGTGCAGCACATGAACTTCAGCGACGGCAACCGCCGGGAGCAGGTGATGATTGATGGCGCTCTCCCGCTGCTCAATCGGCCGCACCTGGACGTCACGCTCAAACCACGTATTGAATGGCAGCGCAACAGCCTTGCACTCACACCGTACTTCAATCCCACAGAGGCGTGGCATCCTTCCCTGGAAGTACAGATCAAGCATGTCATGTGGCGTGTCTACGAACGCACGTTCGTGCAGCAGTTGCGGCTGACTGCGGGTGTGTTCAACGAGCAAGGCTTTGGCACACATGCGGTCGGCGGCGCCGCATACGAACAGAGCTGGCGTTCCGATCCCTGGACCGAGCTGACCTGGGGCATCGAGTGGACGAGCAATGTGTACGACGGGCAGCGCGAGCGCACCCTGGTCGGCTACCTGAAGTTCGAACACAAGTTCGGAAGATGAGCGCGAACCATTCCCTGAACACCGCGAAACACGCCTTGGCGCGCGGGCTGGCGCTGTTGCTGGTGCTGGCGGGCATGTACATTGACGCGCGGCCCGCGTTCGCGCAGCAACCCTCTGTGCCGGCCGCACCAGGCCCAACCTTCGCCACGGTCTCGTTCCACGACGTCGTCGACGCCAGGCCTGACCTGGACGATGAGGCGATCACCGCCGAGCGCCTGGTGAGCTTCTTCGACTGGCTGCGTGGCAACGGCTGGACCGCAATTTCGCTTGATGACCTCGCGCGCGCCGGTCGCGGCGAGAAGGCGCTGCCGGCCAAGGCGGTGCTGATCACGTTCGATGATGGCTACCGTAGTCTGTACACCCGGGTCTATTCGCTCGCTCTGGCTTACGGTTATCCGATCGTAGCCGCGCTGGTGACCGACTGGATGCAGCCGCCCGCGGGCGCGATGGTCAGCTATGGCGGCCGGATGGTGTCGCGCGAGCGCTTCATCACCTGGGATCAGGCGCGCGAGATGCAGCGCTCCGGCCTGGTCGAATTCGCGCTGCACACCCAATCGCTGCACGATGAAGTCGTCGGCAACCCGCAGGGCAACACCATGCCCGCAACCGTGACGCGTAGCTATTCGGCCGGAGCCGGCTACCAGAGCGAGGCAGATTTCGCGGCGGCCTTGCGGACCGACCTTGAGGCCGGCAGCGCCACGCTGCGGCGGGAGCTGGGCCGCGCGCCGCGTGCGCTGGTGTGGCCTTACGGTCGCTACAACGCGATCGGCACTCAAGCGGCACGCGACCTGGGCTTCGAGTTCGCATTCGCGCTCGACCAGGGCCCCTCTTACCTGAACGAGCCCTTGAGAATCGCTCGCTACCTGCCCACCTACAACCCGCCGCTGGTGGAACTGGTCGAGAATTTGCAGCCCGATCCGAATGTGAGGCGGGTAGATCGTCTTGTTTGCCTCGACCCGGCCGCTTTGTGGGCAGGCGACGAGAACGCGAGCAACGAACGCCTGGGCCATGCGATCGAGCGGGTGCGCGCGCTGGGCGTGACCGGCGTCGTGGTCGACGCGGTGCGCCGCGACGTCCAGGGGCGAATCACCGCCGCCTGGTTCCCGACCGGCGAACTGCCACTTGCGGGTGACTGGCTCTCGCGCGTTGCCTGGCAGATGCACACCCGTGCCGGCGTAGAGGTCTACGCTCGCCTGCCTCACCGCGCAGCGCTCGCCGCCTTGGGCGACGAAGCGCGTGTTCTGCGTCTCTACAAAGACCTGGGCGGACTGGTGCCACTGGACGGGTGGCTCCTCGAAGACACCGACGCGCCGACGCAGTCTATGCGCTTCGACGATCCGCCACCCCTGTTCGATCATCGCCCGGACATTCCCCTGAGCTGGTCCGCATGGGCGGCGCGCAAACGACGAGAGGCGATGCTCGATACCCTCGTCCAGAGCGATCGCCCAGATGCGCTCGGCTGGCGGGCTTTCGCCGTGCTGGATGCCGCGCGACCCGGGCTGAAGTTGCTATGGCTCGCGCCGAGCCGCGCCACCACCACGCCGCACCCGCTCGCCGATATCAGCCTGGTGCCCGCGGGCTTCGGCGATCAGGTCGCCGACAATCGCGTCGCGCCGGTCGATCCCACGCTTGCCCGCTGGTTCACCGGTGCCACGCCGCCTGATGCACACCTGCTCGCCCGTACGGCCATGGACTTCGAGCGCCACGGCGGCGTCTCACTGGGCTGGTGCCCTGACAATCCTGTTGCAGACCTGCCCGAGGCGGTTGTCGCGGCGCCCGGAGTGTCGGCGGCTGTCTTCCCTGTGCGGCATTGACGCACGGTCGCCCGGCGAGTGACTCCAATGACCTTCCACGCCATCATCACCGCTTTCTGCTTCGGTTATCCCTTCGTGGCTGCGTTTTACTGGATCAGCGGCGGCTGGCTCTACGTCTGGTTGCGCGGCCGCCATGAGCCGCGCCCAGAGGAACCGCCCCGGCTCTGGGACTATCCGGGGG
Source organism: Paraburkholderia sp. BL10I2N1 (assembly GCF_004361815.1). NCBI lineage: Bacteria > Pseudomonadati > Pseudomonadota > Betaproteobacteria > Burkholderiales > Burkholderiaceae > Paraburkholderia > Paraburkholderia sp. BL10I2N1. Next base: position 249,181 of record NZ_SNWA01000001.1, on the reverse strand, counting down.
TGTCGGTTCTGGTGCCTTGCCACAACGAGGAGCGGCAGTTGGCCGAGACCTTTGGGGCGCTAACGCTCATCGACTACCCGAACTTCGAGATCGTCGCGATCGACGACGGTTCCACTGACCGGACCGGCGCCTGGCTCGACGCGCTGACCCTGCAGATGCCGGCGCTGCGTGTGGTGCATCTGGATACCAACCAGGGCAAGTCCACTGCGATGAACACTGGGGCGCTGGCCGCCCGGCACGAGTTGCTGGTGTGCATTGACGGCGACGCGCTGCTCGAGCCGCACGCGCTGACATGGCTGGTCCGCCGCTTCCAGACTGATGCGCGGATCGGCGGGCTCACCGGCAATCCGCGTGTACGCAATCATGCAACGCTCCTGGGTCGCTTGCAGGTCGGGGAGTTTTCGTCCCTCGTCGGACTCATCAAGCGCGCGCAGACCGTGTATGGATCGCTTTTCACCGTCTCCGGGGTCATTTGCGCCTTCCGCAAGCGCGCGTTGCAGGACGCCGGCTGGTGGTCACGTACGGCCCTGACCGACGACGTCGATGTGAGCTGGCGCGTCCAGCTCGCTGGATGGCGCCTGGCATTCGAGCCCAAGGCGCTATGCTGGATCCTGATGCCAGAGACCCTGCGCGGGCTGTGGCGCCAGCGCGTTCGATGGAGCGAGGGTGGGACGACGGTCATGCTGACGGTCTTTCCTGCCTTGCTGAAGCAGCCACGCCTGCTACCGGTCTGGATCAACTTCGTAGTGTCCACCTGCTGGGCCTACGCGGTCGGAATCGGCATTCTGAGCTGGGCGGAAGTTTCACTGCTGTCCCATCCGGGGCCGAACTTCCTGGGATTCTGGCCAGCCATAGGGCTCCACCCACACGACTGGGGCCAGGTTCTCGCACTGACCTACCTCGCACAGGCCCTCACCAGCGCGTGGATGGACGAGCGCTTCGAGCGCGGGATATTTCGCTCATTGTTCTGGCTCGTCTGGTATCCCCTGGTGTTCTGGATCTTTCAGGCCCTGTCATCGATTGTCGGGCTGCCACGCGCCATCTGGCGCCTTGGCCGGATGCGCGGCACCTGGGTCAGTCCTGATCGGGGCGTGCGCCTGGCTTCAGAAGCGTCAACGCATCCAGAAACGCCTGCCCAAACCAGCCCGCGGGACGGCGAGCTCCCAGTCAAGCTGGTGCTGCCACTGCAATGGCCGCCCTGGATTCCGCCGGCACAGGCGCCGTGGTGGATGCGTTTTCGAGACCTGGTGCTGACCATCGCGGCCTGGCTGGCCTATCTTTGGATTTTGCGTGAGCCGCTCGTGGTCTTCATCGGATGGCTGCACCCGGGGCTCGGGGTGCTTCTCCGGAAAATGGTCGATGTCGGATTCGAGGTGGACCTGGTGCCCTTTCTCTGGGTTGCGGCAGTCCTTATTGCCTGGATCACCTTGTTTGGAGTGTTTCGTCGACAAACCTTGTCGCGACAGCCCGATGCCCTGCATGCCGTGCCGGCGCTGCCGCCCGAGCCGCACTTCGGGGCCGCGGGTGTGCCAGTGTCGCAACTGCCGGTGTGGCGCGAGGCGCGCTGCTTGCACGTGCACTACGATGAAGGCCGCATCACGAGCGTGACCGTGACGTCGTCTTCATGATTCTGCTTCCGCAATCAGGCCTCAAGCGTGACATCAACGAGTTCAACATCGACCTGCCGGAGCGCCGCACCGACGTCGCGAGCCGCATCGGCCGCCTTTGAGAGTCGACGCTCAACGCGCGCCCGCGAGTCGTCTTTTTTGGGCAGAATACGCAAATTCACGCGGGACCGCCGCGCAGGGCGAAGATTGGTTGAGCCGCGGACGGCGTAAAGGCTGGCGACCGCGACTACCGAAACGCCTGCCACGCGGCGGCAGCGCCTTAGCCGTCCAGCCTCAGGTGGTCCAGAGGCGCAGAGGCACGGCATCGACGCCATGAACCACCGGGCGCAGTTGCAACCAGCAGTTGGTCAGCGCCCGTTGCAGCGTTTCCATCGACCGGGACACTACGCGCACGAGCAGCACGCCTTCGCATATGCAGGATGCTGCGGCGCGCAGCGCGTCGTCGAAAGGCAGTTGCGCGCTGAGCGATTCTGCGAGCGCGTCGTTGCAGGCGGGGCCGACGGCCCATAGCGTGCCGTAGGCCGGGAAACCGGCGAGGCCTTGTGGCGAATCGCGCAGCGGATCGTTCGCGGTGAGTTGGGCGCGTTCCAGCCAGAGCGGCTGGCCATCGGCCCCGACGATACGCCACACCGCGCGCAGCGTGCCCGCCGACCAGCGCTCGCCGGCAGCCTGACGGCCAAGCTGCGTTGCATCCCAGCCGAGCGCGGTAGCGCCTTCGGCCAGCGTCAGCGTGAAGTCCAGATCGGCGTGCGCATGATCGAACACAATGTTGTTCTGCGGCAGCCAGTCGAGTTTTGCGCATGCGCCGACGCGAATCTCGATGTGCTGCCGGGCTACGCGTCCGTTCGACTTGTACCACTTGGTGGCGCCCGGTGTGGTAAGCACGGCGTGCGTGCCGGGATCGAGCGAGATATCGATATCGAGCTGGTCGCCGCCTGCGACACCGCCAGGTGGATGCACGATCACCGCAAGACAGATTGCATGGCCTTCGGGGTAGAGCGGCCGTTGCACGCGCAGCGGGCCGTCATGCCGGCGATGCGTGAGCGTCGTGCGTTCGCCGTGCAGTGCGAAGCCGAGTTCGAGCCGCGCGCGCCACTCGCGGTGTGCGACGGTCTGCGCGGTGGCGAGTGCGGCGTGGTTTTCGTGAAGCGACATGCGTAATGGTTCGAGAGTGCAGCCGCGCGGCAATGCATCAGGACGGCTGGAGTCGTCGAGCATAGCATGCCGGTTGATGCCGGTTTTATATGTGACTTACACGGCGATGAGATGGCGCACGCCGTCTGAATCCATGTTTGCGCCTTCGCCGCCCGCGACGATTTCACCGCGGCTCATGACCCAGTAGCGGTCGGCGATCGCCTTGGCGAAATCGTAATACTGTTCGACGAGCAGTACCGTGAGGCCCATTTCCTCGACGAGCTGACGCAGTGTACGTCCGATGTCCTGAATGATCGATGGCTGAATGCCTTCGGTCGGTTCGTCGAGGATCAGGAGTTGCGGATCGCTCATCAATGCGCGGCCGATGGCCAGTTGTTGCTGCTGCCCGCCGGACAGGTCGCCGCCGCGGCGGCTGCGCATGTCTTTGAGGACCGGAAAGAGCTCATAGATCCTGTCGGGGATTTTTGAAGGGGCTTTTTTGCTGGCGGCGCCGACCAGAAGGTTTTCTTCGACGGTCAAGCGCGGGAAGATGTCGCGGCCTTGAGGCACGTAGGCCAGGCCTTGCGCCACGCGCGCGTACGTTGGGAGTTTTGTTAGCGGCGTGCCGCGCCAGGCGATTGAACCGCTCTTTGCGTGTACTGTGCCCATCAGGCATCTCAAGAGCGTCGTCTTGCCTACGCCGTTGCGGCCCAGCAGGACGGTTAGTTTGCCGTCCGGCACGGTTAGTTTCACATCCCGGAGGATGTGGCTACCGCCGTAGTACTGGTTTAGGGCTTCTACTTCTAGCATTTTTGGCTTGTGCCTCGGGTCAGGTTTTTTCTTTCTGGATGTTTTGGATTGTCGCGTTTCCTTGATTTGCTTCTGGTTTATTAGCGTCGCCCCTGTGCGGGGCGGCACCTACTTTTCTTTGTCTTGCCAAAGAAAAGTAGGCAAAAGAAAGGCGCCGAAAACGCGTCTGCTCAAAGGTGTGTGACCCACGGGGAATGGCACCCCATGAAGTGTCGCCCCCGCAAAAGAGGTGGCATCGGTCCGACGCCGGACCGTCCCTCGCGCAGTACCGCTTGTGACAAAGCACTCATTCATCCGACTCTGCACTACGTGCGTCGCCGTGTGGCATAGCAGCCTGCTGCATATCGTCTCGCCTCTCACGCATTGCAACCACATGCTCATGCATAGCCACCTCAATCTCATGTGCCACCAACATCCCGCACTCAAGCATCCAATCGGTGAGACACCTGCTTACTTCGGCACTAGCGGCGGGCGACAGACGTGACCCCAGGCGGCTCCAACGCCCCGAATATCCTGCTCACCGCCTGTCAGGCCCTTCCGCGAGGCACGTAGTGCGGAGCGGGATGAATGAGCCCTTTGTCACAGGCTGTACTGCGCGAGGGACGGTCTGGCGTCGGACCAATGTCGCGTCCCTTGCGAGGGCGACACTTCATGGGTTGCCATTCCCGATTGGTGACGCACCGGGAACAGACAAGTTTTCGAAGCGCTTTTCTTTTGCCTACTTTTCTTTGGAAGACGCCCCGAAGGAAGTCCCCTTGGGGGACAAAGAAAAGTAGGTGCCGCCCCGCACAGGGGCAACGCCAATAAACCAAAAACAAAACAAGGAAAGGCAACCACCCGGGAAAACCGCCAACCCCCCAACAAACCCTTAGTAGGCACCGCCCCACACAGGGGCAACGCTAATAAACCAGAAGCAAAAGAAAACGCACCAACAACCAGCGCACTCGCAAAAAACCTACCGCCCCAGGTAAGACTCAATCACCGCCTCATCCCGCTTAACCTCATCAAGACTCCCGTGAGCCAGCACACGCCCTTCCGCCATAACGGTGACCCTTCCGGCGTCACCAGCAAGCGCGGCAACAAACTCCATATCATGCTCAACCACCATCATGGAGCAGGTCCCGCGCAGCTTGTTAAGCAGAACAGCCAACTCCATCGTCTCATCATCAGTCATGCCAGCCGCAGGCTCATCGAGCAACAAAAGCGCCGGTTGCTGCATAAGCAACATCCCAATCTCGAGCCGCTGCTTCTGCCCATGCGAGAGTTCGCCAGCCAGCCTGCGAGCCTCGTTCTCCAGGCGGATCAGCCCAAGCGTCTCCTCAATCCGCGCCTGCGCCTCGCGATCGAGCCGGGCTTTCAACGAAGCCCACCACCCCTTGTCGGTCTTCATCGCCAGTTCGAGGTTTTCCCACACAGGATGCTGTTCGAACACGGTCGGTTTCTGGAACTTGCGCCCAATCCCGGCGCGCGCAATCGACGGTTCGTTCATCCTCGTCAGATCGATCGACTGTCCAAGAAATACCTTGCCGGCATCAGGCTCGGTCTTTCCGGTAATCACATCCATCATCGTCGTCTTGCCCGCGCCGTTTGGTCCGATGATGCAACGCAGTTCGCCCACATCGATCGACAGCGATAAAGCATTCAGCGCCCGAAACCCGTCGAAGCTGACAGTCACGTCCTCCAGATAAAGAATCGTCCCGTGCGAGACATCGATTTCGCCAGGCGTAACCGCGTGGCCCATCGATGCAACGCCGCTCAGCGCACGGCCGCCATCCGGTTCCTCAGGCAAGGCAAGGTCGGGAACCATCGGATTCTCGTTCATCATCGGCTCCTCCTGCGCGTGGCAAGTTCGATGAGACCCATGATCCCGTTCGGAAGCAACAGCGGCACCAGCACGAAAATCGCCCCCAGGAAGAACAGCCAGTATTCAGCAAAATTCGCCGTAAAAAAGCTCTTCGCACCATTCACTGCAAACGCGCCGATGATCGGCCCGATCAACGTGCCGCGTCCGCCGACCGCCACCCAGATCGCCATCTCGATCGAATTGCCCGGCGACATCTCGCCCGGGTTGATGATGCCGACCTGCGGCACATACAGCGCGCCCGCAATCCCGCATAGCACCGCCGATACTGTCCACACGAACAGCTTGTAGCCAAGCGGGCTGTAGCCGAGGAACATCAGCCGCGTTTCGCCGTCCCGCACGGCCGTGACGACGCGTCCAAGCTTCGACGTCACGATCGCGCGTGCGCCAATGAACGACAGCACCAGCACCGCGAATGTGATCAGCAGCAGGGCAGTGCGCGTGCCCGGATGGGTGATCGGAAAGCCCGCAATCCGCTTGAAGTCCGTGAAGCCATTATTGCCGCCGAAGCCGGTCTCGTTGCGGTAGAACAGCAGCATCGCGGCGAAGGTCATCGCCTGGGTGATGATCGACAGATACACGCCCTTCACGCGCGAGCGGAACGTAAAGAAGCCGAACACCCACGCGATTACCGCCGGCACCAGTACGACCAGCAGCAGCGCATACCAGAAGTGCTGCGTGCCTTCCCAATACCAGGGCAGCGCGTGCCAGTCGAGAAACACCATGAAGTCGGGCAGATCGCTGCCGTACTTGCCGTCATGGCCAATCGCCCGCATCAGGTACATGCCGATCGCGTAGCCGCCCAGCGCAAAGAACAGCGCATGGCCGAGACTCAGGATGCCGCAGTACCCCCAGACGAGATCGAGTGCGAGCGCGGCAATCGCGTAGCACATGAACTTGCCGGATAGCGTCATCGCGTACGCGGACAGGTGGAACGAGCTTGTTTCAGGTACCACGAGCGCCGTGAACGGCACGCCAAGTCCGATCGCGATGATGAGCGCAATCAGCGCCTGCCATGCGCGTCTCGACAGCAGCGCGGGACGAGGCGGAAGCCCGAGCGCAAAGCCCGCGAGCGCCGCGCGTTCGTCAGGCGGCGTCGCGCCCGACGACGCAGCGGAACCTGAAGCGGAAGCGGGAGAAGTCGCGGATGTCATCTCATGCCTCCGCGCTGCGGCCCTTCAGGGCAAACATGCCCTGCGGACGCTTCTGGATGAAAAGCACGATCAGCACGAGCACGGCAATCTTCGCGAGCACGGCGCCCCAGAACGGCTCGATCGCCTTGCTGATGAGGCCGAGCCCAAAGCCGCCGATCACCGTCCCGGCCAGTTGCCCGACGCCGCCCAGCACCACGGCCATGAACGAATCGATGATGTAGCTCTGCCCGAGATCCGGGCCGACATTGCCGATCTGCGACAGCGCACAGCCGCCGAGGCCGGCGATGCCCGCGCCGAACGCGAACGCATACGAATCGACACGCGCGGTCTTCACGCCGACGCACGCGGCCATCCGCCGGTTCTGCGTGACGGCGCGCACGAAGAGGCCCAGACGCGTTTTGGTCAGCACCGCCCACGCAATCGCGACGACGATCATCGAGAACGCCAGAATGGCGAGCCGGTTGTACGGCAGGATCAGGCTTGGCATCACGTTGACGCCGCCGCTCATCCACGAAGGATTCACCACCTGCACGTTCTGCGCGCCGAACAACATGCGCGTCGCCTGGATCAGGATCAGGCTGATACCGAAGGTCGTCAGCAGCGTTTCGAGCGGGCGTCCATAGAGATGCTTCAGCACGAGCCGCTCCAGCACGATGCCGACCAGCGCGGCCGCCACGAACGCAGCCGGCACCGCGAAGAGCGGATACCAGTCGAACGCACCGGGCGCGTAGCGTTGCACGAGGTTCTGCACGACGTACGTCGCGTAAGCGCCGATCATCAGAAATTCGCCGTGCGCCATGTTGATCACGCCGATCAGGCCGTAGGTGATCGCGAGGCCCAGCGCGGCGAGCAACAGCACGCTGCCAAGCGACAGGCCGGCGAACAGCGTGCCGGCGATCTGGCTGCGTCGCTGGATCGCGTCGAGTTCATCGATGCCGACCTGCGCGGCGGCGCGCACGCGGTCGTCGCTTTCGGCGAACCTGCCGTCCGGCTTCTTCGCCACCAGCGGACGCAGCAGTTCGTTCATGTCGAGATCGTGCCGTGCGGCCACGAGCTGCACGGCTTCGAGGCGTTTTGCCGGATCGCTGTCATGCAGCGCGGTCATCGCCCAGAGCGTATCGAGACGCTTCTTGAGGACAGGGTCGGTCTCCTGCGCGCGCGCCCGGTCGATCATCGGTTTCATCGCGGCATCGGGGTTTTGCAGCAAGGCGTCGATCGCGGCTTTTCGTGCAGCCGGATCGGTGGAGTCGAGCTGAAGGCCCGACAGCGCGCCCGATACCTTCGAGCGCAGGATGTTGTTCAGCGTGATTGCCTGCGCGTCTCCTGCGGCAACCGTCTTTCCTGTGACGGCATCGCGGGCGGTGTCATTGTCCTGTATCAGCACTTCGCCGCCATCGGTGGCGAGCGCACTGTCTTCGGACATCGCCTTCAGGAGCGCCATCGAGGGCGCGTCGTGATTGGCGATCAACCTGTCGATGGCGGCGGACTTCGCGTCGAAGTCGTCGCCTGCGAGCGGGGCGACGTCAGCCTGCGTCAACGCAAACGACGAAACCGGCATCAGCGCGCAGAACGCCATGCCGATGCCAATGCCGCGAGCGAACCTGGAAATGGAAAACGCCATGGTGGCCTTTGGGGATGAACCGGCGGGGCGGCGCGGCATCGAAACGAGCAACGATGCCGCGCCGTCGTTACAGCACGACCGACGTGCTACTGCACTACAACTCCAGAATCGGCCCGGAACTCAGGCAACGCGCGAGCGGCGCAGGAACGCCGGAATCGAGCTGACGACGTCCGGCTTGCCCGCGTTGCCGGCGATAAACGGACTCCACGGCTGGGCACGGATAGCCGTCTTCGTCTTCCAGACGACGTTGAACTGGCCGTCCGCGCGTACTTCGCCGATCATCACAGGCTTATGCAGATGGTGGTTGCCATCCATTTCCAGCGTGAAGCCAGATGGAGCGGCAACCTTCTGACCGATCATCGCCACGCGGACCTTGTCGACATCGGTGCTCTTGGCCTTTTCGACGGCCTGCTTCCACATATGGATGCCGACAAAGGTCGCTTCCATCGGATCGTTGGTCACACGCTTCGAGCCGCCGGGCAGGTCTTGCGTCTTGACCCACTCGGCCCATTGGTTCTTGAACTTCGTGTTTGCCGGGCCTTTCACCGACATGAAGTAGTTCCATGCCGCCAGGTTGCCGACCAGCGGCTTCGTATCGATGCCGCGCAGTTCTTCCTCGCCGACCGAGAACGCGACGACCGGCACGTCCGTCGCCTTGAGGCCCTGGTTGCCGAGTTCCTTGTAGAAGGGCACGTTCGAATCGCCGTTGACGGTCGAGATCACGGCCGTCTTGCCGCCTTGCGAGAAGGTCTTGATGTTCGCGACGATGGTCTGGTAGTCGCTATGGCCGAACGGCGTGTAGACCTCCTGGATGTCGGTTTCCTGCACACCCTTCGATTTCAGGAAGGCGCGCAGGATCTTGTTTGTCGTGCGCGGATACACGTAGTCGGTGCCGAGCAGGAAGAAGCGCTTCGCGCCGCCGCCTTCCGCGCTCATCAGGTATTCGGTGGCGGGAATCGCCTGCTGGTTCGGCGCGGCGCCCGTGTAGAACACGTTGCGCGACATCTCTTCACCCTCGTACTGCACCGGGTAGAAGAGCAGGCCGTTCAGCTCTTCGAACACCGGCAGCACCGACTTGCGCGATACCGATGTCCAGCAGCCGAAGACGACCGCGCACTTGTCCTGGGTGATCAGCTGGCGGGCTTTTTCAGCGAAGAGCGGCCAGTTCGAAGCAGGATCGACCACCACCGGCTCGATCTGACGGCCCATTACGCCGCCGTTCTTGTTGATGTCCGAGATGGTCATCAACGCGGTGTCTTTCAGCGATGTCTCCGAGATTGCCATCGTGCCCGAGAGCGAGTGCAGAATGCCGACCTTGATCGGACCGCTGCTGGACTGGGCATTTGCGAAAGGACTCTGACCCGCGAGCGCGAGCGCGCCCGACATCGAGCCAAGTTTCAGCAGACTGCGACGTTTCATGTGTTTCCCCTTGCCATCTGAGTAGTGACTGTTTGGGCGTCGGTACGGCTGTGACGGTTTTCGTGCTTATTGCCCAACTCCTACTGCAAGGCATATGCCAGGCAGTGGAAGATGCTCAGGTCGCGGGGGAGGCGCGCTGCAACGCGGTTGGATGTTTCGCGGCGTTATGCGGCTTGGGAGCGAATCTGGTGCAGACAGGCCGCTCGCGCCTCGCGAAGGTGCGTGCCGCGCTGCAACGAAGCGCATCGTCATTCAGGCGGGCGGATGCGGTGCATCAACGCTGCGCCGTTGTGCATGCGGGTATCGCTGCCTACACTGAAAGACCCAGCCGGAAGACGCAGCTGAACAACCTACCTGGGAAGACCGACTGCGAGGAGACACAACATGAATCAACGTGAAACCCCGGGGCAGCCCGGCGAACCTGTTCAGCCTGCCGCCGGCAATCCGGCTGAGGGCGCCGGCGCCGCATCGCTCGACCTGTCCGCGTTCTGGATGCCTTTCACGGCGAACCGTCAGTTCAAGAGCGCGCCGCGCCTGCTGGCAAAGGCCAAAGGGATGTACTACACCTCGCACGACGGGCGGCGCATTCTCGACGGCACGGCGGGGCTCTGGTGCGTCAATGCGGGCCATTGCCGGGACGAGATTGTCGCGGCCGTGAAAGCGCAGGCCGAGGAGATGGATTTCGCGCCGACGTTCCAGATGGGGCACCCGAAAGCGTTTGAGGCCGCAACTAAAATCGCGAAGCACACGCCGGCTGACCTGAAGCACATCTTCTTCGTGAACTCAGGCTCGGAAGCGGTCGATACCGCATTGAAGATCGCGCTCGCGTATCACCGCTCCCGGGGAGAAGGGCAGCGCACGCGCTTCATCGGACGTGAGCGGGGGTATCACGGCGTCGGCTTCGGCGGCATCTCGGTGGGCGGCATTGCGCCGAACCGCAAGGCGTTCTCCGGCGGGCTGCTGCCCGCGGTCGATCATCTGCCGCATACGCTCAACATCAAGGAAGCGGCGTTTTCGAAGGGGCAGCCCGTGTGGGGCGCGCACCTTGCCGACGAACTGGAGCGGCTCGTCACGCTGCACGATGCATCGACGATTGCCGCGGTGATCGTCGAACCGGTGGCCGGCTCGACCGGTGTGTTGATTCCGCCGCAGGGCTATCTGCAGCGGCTGCGCGAGATCTGCGACAAACACGGCATCCTGCTGATCTTCGACGAAGTGATCACGGGCTGGGGGCGGCTTGGTGCGCCGTTCGCCGCGCAATACTTCGGCGTGACGCCCGACCTGCTGACGATGGCAAAAGGTACGAATAACGCCGCCGCGCCGATGGGCGCCGTCGCGGCAAGCCACAAGGTGCACGATTCGATCGTCAACGGCGCGCCGGCCGGGATCGAGCTGTTTCATGGCTACACGTACTCGGGGCATCCGATTGCGGTCGCCGCTGCGTGCGCGACCATCGATCTCTACGAGCGCGAGAACCTGTTCGAGCGCGCCGCGCAGATGTCGCCCATCTTCGAGAACGCGATCCACAAGCTGCGCGGCGAGCGGCATGTGATCGATGTGCGCAATCTCGGGCTGGTGGGAGGCGTCGAGTTGCAGCCGCGCGACGGCGCGCCGGGTGCGCGTGCGTTCGACGTCTTCGTGCGGTGCTTCCAGAAGGGCGTGCTGACGCGCTATACCGGCGACATTCTTGCGTTCTCGCCGCCGCTCATCATTGATGAAGCACAGATCGACGAGATCTTCGGGACAGTGGCGGAGGTGTTGCGCGAGACGGACTAGCAGCGTGGGGCAACCGGGCCATCACGGCCCGGTGCATGGCACAGCGTGGATCAGTAGGTGGGAACCGACGGATCGACCTGACGCGACCAGGCGTCGATCCCGCCTTGCAGGTTGAAGACCTTCGCATGGCCGCGCGACTCGAGGAACATCGCAACCTGCGCGCTGCGTGCGCCGTGATGGCAAACGCAGACGATTTCGGCGTCGTCGTCGAGTTCTTCGCTGCGGGCCGGAATCTCCCGCATCGGGATCGACACGCTACCGGCGATGTTCGCCGTTGCGATTTCCCACGGCTCGCGCACATCGAGCAGCACGGGTGCTGCGCGTGAGGTATCGGCGAGCCATTCGGCGAGAGCGGAAGCGGACAGGTTTTGCATCAGCGGGACTTTCAGTTATAGGTGCAGTCAGTGCGGCAGACTACGGGACCGGCAGCGCTCAGAACTTGAAGCGCGGCGGCTGCACCGCGTTGATGAGCGGCTCGACGTAGGTTTCGAATACGTCGGCAATGCGGAACTGCTTTTCGTCGATGCGCGTGATGATCTGCGCCTTCATCACCGGCGCAGTGCCGACAAAGGCGGCCAGACGGCCACCAATCTTCAGCTGTTCGAGGATTTCCTGTGGCAGCACCGGCAGGCCGCCCGACACGCAGATCACGTCATAGGGCGCGGCGGCTTCCCAGCCGCGTGACGCGTCGCCGATGGCGACTTCGGCGTTCAGCACGCCGTTGTTCGCGAGGTTCGTGCGCGCCAGTTCGGCGAGTTCCGGTTCGATATCGACGGTCAGCACCTGCTGGCTGCGGTGCGCGAGGAGCGCTGCCATGTAGCCCGAGCCCGCGCCGATCTCCAGCACGCTTTCATGCTTCTTCACCACCAGTTCCTGCAGCACGCGCGCCTCGATGCGCGGCGCCAGCATGTGCTGGCCGGCGGGCAACGGCACTTCGAAGTCCACGAAAGCCAGATCGCGGTATGCCGCCGGGACGAAGTTTTCACGCTTGACGATCGACAGCAGGTTCAGCACATCCTGGTCCAGCACTTCCCAGGGGCGAATCTGCTGTTCGATCATGTTGAAACGCGCTTGCTCGATATTCATGATGGGTTCGGCGAGTTGTAGGCAACTGGAAGGTGTGGGGAACTGCGGGATTGTACCAAACCGGACGGCGGTTCCGTGTCGAGCAGGACATGGGGCGCGAGCCGGTCCTCCGTGTAAATCCCTACGCAATCGACCTTGAGATTCGCCCTCTGGTAGTCCAAGAATGTAATCGATTACATTTTCCGGAGACGTCTTCTGTGTCCAGACCGCGGCAGGGTGACGCTCGAACGCCTCAGCCGGCTCAATCGCCCCAACCGGTTTCATCGGTTCGATCGTCCGACGACCTGTCGATTGCCGGCGTCGCCGAGCAGGCGGGTGTGTCGGTGGCAACCGTGTCGCGCGTGCTGAACGGCCACTCGAACGTGCGTGCGCAGACGCGGGACAGGGTGCTGGCCGCCGTCGAGACCAGCGGCTATCGCGTGAACGAACTCGCGCGCAATCTGCGCACCGCGGAGAGCCGTCTGCTGCTCACGATGGTGCCGGACTTCGGCAACCCGTTCTATTCGGAAGTCGTGCGCGGTATCGACGTGGTCGCGCGCCAGCACGGCTATTTCATGCTGCTGTGCGACACGGGCGCCGACCCGGGCCGCGAGCGCAGCTACTTCGACATGCTGCGCCGCCACCGGGCCGACGGCGCGATCTGCCTCGACCCCGACACGGTTCAGCACGCGCTGCTGGAAGACTCGGGCGCGCTGCCCTGGGTCGCGTGCTGCGAGTTCGATACTGATATGGGCGTGCCGTATGTGGGCATCGACAATTATTGCGCGGCAGGTGACGCAGTGCGGCATTTGCTTGCGCGCGGGCATCGCAGGATCGGCCTCATCAATTCCGACGACGGTTATCTGTACGCGCGCCAGCGTCAGCAAGGCTATCTCGACGCGCTCGGCGATGCCGGCCTGATGCCACTGCCCGCGTGGCGTCGCAATGTCTATAGCCTCGACTACGAGGCGGGCGCGAAAGCCGCCGCTGAACTGGCAGGGCAGCGAGGCGCAGAGGCGCCGAGCGCCATTTTCGCGGTATCCGACACGCTTGCGATCGGCGCGATCAACGGCCTGCGCAGCATCGGCAAGCGCACGCCGGACGATGTCGCGGTGGTGGGCTTCGACGATATCTCGGTGGCGGCACAGATCGATCCGCCGCTCACCACCGTCGCGCAGCCGATGCGCGAACTTGGCGAGACCGCGGCGCGGCTGTTGCTGAAACGCCTCGCGGACCCGCGGGCAAATGTGCCGGGCGTGCTGTTGCCACACCGGCTTGTCGTGCGCGGGAGCGCATAAGCGCTTCTGCGTGTCACGCAGATATAACGAGAGAGGAGCGCAGTCGCAATGAGTCTGTCGGTCCGCTTCGATGACATCCGGAAAGATTTCGGCCCGGTACGCGTGCTGCACGGCGTGTCGTTCGATCTTGCGCCGGGACGCATCTATGGCCTGCTCGGCGAAAACGGCGCGGGCAAGTCGACGCTGATGAAGATTCTCGCCGGCTACGAAAGCGCGACCGAAGGCACGCTTACCGTCGATGGCGCAACGCGGCACTTCACGAGTTCGCGCGACGCGGAGGCCGCGGGCATCGTGCTGATTCACCAGGAATTCAATCTTGCCGATCATCTGTCGATCGCCGAGAACATGTATCTGGGCCACGAGAAGAAGCGCGGCTGGCTGCTCGACGATGGCGCGATGCGCAAGGAGGCCGCGCGCTATCTCGAACAGGTCGGCCTGACGAAATCGCCGGATACGCAGGTGCGCAGCCTGATCGTCGCGGAAAAGCAGATGGTGGAAATCGCCAAGGCGCTGTCGCGGCGCGCGCGCTTCCTGATCATGGACGAACCGACGGCGACGCTCACGCCCGCGGAAACCGAGCGCCTGTTCGCGCTGATGCGCAAGCTGAAGGCCGACGGCGTGACGATCGTCTACATCTCTCACAAGCTCGATGAAGTCGAGCACATCACCGACGAAGTGATCGTCATGCGCGACGGCCGTTTCGTGGCACGCGGCGAGACGACGAGCCTCGCGCGCCAGCAGATGGCCAACCTGATGGTGGGCCGCGAGCTGTCCGACATGTTCCCCGACAAGGCACCGCCGCCCGCGGATGCACTGGTGGCGATGCGCGTGGAAGGGTTGTCGGTGCCGGGCTGGGTCGAGTCGCTGTCGTTCGAAGTGCGCAGGGGTGAAGTGCTGGGCTTCGCGGGCCTTGTCGGCGCGGGGCGCACGGAAGCGTTCGAGGCGATCCTCGGCCTGCGCAGACGCACGGCGGGCCGCATCGAACTCTCGGGCCGCGTGGCCGATATCCGCAACCCGCGCGATGCGATGCGCCGCGGCCTCACGTATCTGAGCGAGGATCGCAAGAACAAGGCGCTGCATCTGAACCTGAACCTGCAGGACAACCTCACGCTGATGACGCTCGAACGCTATGCGCATCCGCTCCTCGACCTGAAAGCGGAGCGCGAAGCACTCGGGAAAGGCATCGCCCAATTCGGCATCCGCACGGGCGATACGTCGATCCGCGCGCGCATGCTTTCCGGCGGCAACCAGCAGAAGCTGGCGCTTGCGAAGTTCCTGCATCCCGATCCGGCCGTGATCGTGCTCGACGAACCGACGCGCGGCGTCGATGTCGGTGCGAAGCGCGACATCTACTTCCTGATCCATCGGCTCGCCGGAGAGGGGCGCGCGGTGATCGTGATCTCGTCCGAACTGATCGAGCTGATCGGGCTGTGCCACCGCGTTGCGGTGATGCGCACAGGCCGTCTGCAGACCACGCTCACGCTCGACCAGCTAACCGAAGAGGAGTTGATCGCTCATGCAACCGGCACACACTGAACCCACGCAACCGGGCCGTGCGATGCGCCTCGCACGCCGGCTGTACGGGCTCGGTCCGCTACTCGGCCTGATCGTGCTGTGCGTCGCGGGGCAGTTGCTGAATCACGACTTCGCGACCTTCGACAACCTCATGAACGTGCTCACGCGCACGTCGTTCATCGGCATCATCGCGGTGGGCATGACCTTCGTGATCATCTCGGGTGGCATCGACCTGTCGGTGGGATCGATGGCCGCGCTGATCGCGGGCAGCATGATCTACACGATGAACGCGCTGGCGAACGGCATCGGCAGCCATACGTTCGCGCCGCTGTCGATCGTGCTCATCGGCATCGTGCTCGCACTGGTGCTCGGCGGCGTGTTCGGCATCGCGCATGGGCTATTGATCACGAAAGGCCGCATCGAGCCGTTTATCGTGACGCTCGGCACGCTGGGCATTTTCCGCGCCGTGCTGACGTGGCTCGCCGACGGCGGCGCACTCACGCTCGACAACGCGCTGTCCGATCTGTACGGGCCGGTTTACTACGCCAGCGTGTTTGGCGTGCCGATACCGATCTGGGTGTTCCTGATTGTCGCGGCCGGCGGCGCGCTCATTCTCAATCGCACCGCCTTTGGCCGGCACGTGCAGGCGATCGGCTCCAACGAGCAGGTCGCGCGCTATGCGGCGATTCGCGTCGATCGCGTGAAGATCGTCACGTACATGCTGCTCGGTATCTGCGTGGGCGTCGCGACGGTGCTTTACGTGCCGCGCCTTGGGTCTGCTACGCCCACGACCGGGCTCCTGTGGGAGCTGGAAGCGATCGCGTCGGTGGTGGTCGGCGGCACGGCGCTGAAGGGCGGCGAAGGGCGCGTGGTCGGCACGGTGATCGGCGCGGTACTGCTGTCGGTCATCGCGAACATTCTCAATCTCACCAGCATCATCAGTGTGTACCTGAACGCAGCGGTGCAGGGCGTCGTGATCATCATCGTCGCGTTCCTGCAGCGCGGGCGGCGTTGAACCTGCGTCAGGCGATCAGGCAGGCAGTCGTTTTCGAAACCGAAGCAAGCGGTAACCGCTGTGCCCGGCGTCAGCGCCGGAAACCCAAAAACCGGGCGCCATGCGCCCCATGACAGGAGACACAACCATGAAGCAGGTCATTCGGGCGATCAGTGCCGGCGTGCTGGCGTTGGGCATGCTGGGTACAGCGGGTGCGGCGAGAGCCGATGACAAGGTCACGCTGGGCGTGGCCATTCCCACTGCCGATCACGGCTTCACCGGTGGCATCGTCTGGTGGGCAAACAAGGCGAAGGAGGACATGGAGAAAGCGCATCCGGATCTGAAGGTGATCCTGAAGTCATCGGCCAGCGCGCCCGAACAGGCCAACCAGTTGCAGGATCTGGTGACCGTCAACAAGATCAATGCGCTCGTGATCTTCCCGCATGAATCCGCTTCGCTGACACAGCCGGTCGCGCAGGTGCACAAGAAGGGCGTCTACGTGACGGTGGTGGACCGCGGGTTGACCGACACGAGTGCGCAGGACGCCTACGTCGCGGGTGACAACACCGCCTTCGGCAGGCTCGCCGGAGAATATTTCTGCAAGTCGCTGGATGGCAAGGGCGACATCGTCGCGCTGCGCGGTATCCCGACCACGCTCGATAACGAACGCTATACGGCCTTCACGAACGCCCTGAAGGCATGCCCAGGCGTGAAGGTGCTCGACGCGAAGTACGCGAACTGGAACCGCGACGATGCGTTCAAGGTGATGCAGGACTACCTCACACGCTTCAAGCATATCGACGCGGTCTGGTCCGCCGATGACGACATGTCGGTTGGCGTGCTCAAGGCCATCGACCAGGCGAAGCGCACCGACATCAAGGAAGTGCTGGGCGGCGCGGGGTCGAAGGAAATGGTCAAGCGCGTGATGGATGGCGACAAGCTGATCAAGGCCGATGTCACGTATTCGCCCAAGTTCATCTACGACGCAATCAAGCTGACGGGCGAAGCCCGCCTGAAGGGCGAGAAGCTGCCGCCGACGACGATCGTGCCTTCGGTGCTCGTTACGTCGGAGAACGCCAAAGAATATTACTTCCCTGCATCGCCATTCTGATGTGCTTCGTATTGCTGCTGCGCGCGAGGTGCGGGACTGGGACCGCAAGAGCGGCGCTCGCGCACGCCCGGCGGCGTGCACTCCATCCTTTAACCGGGGAGCCGAACGATGAAAACCATCAAGGGGCCAGCGATCTACCTGGCCCAGTTCCTGGGTGACAAGCCGCCTTTCGACACGCTCGGGAACATGGCCACGTGGGCCGCGAGTCTCGGCTACAAGGGCATCCAGGTGCCCGTCGACGGACGTTTGATCGACCTTGAACAGGCCGCATCGAGCCAGACGTATTGCGACGAACTGCTGGGGGTCGTCGCCGACGCGGGTGTCGAGATCACCGAACTGGCGTCGCATCTGCAAGGCCAGCTCGTTGCCGTGCATCCGGCGTATGACCAGTTGTTCGACGGCTTTGCCGCGCCGCATGTGCGCGGCAATCCAGAGGCGCGCACCGCGTGGGCGATCCAGCAGCTGAAGCTGGCGGCGCAGGCTTCGCGGCGTCTCGGGCTCGACACGCACGTGTCGTTTTCGGGCGCGCTCGCGT
Source organism: Paraburkholderia sp. BL10I2N1 (assembly GCF_004361815.1). Classification (NCBI taxonomy): domain Bacteria; kingdom Pseudomonadati; phylum Pseudomonadota; class Betaproteobacteria; order Burkholderiales; family Burkholderiaceae; genus Paraburkholderia; species Paraburkholderia sp. BL10I2N1. The sequence goes on along the minus strand of NZ_SNWA01000001.1, from coordinate 231,260 downwards.
GGCCGTACGTGTACCCCTGGCCGCAGCGGCCCGTGGGTCTCGTCGAAGCCGCGTTCGATGAACTCGCACGCCGCTGGACGCCGATCCTCGATGCGTTCGACGAAGTGGGCGTCGATGTCGCCTACGAACTGCATCCAGGCGAAGACCTGCACGACGGCGTGACATTCGAGCGCTTTCTGGATCGCGTGAAAGGACACAGGCGCGCGAACATCCTGTTCGATCCGAGCCACTACGTGCTGCAGCAACTCGACTACCTCGGGTTCATCGATATCTATCACGAGCGTATCAAGGTCTTCCATGTGAAGGATGCGGAGTTCCGGCCGACGGGCAAGGCCGGCGTGTACGGCAGCTACAGCGGCTGGACGGAACGCCCGGGCCGCTTCCGTTCGCTGGGCGACGGGCAGATCGACTTTGGCGCGATCTTTTCGAAGATGGCTCAGTACGACTATCCCGGCTGGGCGGTGCTCGAATGGGAGTGCGCGTTGAAGCACCCGGAAGACGGGGCGCGCGAAGGGGCGGAATTCATCCGGCGGCACATCATTCGCGTGGCGGAGAAGGCCTTCGACGATTTCGCGGGCAGTGGCGTCGATACGGCGCAGATCCGGCGGGTGCTGGGTCTGTAGCGCGTCCATCCGCGTCCCTCAGGAGCATTCGATGATACGAAGATTGCGGTTGGGCATGGTCGGCGGCGGGCAGGGCGCGTTTATCGGCGCGGTCCACCGGATCGCCGCGCGTCTCGACGACCAGTATGAACTTGTCGCGGGCGCGCTGTCGTCCGACGCCGGGCGCGCGAAGGCGAGTGCAGCGGAGCTCGGCATCGCGCGCAGCTACGCGGACTGGCGCGAGATGGCGAAGGTCGAAGCGGCACGCGATGACGGCATCGACGTGGTCGCGATCGTCACGCCGAATCACCTGCACGCGCCGGTGGCGACGGCATTTCTCGAAGCGGGGATTCACGTGATCTGCGACAAGCCGCTCGCGATTTCGCTGGCGCAAGCCCAGGCGCTCGCGAAGCTCGCGCGGGAGAAGCAGCGGCTCTTTGCACTGACGCATACGTATTCCGGTTATCCGCTGGTGCGGCACGCGCGCGAACTGGTGGAATCCGGTGAGATCGGCGAAGTGCGGGTCGTGCAGGTCGAGTATGCGCAGGACTGGCTCGCGGAACCGGTCGAGCGGGCGGGCACGAACAAGCAGGCGGGGTGGCGAACCGATCCGGCGCAATCGGGCCCTGCCGGCTGCCTCGGCGATATCGGCACGCATGCGTATCACCTCGCGGCGTTCGTCACGGGTATGACGCCGGAGTCGCTGTCGGCGGAACTGCATACCTTCGTTCCCGGACGCCGTGTCGACGATCACGTGCAGGCGATGCTGCGCTACGCCAACGGCGCGCGCGGCATGCTGTGGGCGAGCCAGGTCGCGAGTGGCGCGGAAAACGCGCTGCGCCTGCGCGTGTATGGCACGAAGGCGGGCCTCGCGTTCGATCAGGAGAACCCGAACGAATTGTGGTTCACGCCGCTTGGCGGGGCGTCTGTGCGTTTCACGCGCGCACGGGTGACAAGCGCGGTCGCCGCGCATGCGACGCGCGTGCCGCCCGGGCATCCGGAAGGCTATCTGGAGGCGTTCGCGCAGTTGTATCGCGATGCCGCGTTGCAGATCGAAGCGCTCGATGCGGGCCGTCCGATTCCGCCGGAAAGCCGTCTGCTGACCACGGTCGACGACGGTGTCGCGGGCATGCGGTTCATCGATGCCGTGCTGAAGAGCAGCGCGAACAATGCCGGGTTTCAGGAGGTGCAGAACGGCTGACCTGTAACGAACGCACGGTAAGATGCGGCACGTCATCTCTCCGCGGGTTCCGGCATGTCTACCCAACCGTCGTCGACCGTTACGGGCGCATCGCGCAAACGCACTGTTCTGCTGGTTGGCGGCACGGGGCTGGTCGGCAGTGCGTGTCTCAAGCTGCTCGCGCGCGACGCACGCGTGGCCGAAGTGCGTTCGCTCGTGCGGCGGGCCTCGGGCGCAGCGATAACGGGGGCGGGGCATGCGAACCGCGTGATCGAACATGTCGTCGATTTCGATCGACTTGACGCGCTGCCCGATGGCAACGAGATCTTTGCCGTCGATGCCGTGATCTGCGCGCTCGGCACGACGATCAGGACGGCGGGTTCCCAGGCGGCCTTCCGCAAGGTCGACCATGAGTATCCATTGAGCGTTGGACTAGAGGCGCGCCGTCGCGGCGCGTCGCGCTATGCGCTCATCAGTGCGATCGGCGCCAGCGCGCACGCAAGAACGTTCTACAGCCGCGTAAAGGGCGAAGTCGAAGACGGGCTGCTGAAGCTCGGCTATCCGGCCGTCACGATCGTGCGCCCGTCGTTCCTGATGGGGGAGCGGCAGGAGAGCCGTCGGTTGGAGAGTATCGCGCGTGGGTTCGGTGTGGTGTTGCCGCTGAAGTGGCGCTCGATCGCCGCCGACGAAGTGGCACGTGCGCTGGTATCGGCCGCGCTCGGCGACGGGCAGGGCGTGACGATCATCGAAAACGACGCACTGCATCGCGCCGCTGGGTTGCTCCGCTGAGTCACACCGCGGACTTGCACAGCCGGCATAGGCCCCTGAATCACATCACCGGCAAAGCGCAACGCTCAGCGGCGGCTTCTTTTGATCTGCTCTTCAAACGCGAGGTCGAGCTTGCTCGCTTTGCGGGGTTTTTGCGGGCCGAATGCGTCGACAAACTTCACGAAGTCGTCGAGCGTGAGCGGATCGGAGACCTTTTTATCGGTGCCGCTCGACTTGTCGACAAGATAGAAGAGCCCACCGGACAGGCTGATCGCTGCGTAAAGCGGATTACCGGTGCGGGTTTTCAGCCGCTCGACGGCGTGGATGGCTCGGGTAGTGCGCATGATGGTGAATGCAGGGTGAAGTCAAACACTCTATCAGTAACGCGGACAGGGTGCGTCAGTCCGGTGCGCTTCACCCACGCTGCCGAGGTGTCCGGCATCGTACGAACCTCCGGTGTCACCACGAGCGTCGGTAGCGGCGGTGCAATGTCGCCGCCTGCCGCCGATCGCCCGGGCGGTCCGTCCAGCAGGCGTCACTGGCTCAGCCAGGTGAACTTGCCGTCCTTGATGATGCCCATCACGCTGGCGCGCTGATCGAGCCCGACGTGATCCTTCGCGCTCGTATTGACGACCCCGTTCGGCACCACCAGCTCATGCGCGTGCTCCAGTTCATCGCGCAGCGCGGCGCGAAACGCCGGCGTACCCGGCTGCGCCGTCTTCAGCGCGCGGGTCACGGCGTCATGCAGGCGAGGGTACACGCCGGCCGCGTCGCCCGCGAATTGCGTGACGGTGTTCGCGCCGTATTGCGCTTCATACGCGTTGACGAACGCGAGCGCCGCCTTTTTCGCCGGATGATCGGCCGGCAGCGTCCGCGCGACGACGACCGGCTGCGTCGGAAACAGCGTCCCCTCGACATCCTTGCCGCCCAGCTTGATGAACTCCGGCGTGGCAATGCCGTGCGTCTGATAGATCGGCCCCTTGAAGCCGCGCTCGACGAGCGTGCGTTGCGGCAGCACGGTCGGCGTGCCGGCGCCGGCGATCAGGATCGCGTCCGGCTTGGCGGCCATCAGCTTGAGGATCTGTCCGGTGACGCTCGCGTCGGTGCGGTTGAAGCGTTCGGTCGCGACCACCTGAATGTGCCGCAGCGCCGCGAACTTCGTGAATTCGTTGAGCCAGCTGTCGCCGTAGCTGTCAGCGAAGCCGATGAAGCCCACTGTCTTCACGTTGTGATTTGCCATATGGCGCGTCATCACGTCGGCCATTGCGCTGTCGGTCTGGGCCATCTTGAACGCCCACACGCGCTTGCCTTCCTGCGGTTCGACGACGCTCGCCGAGCCGATCAGCGTAATCATCGGCGTCTGGCTTTCGGCGACGGGATCGAGCGCGGCCAGCGCGGCCGGCGTAATGTTCGGCCCGACGATCACGTCAACGTGGTCCTCGTTGATGAGCTTGCGGATGTTGCGCACGGCGGCGCCCGGATCGGAGCCGTCGTCGAGAATGATGTACTGGGCGTTCTGGCCGGCAATCGTCTTCGGCCACATCAGCATCGCGTTCTTGCTGGTAATGCCGATCGCGGCGGCGGGGCCGGTGCTCGACAGATCGATGCCAACCTTCAGATCGGCATGCGCGACCGTGCTGACCAGCAGTGCCGCAGCGGCGGCTACCTGGCGCAGGTTCTTTTTGTACGACGTAAAGCTCATCGGTTGGGTCTCCGTGGCGGAAAGGGAAACAGCGATTTTTATCGGCGGTGGGATCAACGGTGCTTCAAGGGTCGCTTCAAGGCTTGTTTTAAGGACAGGCTTACAGCTCATAGGTCTCATGCTCGCCCTTGAGCGCCTGCTCGATCAGCCGGCGGTTCATGCTCGGCGACAGCAGTTCGACCAGCGTGTACACATAGCTGCGCAGGTACGCGCCCTGTTTCAGCGCGACGCGCGTCACATTGCTGCCAAACAGATGGCCGACCGGCATCGCCCGCAGGTGACGGTCGCGCTCGGCGTTGAACGCGATATCCGCCATGATGCCGACCCCGAGTCCCAGTTCGACGTAGGTCTTGATCACGTCGGCGTCGATCGCTTCGAGCACGATATCGGGATGCAGGCCGCGCAGGCGGAACGCCTCGTTGATCTTGGTGCGGCCGGCGAACGCGTTGTCGTACGTAATCAGCGGGTATTGCGTCAGATCGTCGAGCGACAGCTGCTTGCGGTCCAGCAGCGGGTGATCCGGCTGCATCACGGCCACGTGATGCCACTGGAAGCATGGCAGCGACACCAGCTCCTTATAGTTTGAGATCGCCTCGGTGGCGATCGCGAGGTCCGCCTGGTCGTGGATGACCATTTCCGCGACCTGCGTCGGGCTGCCTTGCAGGATCGAAAGGTGAACTTTGGGAAAGCGCTTCTTGAATTCGGCGATCGCGGCCGGAAGGGAGTAGCGCGCCTGCGTGTGGGTGGCGGCGATGACCAGATTGCCCTGATCCTGGGCCGCGTAATCTTTACCGACCCGCTTCAGGCTCTCGACTTCCTGCAGGATCCGCTCAACCGACTGAAGAATGATCCGCCCCGGCTCGGTCAGCGAGCGGACGCGTTTGCCGTGCCGCGTGAAGATTTCCACGCCGAGTTCGTCCTCCAGCTCGATGATCGCCTTCGAGACGCCTGGCTGGCTTGTATACAGTGCCTTGGCGGCTTCCGTGAGGTTGAAGTTCTGCCGGACCGCCTCGCGCACGAAGCGAAACTGGTGCAGGTTCATTTATAACCCCTCAGCATATGAAAACAATTTTTAAGTCGTTTGAAATATAAGGCGAGTTTATTACGATTTGTCCAACTTTTTCAATATGGATATCTGTATTTGTCATAAGCAAATGAGAGATCGGTCTAAACGCCCGGTCTTTTGCGCTGACAAACGCGGATAGCCTGGCGCGGCATAACCGGGTCGCCGGCCGCCGGATCACCGGCCGCCGGAACGCTGCGAGTAACGCAAAAACTGGGGTCCCCGAATGTACCAATACGATCAGTACGACCAGACCATCGTCGATGAACGTGTCGCGCAGTACGCCGACCAGGTTCGCCGCCGGCTGTCGGACGAATTGAGCGAAGAGGAGTTTCGTCCGTTGCGCCTGCAGAACGGCCTGTACCTGCAGCGCCACGCGTACATGCACCGCATCGCGATTCCGTACGGCAACCTGCGCAGCGACCAGATGCGCATGCTGGCGCGCATCGCGCACGAACACGACCGCGGCTACGGCCATTTCTCGACGCGCTCCAACATCCAGTACAACTGGATCAAGCTCGAAGAAACGCCTGAGATTCTCGCGAAGCTCGCGTCCGTCCAGATGCACGGCATCCAGACGTCGGGCAACTGCATCCGCAACATCACGGCCGACCAGTTCGCCGGTGTGGCACCCGATGAAGTCGTCGATCCGCGCCCGTGGGCCGAAATCCTGCGTCAATGGTCGACGTTCCATCCGGAATTCGCGTGGCTGCCGCGCAAGTTCAAGATCGCCGTGTCGGGTTCGACAGAAGACCGTGCCGCCGCGCAGGTGCACGATCTCGCCGTCTATCTGAAGAAGAACGCGCAGGGCGAACTGGTTGCCAGCATCCTCGCGGGCGGGGGCCTGGGCCGTACGCCGATCGTCGGCTCGATCATTCGTGAAGACCTGCCGTGGCAGCATCTGCTGACCTACTGCGAAGCCGTGCTGCGTGTGTATAACCGCTACGGCCGTCGCGACAACATGTACAAGGCCCGCATCAAGATTCTCGTGAAGGCGTTGAGCCCGGAGAAGTTCGCAAAGCAGGTCGAGGAAGAGTGGCAGCATCTGAAGGATGGCCCTTCGACGCTGACGCAGGCTGAAGTTGACCGCGTGTCGCAATACTTCGCGCCCCCGCAGTACGACAAGCTGCCGGACACCGACGCGACGTTCGAAAACCATCTGCTTGAAAACCGTGGGTTCGCGCGCTGGGTCGAGCGTAACGTGCGGCCGCACAAGGTGTCCGGCTACGCATCGGTTACGCTCTCGCTCAAGTCGCGCACCGTGGCGCCCGGCGACGCCACCGATACGCAGATGGAAGCGGTCGCCGACTGGGCCGACAGGTATTCGCTCGGCGAGATCCGCGTGTCGCACGAACAGAACCTGATTCTCGCGAACGTGAAGAAGCGCGATCTGTACGCGCTGTGGGAAGAGGCGAAGGCGCAGGGCTTCGCGACGCCGAACATCGGTCTTCTGACCGACATCATCGCGTGCCCGGGCGGCGATTTCTGCTCGCTCGCGAATGCGAAGTCGATTCCGATTGCGCTGGCGATTCAGGAACGCTTCAACGATCTCGACTACGTGTATGACCTCGGCGACGTGTCGCTGAACATCTCGGGCTGTATCAACGCGTGCGGCCACCATCACGTCGGCAACATCGGTGTGCTTGGCGTCGATAAGGACGGCTCCGAGTGGTATCAGGTGACGCTTGGCGGCGAGCAGGGCACGGGCGTGAACGGCGCGGCGCTTGGCCGTGTGATCGGCCCGTCGTTCTCGGCGGAAGAGATGCCGGACGTGGTGTCGAAGGTGATCGATACGTTCGTGGAAAACCGCATCGATGGCGAACGCTTCATCGATACGTACCAGCGCATCGGCATCGCACCGTTCAAGGAGCGCGTGTACGCATCGCGTCAACCGGCTCACGCGTAACCCGGGATTTGCCGGGATTCAAGGCTCAAAGGATTCAGCAGATGGCTTCGATTATCAAAAACCGCGCGATCGTGAATGATGACTGGACTGTCGTGCGCGCGGCGGAAGACGGCACGTTGCCCGCAGTGGCCGCGCTGCCGGCGGGCAAGGTGCTGGTGCCGCTCGCGTTGTGGCAGGCGGAACGCGAAGCGTTGATCGCCTCGCGCAGCGTCGCGGAACTCGGCGTATGGCTTGCGCCGGACAGCGAACCGGCGGACATCGCCGGCGACTTCGACAAGCTCGCGCTGATCGGCGTCGACTTCCCGGTGTTCCGCGATGGCCGTGGCTACAGCATCGGCCGCCTCCTGCGTGAGCGCTATGGCTACAAGGGCGAGCTTCGCGCGATCGGCGACGTGTTGCGCGACCAGGTCAGGCTGATGTACCGCTGCGGTTTCGACGCGTACGCCGTGCGCGAAGACAAGGACATTCACGATGCACTGAAGGCGTTCGACGACTTCACGGTGCAGTATCAGGGCGCCGTCGACGACCCCACGCCGCTGTTCCGCCGTCGTGAAGCTGCCGCACAAAAGGCTTCAGCATGAGCGAAAAGATCACGCCGGAACTCGCTGCGAAAATCGCGCAGCTGGACGCGCTGCTCGACTCGATCGCCGCGCGTCACGCGAACGTGAAGCTGGCGAGCAGCCTGGCTGCCGAAGACATGCTGCTCACGCACGCGATCCTGTCGCGCAAGGTCGGCATCGGGATCTTCTCGCTGAACACGGGCCGTCTGCATGCGGAGACGCTCGGCATGATCGAGCGCGTGCGCGAACGCTACGGCTACGAGATCGAGCAGTTTCATCCGCAGGCCGCGGCCGTGGACGAATACGTCGCTTCGCATGGTCTGAACGCGTTCTATGAAAGCATCGATCTGCGCAAGCGTTGCTGCGAAATCCGCAAGGTCGAGCCGCTTAACCGCGCCTTGTCCGACGTCAGCGCATGGGTGACCGGGCAGCGGCGCGAGCAGTCGGTGACACGTGCCGAGCTGCACGAGGAAGAACACGACGGCGCGCGCAACATCGCGAAGTTCAATCCGCTCGCGGACTGGACCGAAACCGAGGTATGGGCGTATCTTGAGGCGTTCGACGTACCGGTGAATCCGCTGCACGCACGCGGCTATCCGAGCATCGGCTGCGAGCCCTGCACGCGCGCGGTCCGTCCCGGCGAGGACAGCCGGGCAGGGCGCTGGTGGTGGGAGTCGCGCGATACGAAGGAATGCGGGCTGCACATCACGACGATCCCGATCGCGCTCAGCACGGAAAATTCCGCGGCGTGACGGTACGCTTGCCTTGCCGTCAGCTGCAACAGCCCATCGATTGAATGAATACCCCGCGTCGCGAGTCGCCGCCTGCGACACGAAAAAAGGAAGGACACACCATGAGCACGACGCTCGATCCCGCACTGAACGCTCCGCTCGCCAACACGGCGAACCGGATGGATCACCTCGACTGGCTGGAAGCCGAGTCGATTCACATCCTGCGCGAACTGGTTGCCGAATGCAGCCGTCCCGCGCTGCTGTTTTCGGGTGGCAAGGATTCGGTCGTCGTGCTGCATCTCGCGCTCAAGGCGTTCGGCCTCGGCGCGAACCGCAGGACGGTGCTGCCGTTCCCGCTCGTGCACATCGACACGGGCCACAACTATGACGAAGTGATCGATTTCCGCGACCGGCGCGCGAAAGAGATCGGTGCGGAACTGGTGGTCGGGCACGTCGAGGATTCGATCAAACGCGGCACGGTGCGTCTGCGTCGCGAGACGGATTCGCGCAACGCGGCGCAGGCCGTCACGCTGCTCGAAACGATCGAGCAATACGGTTACACCGCGATGATCGGCGGGGCGCGCCGCGACGAGGAAAAGGCGCGGGCGAAAGAGCGCATCTTCTCGTTTCGCGACGAGTTCGGCCAGTGGGATCCGAAGGCGCAGCGCCCGGAGCTGTGGAGTCTCTACAACGCGCGCCTGCACAACGGCGAGCATCTGCGCGTGTTCCCGATCTCGAACTGGACGGAGCTGGACGTGTGGCAATACATCGCCCGCGAGCAGCTCGAACTGCCGTCGATCTACTATGCGCATCATCGCGAGATCGTGCGCCGCAACGGCCTGCTCGTGCCGGTGACGCCGCTCACGCCGATGCGCGAAGGCGAGACCAGCGAAACGGCGCTGGTGCGCTTTCGCACGGTGGGCGACATCAGCTGCACGTGCCCGGTGGAAAGCGACGCCGACGATCTCGAGAAGATCATCGCCGAGACGGCCGTGACCGAAATCACGGAGCGCGGCGCGACGCGCATGGACGACCAGACGTCGGAAGCCGCGATGGAAACACGCAAGAAGCAAGGTTATTTCTAAGGCACACGAGGGCAATGCAATCATGAGTATTCGTCAACCAGAAGACCTCGGCGTGCTGCGTTTCATCACCGCGGGCAGCGTCGACGACGGCAAGAGCACGCTGATCGGCCGCCTGCTGTACGACAGCAAGGCGGTGCTGTCCGACCAGCTGTCGGCGCTGTCGCGCGCAAAGAACAAGCGCACCGTCGGCGACGAAATCGACCTGTCGCTGCTGACGGACGGCCTCGAGGCCGAGCGCGAGCAGGGCATCACGATCGACGTCGCGTACCGCTACTTTGCGACGGCGAAGCGCAAGTTCATCATCGCCGACACGCCAGGCCACGAGCAGTACACGCGCAACATGGTGACGGGCGCCTCGACCGCGCATGCGGCGATCATTCTGGTTGACGCGACCCGTGTCACGTTCGCGAACGGCGTGGCGCAACTGCTGCCGCAGACGAAGCGCCACAGCGCGATCGTCAAGCTGCTTGGCCTGCAGCATGCGATCGTCGCGATCAACAAGATGGATCTGGTCGACTACAGCGAAACGCGCTTCAACGAGATCCGCGATGCGTATGTGGAACTCGCGCGCCAGCTGGGCTTGACGGATGTGCGCTTTGTGCCGGTGTCGGCGCTGAAGGGCGACAACATCGTGACCGCCAGCGAGCGCATGCCGTGGTATGCCGGCGAGCCGCTGCTCGACCTGCTCGAAGCGTTGCCGGTCGAGATTCCGGCCGGTCAGGCGCTGCGTTTCCCGGTGCAATGGGTGGCGCGCCAGGACGGCAGCCAGGCCGACGATTTCCGCGGCTATATGGGCCGTGTCGAAGCCGGTGAGGTGAAGCTGGGCGACACGATCGTCGTGCTGCCGGCCAGCCGCGAGGCCACGGTGGCGGAAATCATTGCGCCGGTGCCGGGCGGCACGGCGCAGGTCGACCGCGCGTTTGCGGGCCAGACGGTGACGATCCGCCTGGCGGAAGACGTCGACGTCTCGCGCGGCGACACGTTCGTGCGGCGTGAGCAGGCGCCGGAACCGGCGAAGAAGCTCGAAGCCGACCTGTGCTGGTTCGACGACACACCGCTGTCGACGCAGCGCAAGTACCTGCTCAAGCAGGCCACGAATACCGTGTTCGCGCGTATCGGCGCGATCAAACAGGTGCTGGACGTGCATACGCTGTCGCACGCCACCGATCGTCACGATCTGACGATGAACGACATCGGCCGCGTGTCGCTGACGTTGCAAAAGCCGATCGTCGCCGACGCATACGACTCGCATCCGGGTACGGGCGCGTTCGTGCTGATCGACGAGGCCACGCACCACACCGTTGCGGCCGGCATGATCCGGGCGTTTTCGGCGTAAGTGACATGCGCGTACGCATGTCGCACGGACTGGACGAACGAGGTTGAAGCAGATGGGTAAGGTGTATCTGATCGGAGCAGGGCCGGGTGCGGCGGACCTTATCACCGTGCGTGGCGCGCGCCTGCTTGGCACTGCGGATGTGGTGCTGCACGACGCGCTCGTCGAGCCGGCGATGCTGGATTACGCGCCCCATGCGCGCAAGATCGCGGTGGGTAAGCGCTGTGGCCAGCTTTCGACCGCGCAGCAGTTTATCAACAAGCAGATTGTCGATGCGGCGCTGGAACATGACGTCGTTGTGCGGTTGAAGGGCGGCGACCCGATGCTCTTTGGCCGTGCCGACGAGGAAATGCGGGCGCTTGAAGCCGCGGGCATCGAGTATGAGGTCGTGCCGGGCATTACTGCTGCGCTGGCTGGTGCGGCGGCTTTGAAGCGGTCGTTGACGCTGCGGGGCGTGTCGCGCAGTGTTGCGCTGGCCACGCATAGCCGGGCGCCTGATACGGAGGCTATCCGTGAGCAGGTGAATGCTGATTCGCTCGTGTTTTACATGGGGCGCGATAGCGCGCCTGAGATCGCGCAGCAGTTGATCGACGCCGGGCGCGCGGGGGCGACTCCCGTCGCCATCGTTGAGGCTTGCAGTACGGCTCGTGAACGGACGCTTACGTTGACGCTCGATGAGCTTGCAGCTGGCGATGCGCAGGTTTGGCTTGATCCGGGGCAGCCGAGTCTTTTGATGATTGGCGAGGCATTTGCCGAGCGCAGGGCTCGGGGTGTTGGAAGTGGGTTGCTGGTCGCTGCCTAGTTTTTTGCCTTTCCTTGACCCCAAACCGCAGGCGCGCATTGCGCGTCTTTCTGCCGGTTGACGATCCGATAGACGTCCCGTCCACCACGGGGACCGCCCAGTCAGGGAAATGAGGTCGATCGATTCAAGCAGGCGCGCGGATAACCCTTCCATCAACCGCCTCGCCCACAAAAACGCGGACAGGCTCCCAGCCGCAGCAGACACCGGCACAAAAACCGTTTAGCGAGAACAGCCAACCCTAACGCTGAACCTGCCGAAGGCAATACCCAACAACAGCATCGAGCACACCCTCATCTTCACCAACGGCAGTAGCACAACGAATCACAACACCTGGATTTGCCGCACGGCATTGTTCAACGACATTGGGCAAATCCCGCCGCACATGCCCACCCTGGCCAAAAAATACGGGAACGACAGTCACCTCATCGCACCCGCCTGCGACCTGCGCAGCAATCGCGCCGGGCAGATCCGGCGTCATTAGTTCCAGAAAGGCGAGCGACACAGGTCCGGCTTCGCCGCGCAAAGCCTGCAACTTTGCAGCAAGCCTTGCAAATGGCTCGGCCCATCGCGGATCCCGCGCCCCATGCCCGAACAGAACGATACCGTGCATACCCATCATGCAATCCCCAGGCAGACCGCGACAGCGACACCAACACCAACACCAACACGACACCCTAGTGCCGGTCCACCCACTTCAACCCGATCAACCCGAGAACAAGATACATCAGCCCCGGCGTAGCCGCAGTTAGCGGCGCCGGCCAGGTATTCAGCGTCCCAATGTGCGAGAAGAGCGTGTTCACGAGCTGGAAGCTCATGCCGAGCATGATCCCGCCGAACACCTTCACACCCACCACGCCGGCCCGCGTATGCAGGTAAGCGAACGGCAACGACAGCACCAGCATGACGAACACGGCGAACGGATACAACAGCTTGCGCCACAACGCGATCTGGTAACGCTGCGTGTCCTGATGATTCTCCGTCAAATGCTGGATGTAGCGGAACAGATTGAACATCGACATCCGGTCCGGCGAAACCAGCAGCACCGAAAGAATCTGCGGCGTCAGTTCGGAGCGCAGCGAATATTCGGGCAGCGACACCTGCTTCGCCCGATAAACCGGGTTGAGCGCATCGGTGGGCTTGGCGCCCGGCGGTGCGACGTCGATCAGCTGCGTGTCCGTCACGTCCGTCAATAACCAGTGGCCTGGCGGCGTGTATCTCCCGCTCTTCGCAATGCGCACGTTGGCCAGGCGGAACAGCGAGTCGAATTCATAGATCCGCACGTTGCTGATCGTCGCGTCGGGCTGCAGTTCTCCGACGTTGACGAAGCGCGTCACCTGCTCGCCGTCTGCACGCGCGGTCAGCGTGTCTTTCACCCATACACCGGATTCGAAATTCGTCGATACCGCCGAGCCGAGCGCTTCGAGCCGCACACGTTCCGACAACTGGTCCGTGTAGGGACCGACTACCTCGCCGATCAGATAGGTCAGGAACACGAGCGGGATCCCGATCTTGAGCAGCGAGCGCAGTGCCTGGTTCGTCGCGAGACCCGACACGCGGAAGATGGTGTACTCGGAGTTCGCGGCCATCTGCGCGAACACGTAGATCGCGCTGATCAACGCGGCAACCGGAATGATTTCGTAGAAGCGCGAGGGCGTCTGCAACGCGACGCGCAGCACTGCGTAGCCGAACTTGTAATTGCCGTGACCAACCGTGCCCAGTTCGTTGATCAGGTCGAAAAAGAAGAACAGCCCGGAAAACGCGAACAGGATGAAGACGAACGTGAGGTAGATCTGCCGCGCGAAGTACTTTTCATAGATCCGCATCGGTCAGGCTCCCTGCGACGAGCGGTGGAACATCGCCCGCGTAAAGAGCGGGCGATTGCGCACGCGCAGCCAGAACATGACCGCGACGATCACCGCCACGACAATGTGCAGCGACACGAGGCCGACGACGAACGGCATCTTGCCCTGTTCAATCCACGACTGCACGACGTTCAACAGGTTCGAATACGTCAGATAGATCAACACGGCCATCACGAGGTTGATGGTGCGGCTGCGGCGCGGATTCTGGTGCGCAAGCGGAATGGCCAGCAGCATCAGGTTGATCGCGATCAGCGGCAACCCGGCGCGCCACGCCAGTTCAGCGAGGTTTTCGTTCGTCGGATTGCGCAGCAGGTCGAGTGTCGGTGTGCCCGTCGTGGTCGGAGCACTCACCACCGGCTGGCTCTGGATCTTCACGCCATATCGCTCGAATTCCATGATGCGGAAATCGGGGTGACCAGGCTCGCCGTCATAGCGGCGGCCGTTTTCGAGCACGACGAAGCGGTCGCCGTTCTTGTGCGTCTCCGTATGGCCGTTCTTGGACACCACCACGTTGACCTTGCCGTTTTCCGTGCTCGTCACGAACACGTTCTCGACGCGGCCCTGATCGGACGTCATCTTCTCGATGAAGAACACGCGGTGGCTGGCCGGCGATTCGCGGAACTGCCCGGGCGCGAGCATCGAGACCTCGTCGCGCTGCTGGAAACGTGCACGGATCAGCCTGTTCTGCTGGTTCGACCACGGCCAGCCAACGAACACGAAGAACATGATGAGGACGATGATCGGCGTCGAAAACACGCCAATGGGCTTGATGAGGCGCGTGAGGCTCACGCCGGACGCGTGCCATACCACCATTTCGGAGTCTTTGTACCAGCGTGTGAGGACGAACAGGATCGACACGAACAGCGTCGCGACAAGCATGATCGCCAGATAGCCGATCACAGTGAGGCCGATCAGAACCAGCACGTCGCGCGGATCGACCTCGCCCGACGCGGCGAAACCGACGATGCGGATCATCATCGTCGTCAGCACGAGCGTCAGCAGAACCATGAACACGGCACCAGCCGTATACGCGAGTTCGCGCTGGAGGGAGCGTTCGAAGATCATTGTTGATGAAGAGAGGGCGTGCCGACGGAAGCGCCTGTTGCGCCTTCCTTGCAGCCGCCGCGGGAAAAATAGCGGATAATTGCGGCTTTCATCCTAAGCCCAGATTTTATCCGAGGACGAGCGCGATGGACTTTAGCATAAAAGCCTGTGATTGGAACAAAGGCACGTCAAACGGGTTCCTTACCGGGAAGTCCGATTGCATTGTAATCGGCGTGTTCGAGTCGCAGACGCTGTCGGGTGCCGCGCTGGAAATCGACGCCGCCGCCAAGGGCCTCCTGACCCGTATCATCAAGGCCGGCGACATGGACGGCAAGAGCGGCACCACGCTGTTCCTGCACGAAGTGTCGGGCATCGGCGCCTCGCGCGTGCTGCTCGTCGGTCTCGGCAAACAGGATGTCTTTACGCAGAAAGCCTACGGCGAAGCCGCGCGCGCCGCATGGCGGGCGCTCCTCGGCACCAAGGTCGTGCAGGTCACGTTCACGCTGGCGCAACTGCCGGTGCAGGAACGCACGGCCGACTGGAACGTGCGCGCCGCGATCCTCGCACTGCGTGAACTCACGTACAAATTCACCCAGTTGAAGAGCAAGCCCGACACCAGCGTGCGGGCGCTCAAGCGCATCGTATTCAGTGTCGATAGCGCCGACGAAAAGGCCGCCAAAGTTGCCGCGAAGCAGGGCGCCGCGCTCGCCAACGGCATGGACCTGACCCGCGACCTCGGCAATCTTCCGGCCAACGTCTGCACGCCGACCTACCTCGCGAACACCGCGAAGAAGCTCGCGAAAGACTGGAAGCTGAAACTTGAAGTGCTCGGCGAGAAGCAGGCCGAAGCGCTGAAAATGGGCTCGTTCCTGTCGGTCACGCGGGGTTCCGTCGAGCCACCGCAGTTCATCGTGCTGCAGTACCAGGGTGGCGCCGCGAAGGCTGCGCCGGTGGTGCTGGTCGGCAAGGGGGTGACGTTCGACACCGGCGGCATTTCGCTGAAACCGGGCGAAGGCATGGACGAGATGAAGTACGACATGTGCGGCGCGGGCTCGGTGCTGGGTACGCTGCGCGCGGTGGCGGAAATGGGCCTGAAGATCAATGTCGTCGGCATCATTCCGGCCGTCGAGAACATGCCGGCCGGCAACGCGACCAAGCCGGGCGACATCGTCACCAGCATGAAGGGCCTGACGATCGAAGTGCTCAATACCGACGCGGAAGGCCGTCTGATCCTGTGTGACGCGCTCACCTACGCGGAGCGCTTCAAACCGGCCGCCGTGATCGACATCGCGACGCTGACGGGCGCGTGCATCATCGCGCTCGGTCATCACAACAGCGGCCTGTTCGCGAAGGACGACGCGCTTGCCGGCGAACTGCTCGACGCATCGAAGGAAGCGGCCGATCCGGCCTGGCGCCTGCCGCTCGACGACGAGTATCAGGATCAGCTGAAGTCGAATTTCGCAGATCTCGCGAACATTGGTGGCCGTCCGGCGGGCAGCGTGACGGCGGCGTGCTTCCTGTCGCGTTTCGCTGAAAGCTATCCGTGGGCCCACCTCGACATCGCCGGTACGGCATGGAAGAGCGGAGCGGCGAAGGGTGCGACGGGCCGTCCGGTGCCGCTGCTCGCGCAGTTCCTGATCGACCGCGCGGCGCAATGACGCGTTGCAGCGTAGCGAGGCGGAGCCGGGCATGACGCGGATCGACTTTCATTCGAACGTGGGCGATTCGCTGCTGTACGCCTGCCGCCTGATACGCAAGGCGTATCAGGCGCAACAGCCGACCGTCGTGCTGGCGGACCCCGCCCGGCTACGCGCGTTCGACGAGCAGTTGTGGACGTTTTCGCCGCTCGACTTCGTGCCGCACTGCATGATGGACAGCCCGCTCGCCGCGCAGACGCCTATCGTACTGGCAACGAATCTGGATAACGCGCCGCACCATCAGGTACTGCTCAATCTTGGCGCCGAGGTGCCGGCGCAGTTCGCGCGCTTCGAACGGCTTCTGGAAATCGTCGGCGATACGCCCGACGAACTCGCCGCAGGTCGCGAGCGCTATCGCTTTTACCGCGATCGCGGCTATCCTTTGAACAACTACAAGCAGGGCGGTTGATGTCTGCCGGGTGCGTGCGGTTACCCGCGGTTACCTTTCGCGTGGTCTGCTGCGTGAACCTGACTCAGCTGCCTGTCTTGACCCCTATCGGTTCGCCCGATTCATCGACGGAGTGTTTTCGTGTCCCCTTCTCACGATAGCCACGATAGTCACGGTCCCCGTGGTAGCGACGATACTTCGATTCCGGTACTGAGTGACGTTCTCGTGGCGGGCAGTCCCGTGCGTGCGCGCCATCCGTCCGCCGAGGCTGCAGCACCGGCCGCAGCGCCGGTCGAGGACGTACTCGAGGCACCGGCGCCGCCTGGCGCGCCCACTCCGGCACCGACAGACGTGCCGCCACCTGTCGTCGTGGCCACGACCGAAGAGCCCGTGGTTGCGCCGGAAGATGTGCCTCATGTCGCCGCCCATGCCTCGCCGCAGGTTGCACCGGAAGTGGCGCGAGAGGTGCCGTCAGCGGTCGCCCCCCAGTTTCCGCCAGAACACCGGCAGACGGTAGCGCCTGCGTTCGTGCCGCAACCCGCACCCGTCGACGACGCAACTGAAGTCGCGACAACGCCGTTCGCCGAGCCCTACGCGCCCGAACTGGCGCGCGGGAACGGCGCTCACGAGATCGATGCCGATCTGCTGGCCGAGCGTCTGCGCGGCCGTCTTGCGAGTTATCTGGGCGGCGAAGGGCGTGAACTGATCGAAGAGCGGTGTCAAGCCGCGATGCGGGTCCACGCGACCTGGCTCGTCGGTCAGATCGCGCGCGAAGTGGCATCGGCGCTCGAAGTGCAAATCGCCGGATGGGTGAAGGACGCGGTAAAGGAAGAAGCGGCGCGGCGTTCGGACGTCTGACTCGCCTCCTCGTCGGCCATGCATGTAGTGCATGCCAGCCCGCGGGCTGTCCGATGCCTGGCTGGCGAACACCGCCCGCGATTTACCGCAACGACAGGATCCAGTTCGCAAGCGCCACGGCCTGATCGGGCGTGAGCTGCGTGTTGGCGGGCATGGGCACCGGGCCCCAGATACCCGAGCTGCCTTCGACGATCTTGCGCGACAGGTACGACGTCGCCGCATCGCCGCGCGGCGCGTACTTTGCCGCGATGTCATGCAATGTCGGCCCCATGAGTGGCCGGTTCACCGAGTGACAGCTCATGCAGTTCTGCGCCGTGGCGAGCGCGAGCCCGTCGACCGCGGGTTTCTGTGCAGACGCCGTTCCACCGGCTACCAGCGTGCCGATGAGCGCCAATGCCGCATACGACTTTCGATTCATTCTGGTCTCCGCCGGTGCGTGTGCCCGACCTGTGGTGCAGGCATTATAAAAGCAAAGGGGCAGACGACCCGTCGTGTGCCCCTGTCCTGGCCCCTTCGTTCGAGCCGGCCTGTCAAACACAGCCGGTCGACGCTACGCCAGTTTCATCAGTGTCTCCGAGAAACCTCGGCCTTCAGGCCGGGGAGGTAAGGAGACGGTTTTGACGTTGCTCCCGTGCTCCAATTAGCCCGAGCTTTGACTTCTCAAATAGCCGGAATCCGCATCAGTGCAGGGTTTCGGCTATTTTCTGGGACTATCATGTAGCCATGTAAGTTAGTATTTTTATATTGACTTTCGGTGATTATTTGCTTTAATCAGTGTTCATGTATATCGAACACGTCCCCAACCGCAACTCACCGCCCGCCATCCTGTTGCGCGAGTCCTTCCGCGACGGCAACAAGGTGAAGAAGCGCACCCTGGCCAACCTCTCATCGCTGCCCGCCGAGGTCATCGAAGGACTGAAGGTGCTGCTGCGCGGTGGCGTCGCAGTGCCCTCGGCTGAAGAGGCCTTCGTGATCGAGCGCAGCCTGCCGCACGGACATGTGGCCGCGGTGCTGGGCGCGGCGCGTGCCTGCGGCGCCGAGCAGTGGTTTGCGGCTGCACCGGCCGCGCTGCGCGCGATGCTCATGGCGCTGCTGGTGGCGCGGGTGGTGTCTCCCGCTTCGAAGCTGGCCACCCATCGCATGTTGCGCGACGAGACCGCGACCCACTCGCTGTCGCGGCTGCTGAAGCTGGGCGAGGTTGACCTCGGACAGGTCTATACCGCGCTCGACTGGCTGGGCGAGGCCCAGGAAGACATCGAGAAGCGGCTGGCGCGCAAGCATCTGGCCGGCAGCATGCTGGTGCTCTATGACCTCACGTCCACGTGGGTGACCGGAGACTGCTGCGAGCTTGCCGCGCGCGGCTACAGCCGCGATGGCAAGCGCGACGATCCGCAGATCGTGTTCGGGCTGGTTTGCACTCCTGAAGGCTGTCCGGTGGCCGTCGAGGTGTTTGCCGGCAACACCGCCGATCCGGCTACCGTGGCCTCGCAGGTGGAGAAACTGCGGGACCGCTATGGCATCGGCAAGATCGCCTGGGTGGGCGACCGGGGCATGCTCACGCAGGCGCGCATCGACACGGTATTGCGCCCGGCGGGGCTGGACTGGGTGAGCAGCCTGCGCGCGCCGCAGGTGAGCGCGCTTGCCCAGGAGAAGGGGCCTTTCCAGCCCTCGCTGTTTGACGAGCGCAACCTGCTGGAGCTGACCAGTGAGGCGTTCCCCGGTGAGCGGCTCATCGTGTGCCGCAATCCGCTGCTGGCCGAGCAGCGGACCCGCAAACGCGAGGACTTGCTGCAGGCCACTGAAGCCGAGCTGACGAAGATCGCCGAGGCGACCACGCGTGCCCGCAACCGCCTCAAGGGCGCCGATGCCATTGCCCTGCGCGTGGGCCGCGTCATCGACCACTACAAGATGGCCAAGCACTTCGAGCTGAGCTTCACCGACGAGGGCTTCACCTGGACGCGCAAGGCCGGTCAGATCCGGCAGGAAGCGGCGCTCGACGGCCTGTATGTGGTGCGCACCAGCGTGCCCGAACAGGACCTGCCGGCCGAAGCGGCTGTCTCGGCGTACAAGGGCCTGGCGGTCGTGGAGCGTGCCTTCCGGTCGCTCAAGACAGTCGATCTGAACGTGCGCCCCATATTCCACTGGAACGCCGAGCGTGTACGGGCGCACGTCTTCCTGTGCATGCTCGCCTACTACGTCGAATGGCACATGCGCGAGACCTTGAAGCCGATGCTGTTTGACGATGAATACATCGAGCTCGCACGCGCAACCCGGCCCTCGCCCGTGGCCAAGGCACGACGTTCGGACCAGGCAAAAGCAAAGGATGCCACGCGGCTTGGCGAGGACGGCTTGCCCGTCCATAGCTTCCGCACGCTGCTCGATGATCTGGCCACGCTCGCCTACAACGTCTGCCACACATCTCTGAACCCGGACGCAAAGATCGTGATGATCACGCGGCCCACACCCGTTCAGGAAAAGGCCTTCCGCCTGCTGAACATCAGCCCTGTCTGTACCCAGTAACCGACTCCCCCCGACACGCGTAACCGCGGCAATTCAAGGACCTGCGCGCGCCGCATGCTCAAAGTTCGGATTAGCGCACAGATCCATGGTATTGTGTGAAGAATGGACATCAAGCGTGCATACCGATTCCGGTTCTATCCGACGCCCGGGCAGGCAGTGATTCTTGCCCGGACGTTTGGATGCGCGCGCTTCGCCTATAACCACATGCTCCGGCAGCGCACCGATGCGTGGTATGGGCGGCAGGAACGCATGGGTTATCACGAGACCTCCGCGGCGTTGACGGCGCTCAAAAAGACCGAAGAGCACGCGTGGCTGAACGAAGTGAGTTCGGTTCCGGTGCAGCAGGCGCTTCGGCACCTGCAAACCGCGTTCGCCAACTTTTTCGCCAGGCGCGCGAAGTACCCCACTTTCAGGCGCAAGGATGGCCCGCAGTCGGCCGAATACACCACGAGCGCTTTCAGGTGGGACGGCGCCGCGCTCAAGCTGGCGAAGATGGATGAGCCGCTCGCAATCCGCTGGTCACGCACGATCCCCAGGGGCGCGAAGGTAACGACGGTCACCGTGTCGAAGGACACGGCGGGCCGATACCACGTCTCAATGCTGTGCGACGAAGTGGTGAGCGCGCGCCCGGTCGCCGCTGGAAAGATCGGCGTCGACCTCGGGCTTACGCACTTCGCGATTCTGTCGACCGACGAGAAGATCGCCGCGCCGAATGTGTTCCGCAAGAACGAGGAGAAGCTCGCGAAGTTGTCGCGGCGCCTTGCTAAGAAGCAAAAGGGCTCGGCCAATCGCAGGAAGGCGAAGCTCAAAGTTGCACGCATGCATGCCAGGACGGCAGACGCCCGCAGGGACTTCCTGCACAAACTTTCGACCCGGTTGATAAACGAAAACCAGGTGATCGCCATCGAAAGCCTGTCCGTCAGGAACATGCAGAAGAACCGTTGCCTTGCGAAGTCGATCAGCGATGCGAGTTGGTCCGAGTTCACACGGCAACTCGAGTACAAAGCGCAGTGGTATGGGCGCACGCTCATCGGCATCGACAAGTGGTACCCGTCGAGCAAGCGATGCAGTGATTGCGGACATACCGTCGCCAAAATGTCGTTGAAGGTCCGTGCATGGACATGCCCGGAATGCGGGTCGATGCACGATCGCGACGTCAACGCTGCGCGTAATGTTCTGGCCGCCGGACTGGCGGTGTCAGCCCATGGAGAGGCTGTAAGTCCCGTGTCTCTTTGAGGCATAGGCTGGGCTCCGCGAAGTGGGAATCCCCTTTTCTTTAGGAAGGGGAGCAGTCAAGCTCAACCCGTCACAGCGCCCTTGTTGGCCGGCAGCGCGAGCGCCGCGTATTTCGCCAGCACGCCGCTCGTGTAACGCGGCTTCGGCTGTTGCCATGCGGCGCGGCGGCGCTCCAGTTCGGCGGCGTCGACGTTCAGTTCCAGCAGCAGCTTGTGCGCGTCGATCGTGATCGAATCGCCTTCCTGCACGAGGCCGATCGTGCCGCCTGCATACGCTTCAGGCGCAACGTGACCCACCACCATGCCCCACGTGCCGCCCGAGAAGCGGCCGTCGGTGATGAGACCGACCGATTCGCCCAGACCCTTGCCGATGATCGCCGAAGTCGGTGCGAGCATTTCCGGCATGCCGGGGCCGCCCTTCGGGCCGAGATAACGCAGCACGACGACGTCGCCTGCCTTGATCTTGTCGGCGAGGATGGCTTCCATGGCGCTTTGCTCGTCGTCGAATACGCGTGCCGGGCCCGTGATCACCGGGTTCTTCAGGCCCGTGATCTTCGCGACCGCGCCGTCCGTTGCCAGGTTGCCCTTCAGGATCGCGAGGTGGCCTTCCTTGTACAGCGCCTTGTCGATCGGGAAGATCACCTTCTGGTCGGCGCGCGGCGTCGACGGCACGTCGTTCAGTTCTTCGGCCATGGTCTTGCCGGTGATCGTCATGCAGTCGCCGTGCAGGAGACCCGCGTCCAGCAGGATCTTCATGACCTGCGGAATGCCGCCTGCCTTGTGCAGGTCGGTGGCGACGAACTGGCCCGACGGCTTCAGGTCGCAGATTACCGGCACGCGCTTCCTCATGCGCTCGAAGTCGTCGATGGTCCATTCCACTTCGGCCGCGTGGGCGATCGCGAGGAAGTGCAGCACCGCGTTCGTCGAGCCGCCGGTTGCCATGATCACCGCTACGGCGTTCTCGATCGACTTCTTCGTAATGATGTCGCGCGGCTTCAGATCCTTCTTGACCGCTTCGACCAGCACGCGCGCCGATTCCGCCGCGGAACCGACCTTTTCGTCGTCCGGATTGGCCATCGTCGACGAATACAGCAGCGACATGCCGAGCGCTTCGAACGACGAGCTCATTGTGTTCGCGGTGTACATGCCGCCGCACGAACCCGACGACGGGCACGCGTTCTGTTCGATGCCCTCGAAATCTTCCTGCGACATGCGTCCGGCGGTGAACTCGCCAACGGCTTCGAACGACGACACGATCGTCAAGTCCTTGCCCTTCCAGTTGCCTGGGCGGATCGTGCCGCCATAGACGTAAATACCCGGCACGTTGAGCCGTGCGAGCGCGATCATGCCGCCCGGCATGTTCTTGTCGCAGCCGCCGATCACAACGACGCCATCCATCCACTGGCCCTGCACGCACGTTTCGATGCAGTCGGCGATCACTTCGCGCGACACGAGCGAGTACTTCATGCCTTCCGTGCCCATCGACATACCGTCCGAAATGGTCGGTGTGCCGAAGATCTGCGGGTTGGCGTCGGCGTCCTTGACCGCTGCCACGGCTGCGTCGGCGAGGCGTTGCAGGCCCGAGTTGCACGGCGTGATCGTCGAGTGGCCGTTCGCGATGCCGATCATAGGCTTGTCGAAATCGGCCTTTTCATAGCCAAGCGCGTAATACATCGAACGGTTCGGCGCGCGCGCGACGCCTTGCGTGATGTTCTTCGAACGACGGTTGTACGACATGGGGAGCTCCGTTTGACTTGTCCTGGGTGCTGGTATTGGGGGACCTTCGCCCGCGAGGTGCAGGGCGGATGGTTCAGCACGTGGCGCAAGAATGCAGTGTCTCGCAGCGCGTGTCCAATATATTATTGAGGCTGTATTAGGTCGAAAAATATATTAATCGATGCTACCCGTGACCCCCGATCTGCGCCAGTTGCGCTATTTCATCGCCGTCGCCGAAGAAAAGCACTTCGGACGGGCGGCGGCGCGCCTGTCGATGACGCAGCCGCCTTTGTCGCAGGCGATCCGGGCGCTGGAGGAGACGCTCGGCGTCGAGCTCTTTGCGCGCACCAAACGCTCCGTCGAGTTGACGCCGGTCGGCGCCGACCTGCTGCCCGAAGTGCGGCGCCTTCTCACAAGCGCCGAGGGCTTGAGGCCGCTCGCGCAGAGCCTCGCGCGGGGCGAAGCGGGCGTGCTGTCGCTCGCCTTCGTCTCGACGGCCGATTACGGGTTGCTGCCGCTTCTGCTGCGCGACTTCGGCGCGCGCCATCCGCGCGTGCGCCTGCAGCTTGCGGAAGCGACCAGCGACGTGCAGATCGACGAGCTCGTTGCGGGCCGCATCGACGCCGGCCTCGTGATTGCGCCGTTGCCGCCGCGGCATCTCGCCCAGCTATCCTGGCTGCCCATCGCCCGCGAGCCGCTGGTGATCGCGATGTCGTCGGAGATGGCTGAGCACGCCGGCAGCAACCCTGACGGGGACTGGCGCGACGAGCCGGTCAGCTTGCGCGACGTCGCTGATGCGCCGCTCGTGATCTTCCCAAGGCGTCTCGCGCCAGGCTTTTATGACATCATTATGGATTGTTACGGCGTCGCGGGGCTCACGCCGCGTATCGGCCAGGAGGCGATCCAGATGCAGACGATTGTCAGTATCGTGTCGGCGGGCATGGGTGTCGCGCTGGTGCCGCAATCGTTACGTAATCTGCGGCGCACGGGCGTCGTCTACCGGCCGCTGCGCGAATCCGTGCCGGCGATCGAGACGGGTCTCGTCTGGCGCACGGGTGAGGTGAGTCCAGTGCTGGCGGGCTTCATCGACATCGTGCGCGCGCATGCGGCCACGGTCGCGGCGCACGGTGCGCGCAAGCGCTGACGGATGGCTTCGAGGCTATCGCGAACCCATCTGGCGACGCGCCGTCCAATGCATGTTTTGTTGCCGCGCCCGTCGCAGTTGCCGTAACCGAATCCGTAGTTGAACCACCCATAAAAAAACACATGCTCATTCACCCCAATTTCGATCCCGTCGCCATTCATCTAGGGCCGCTCGCGGTGCGCTGGTACGGCCTGATGTACCTGGTGGCGTTCATCGCGGCGATCGTTGTCGGCCGCTTGCGTTTGCGCCTGCCGCATGTCTCCGCACAAGGCTGGACCGCGAAAGACATCGACGACATGTTGTTCTACGGTGTGCTCGGCACGATTCTCGGTGGCCGGCTCGGCTATGTGCTGTTCTATAAGGCGAACTGGTACTTCGCGCATCCGCTCGATATCTTCAAGGTCTGGGAAGGCGGCATGTCGTTTCATGGCGGCTTTCTCGGCGTGACGTTCGCGATGGTGCTGTTCGCATGGCAGCGCAAGCGCACGTGGTTGCAGGTCACCGATTTTGTCGCACCGATGGTGCCCACCGGGCTCGCCGCGGGGCGCCTCGGCAATTTCATCAATGGTGAGTTGTGGGGGCGCGTGACCGATCCGTCGGCGCCATGGGCGATGCTGTTTCCGGGTGCCGCCAATGAGGACGCCGGCTGGCTCGCCACGCATCCGGAACTGACGACGCGCTGGCATCTGGCCGATGTGTTCGCGCAATATCACATGCTGCCGCGGCATCCGTCGCAGCTGTATGAGATCGCGCTCGAAGGTGTCGCGCTGTTCCTCGTGCTGTGGTTTTTTACGCGCAAGCCGCGTCCGGTGGGTGCTGCGTCCGCCGTGTTCCTGATCGGTTATGGGCTGGCCCGCTTCACAGTGGAGTTCGCACGCGAGCCGGACGATTTTCTGGGACTGCTGGCGCTGGGGCTTTCGATGGGGCAGTGGCTTTCGCTGCCGATGGTCCTCGTGGGCATCGCGCTGCTGGTGTGGTCGTATCGGCGCGGCAAGCGTCAGCAATCACAGGCGGTCGGCGCGAACTGATGCGTCTTCACAGGCAGAAAGGCAAAACGCCACGGCATGCCGTGGCGTTTTGCCTTTCTGCGGGCAATGAACGAAACGCCCCAATGGAGCGCGCCGTATTACTTCATCTGGACCGAACCCGATACATTCACCGTCACCGTGGACGTGCCGCCTTCGAGGGGCATCGGCGCGGCGGTCTTGGCATCGGCGCTCATTGCATGGGCGCTCATCATCATCATCGGACGCGGTATGAAGCTGTTATGTCCGACGTTGACTTCGCGAATGGTGTAGCCGTTGTAGCCGAACGCCTGTGCCGATGAAGCGGCCTGCTGACGGAACGACGCGATCGCCTGACCTGTGAGCTTCTGTTCGGCGGCGCGCTGCGCTTCCGGCGACAGCGAGAACAACACATTGCCGACCCGCATGATCGACGACATCTGTCCGGCGAGCTTCGATGCCGCAGCGAAGTCGTGCGACTCGAGTTGTACTTCCGTGCGGCCACGCCACGCGGAGATGCGCCCGTCGCGATCGGTTGACGGGAAGATCGAGAACGCCCCGGTGCGCGCGGTGACGCCAGCCACACCGCGGGCCTTTTGCAGAGCCGCGTCAGCGCGCTCGTTGAGCGTGCTGGTGAGTGAGTCTGGGTCGCTCGATTCCTGTTCATAGAACAGCGTGATGTTGACGACATCCTGCGGCACTTCCGTGCTGGCCTGCGCCGACAGCGACAACACGCCCGACGGCTGATTCTGCACGATAGTCTGCGCGCGGGCGGTTGCTGGCGCCAGCGACAACGCGAGCGGTGCCGCGGACGCGACAGCGAGAGCGAAGGCGAGTGCGTGTTTTCTGGTCATCGTTTGCTTCCTTCTTCGAACAGGTTGTAAGCGATGCCTCATATCGGGCGGGAGGCAGTTGAAGTCCAATCGGGCGCCCGCCGAGGCTGTCGCGATGCAGGCACCGTGCATCGGAGTGGCACGGTGCTTGCAGATCAGTTAGGCGTCTGTAAGATCAGGTTGGTTCCTCTACGCGACGGTCCGGCCAGGCGATGCCGCGCGATGTCGCGCACAGCCGCTAGGCGAGTTGCTTTGTAATGAAGCGCCATTCGGTTTCAGTGACCGGCGTGATGGACAGCCGGTTGCCTTTGGCAAGCACACGCATGTCCGCAAGTTCAGGATATTCGCGCAGCTTTGCGAGCGGAATCAACGGGATCTTCTTCTTGAAGGCCACGTCGACCAGTATCCAGCGCGGTGTCTCGCGGCTCGATTTCGGATCGTAGTACGGACTTTTCGAATCGAACTGGGTGGGGTCGGGGTAGGCCGTCGACGATACCTCTGCGATCCCGGCGATGCCTGGCTCTGGACAACTCGAATGATAGAAGAGAACACCGTCGCCCACCTGCATCATGTCGCGCATGAAGTTGCGCGCCTGATAGTTGCGCACGCCCGTCCAGGGAAGGGTGTGCCGAGCGGCTTTGGCGAGGTGGTCGATGCTTGCTTCGTCCGGTTCGGACTTCATTAGCCAGTAGCGCATGAGTCGATTTGAACGTTGAGAAGAACACAGGATAAGCGCAATGCGTGACGCGGTGCTAGCGATGCGGAACTACGAACGGAACACTACAAACGGAAACGGCATCGGACGAATGTCCGATGCCGTTGAATAGGTCCCCGCCATAGCCGCTAGGCCGGCATCCTGAACCGGGAGTTCAGAATTGGTCGCAGTTAGCAGCACTTCGGGTACATCAGACAGAGTGACGCGCACACCCGTGCTGCAAATTTCCGCAACCGTGCACATGGCATTGGTTCAAGGAATATATGACCTTGGCGAACCAGGCAGGGAAGCTGATAAAACTGACTGGATCCAGACGCTTGAGGTTACCTCGCGAATTGCTCTGAATCCGAAGCGGGCCCAATGTTCCAGATGGCCTGCCTCTGAACAACTTTTACTGCACACCGTACTGCTGGATTACCGCGCCCAGCTGTTCGTTCATTGAGTGCATTGTACGCCGGATTTCCTCGGCGGGAAATGATTCTCCGTGACGTACGCTAGCCTGCAACTTAAGCAGTTCCGATGCCAGCGACAGCGCAGCCATGACGGCAATGCGATCCTGGCCGCGAACGTTGCTGGTCGAACGGATCTTCGACATCTCCGCATCGACGCGAGCAACGGCTTCGAGCAGTGCGGCTTCCGTTTCCGACGAACAGGCGAGACGATAGGGCTGGCCCAGGATCGAGACTTCGATCTGCTTTGTGGTCATGCATTTTCTCCGTGGCGGGTGACGTCGCCGCCGGCTTCGGTTTCGACTTCCTGCTGCGACGACGCGAGCAGATCAAGTTGATTGTCCGGCTCGGCGTGCGCTTTCGCACGCGGGAGTTTTTCGAGGATGGCGTTCAGCCGCACCTGGGCGTCGTCGATCTTCGATGAAAGCGAATCGCGCTCCGCTTGCAGCGCGTTGCGCTCTTCGCGCATCTGCTCGAGTTCGGCACGCGCGGCCTCGCATTCTGCGCGAGCGTCGGCGAGCTGCTTTTCAAGCGCGCGACGCGCTTCGTGATGACGCTGGCTGATTTCGATCAGCCGGCCAATATTCTGTGAGAGTGTTTCGAGTTCGGTGAGCATGTGCTGCGTCCTCTAAAGACACGGCATTTTAGCGCGGAATGTGACAGCTTCCGACAATTGTCTCGTTTCGAGACGTAACATCTCTGCTTTATACCTGCTTTATGCCTGTTTCGAGCGAGTTTCGTGCCTGTGACATGCGGAAACTTTGCTCACATTGCACGCGACGTGCGCACGCGAATTGCAGGAATCGACCATTCTTGACGCCCCAGGAAGCCCCTCCTACACTTGCGGCACTTTGGTGCCCGCGCGCGTTTTCACATCGTGCGCAGTTAAACGGGAAACAGGAAGCCGCGTCCGCCAGGACGAGCCAACCTGTGCTGCCCCCGCAACGGTAAGCGACCGCATGATGTCATGCAGGTCGACCTGGGCGCGTCTCCGGCGAGGCGCGCAATGCCACTGCGCAATTCTTGCGTGGGAAGGCGGGTCGATGTGTCGCCAGCCCGGATACCGGCCAGAGTGAGGGGCGTCGTCCGCGTGGCTTCACGCCGGCGGACCGCCCTGTTACGCACCGGCTCGCGGGGAAGCAGGCCGGGCACGCTATCCACAGGAAACAACCGGATGTACACGCCCATCGCCGGCACGGCACTACTCGCCGTGGCCGGCTTGCCGCTCGGCGCGCAAGCCTTGCCCGCAACCACGGATGAAGCGCCTGCGCTCGCGCAGGATACGGCGCCGTCGGTCGCGCCGGGCAACATTGCAACCTCCAGCACAACGGCCGCTCCCGCCACGAAGTCCGCCAGCACCACGCTCACGCCGATCGTGGTGACTGCGGAGCGCGGCGCGCAGCCGCTCGCCGACGCGATCCCTCAGACCACGCGGTTCGACCAGCAGGACATCGCCGACACCACGGCGCGCGATCTGCCGGGTTTGCTGCAGCTCGCGCCCGGCGCGCAGATCGTGCGCAATGGCGGCCCGGGTTCGTCCTCGAGTCTATTCCTGCGGGGCGCTTCGGCACAGCAGTCGCTCGTGTTGATAGATGGTGTGCGTGTCGATTCGGTCAGCCTCGGTAGCGCACAGATCGAGCAGATCCCGCTCGACCAGGTCGATCACGTCGAAGTGGTGAACGGCAATGTGTCGGCGCTGTATGGTTCCGGCGCGATTGGCGGCGTGGTGCAGGTGTTCACGAAGGACGGCGGCGATCATCCACCGCGCTTCAATTTCTCCGTCGGCTACGGCAGCTATCACACGCAAAGCCAGCAGGCCGGCGTGAACGGTGCGCTCGACAGGGACGGCGCGACGACCTTCAGCCTGTCGCTCGCGCGGACGAAAGACGATGGCTTTTCGTCGATCGATCCCGCGCTCGCGCCGGTCAATCCGAACGCCAATGGCTATCTGAACGAAAGCATCTCGGCATCGCTGCGCCACACATTCAACGACAGGTGGGACGCGGGCATCCGCTATTTCCAGTCGAACGGAAACAACAGCTTCGACGATCCATTCGGCGCGCCCACCGATCTCAACAACCTGTACAGCAGGGTTCAGCAGGCGTCGGCATTCGCGGACGGTCGCGTGACCGACTGGTGGGCGACGCACTTCGTCGTCGCGACGGGCAACGATCGCAGCACGACGGCGTTGAACGGCCTTTATGCCGACCACTTCAACACCGACAATAATCAGTACACGTGGCAGAACGATTTCACGTTCGCGTCGCAGCAGAA
Source organism: Paraburkholderia sp. BL10I2N1 (assembly GCF_004361815.1). Lineage (NCBI taxonomy): Bacteria > Pseudomonadati > Pseudomonadota > Betaproteobacteria > Burkholderiales > Burkholderiaceae > Paraburkholderia > Paraburkholderia sp. BL10I2N1. Next base: position 201,789 of record NZ_SNWA01000001.1, on the reverse strand, counting down.
GGTCAAGGCAGGCTACGAGCATCTCGACCAGAGCCTCGATTCGGATGAGTACGGCGCGCCCGCCCGTCACGTGGACTCCGGGTTTATCGGCTATACGGGGCGCTTCGGCCGAAGCCAGTTCCAGGCCAACGTGCGGCGCGACCAGTACTCCGATTTCGGCGGCGCGAACAGTTACTATCTCGGCTATGGCCACGATCTGAACGAGCACTGGAAGGTGACCGCAAGCTGGTCGAATGCGTTCCGCGCGCCGACCTTCAACGATCTGTACTTTCCGGGGAGCGGCAATCCGTCGATCCAGCCTGAACACAGTCATTCGATTGAAGCGGCGTTGCAGTACGCATCGGATGCCCTGGGCGTGTTGCGACTGACCGCGTTCCAGACGCGCTATACGAACCTGATCGAGTATCAACAGGTCACGCCGGGCGTGTATGTTGCGCAGAACGTCGGGCGGGCGAAGGTGCAGGGGCTCGAAGGATCGTGGAGCGGCCATCTGGGCAAGACTGACGTGCGTGCTTCGGTGACGTTGCAGAATCCCGTCGACGAAGACACGAACACCGATCTGAATCGGCGCGCGCGCCGCTTCGCATCGCTCTCGGTGAACCGCGACGTTGCCGGATGGCGCGTGGGCGGCGAGTGGATCGTAAGCGGCGAGCGCGACGATACCGGCAACACGCTCGGCGGCTATGGTGTAGTGAACCTGTCCGCGCGCTACAACATCACGAAGGCGTGGTACGTGGCGGCGCAGATCCAGAATCTCTTCGACAAGGACTATGAACTGGCCTACACATACAACACGCCACGACGCGGCGCCTGGCTCACGCTCGGCTGGCAGCAGCAGTGATGCGCATGGTGTACTGAGCCATTGTGTCTTCTGAAACCACGCCCATGAGTCGCCTCGCACTGCGTACCGTTGCCGGCATGACCGCGAAGCGCGCCGCGACGATCTGGCTCGTGCTCGGCGTGCTGGCGGTCGTCGTGTTTGTCGCATCGCTCATGCTTGGCAGCGTGCCCGTGTCTCCGCTGCGCGTGCTGGCTGCGCTGCTGCCGTGGCATGGCAGCAGCGCGTTGGCATCGACGGACCTCGCGGGGGAAATCGTCCGCAGCTTGCGCCTGCCGCGCGCGCTTGCCGGATTTGCGTGCGGCGCATTGCTCGCCGTTGCCGGTGCCCTGTTGCAGGTGCTGCTGCGCAATCCGCTCGCCGAACCGTACGTGCTAGGCGTGTCGGGCGGCGCGGCCAGCTTCGCGCTTGTCGCGATGATCGCGGGTTGCGCATGGTGGATCGTCGACGCCAGCGCATTTGCCGGCGCATTGCTGTCGATCCTGCTTGTGCTGGGGCTGGCACGTCACGACTTGTGGCGAGGCGAGCCGCAGGACACATCGCCGCGTTTGCTGCTGACAGGCGTCGTGATTGCAGCGGGCTGGGGCGCGGTCATCACGTTGCTGCTGAGCGTCGCGCCGGAGAGCCGTCTGCGCGGCATGCTGTTCTGGCTCACTGGCGACCTGAACGGCGGCGGCACGCCATGGGTCGCGCTTGTCGCGGTGCTGATCGGGCTCGTCGCAATCGTGCCTGTTACCCCGCAACTGAACGTGCTGCTGCGCGGCGATGCGGCCGCGCACGCGCTCGGCGTCACCGTCATGCGGCTGCGTTTGCGGGTGTACCTCGTGGCCTCGCTGGCAGCAGCCGCTGCCGTCACGACGGGCGGCACCATCGGCTTCGTCGGCCTTGTCGTGCCGCACATGCTGCGGCTTTGCTTCGGCAATGACCAGCGTATGCTGCTGCCCGCAGCCGCGCTTGCCGGAGGCGTAGCCGTGATGGGCGCCGATCTGGTTGCGCGCACCGTGATCGCACCGGCGCAATTGCCGGTTGGCGTGATTACGGCGTTGACGGGCGTGCCCGTCTTCCTGTGGATGCTCTTGCGCAGGCGGCGATGATGACGCGTCCTTCCCTCAATGCGCCTGCACTTAGTGCGCAATGTGTGACGTTGCGTGCAGGCGCACGCACGTTGCTCGACGATTTCACGCACACGTTTTATGCCGGTGAAGTCTGGTGCATCGCCGGACCGAACGGTGCCGGCAAGACGACGCTGATCTCGGCGCTTGCCGGATTGCTTGCGCCCGCGACAGGCCATGTCGAAGTCGACGGCCTTCGCGTCGCGGACTGGTCGCCAGTCGATCTTGCACGCCGCCGCGCGCTGATGCCGCAGGGCGAACACGACGCGTTCAGCGCGAGCGTGCTGGACATCGTGATGCTCAACCGCTTTCCGCATCTCTCGGGATGGGGCTGGGAAGGCGCCGAAGATCGCGCGGCGGCGCACACGGCGCTCGATACGCTGGGCCTTGCCCCTCTGGCGACGCGCGATGTGTTGTCGCTTTCGGGCGGCGAGCGTCAGCGGGTCGCGCTGGCTGCGGTGCTGTGTCAGGATGCACCGTTGTTGCTGCTGGATGAACCGCTGTCGCATCTTGACCTGCATCACCAGATCGATTGCCTCGAAGCGTTGACGACGTGGGTGCAGCACACACCGCGAATCGTCATCTTTTCGTGTCACGACCTCAATCTTGCGCGCCGTTTTGCGACGCACGCGTTACTGCTCGAAGGAAACGGCGGCGCGCACGCGGGCGCCGCGCGCGACGTGCTGACACCGGCGCTCGCGAGCCGCGCCTTCGGTTATCCGCTCATCCTGATCCGCGACGGCGACCATGAAGCACTCGTTCCCGCGATGCACCCGCGCATGCGCCGGGCGACGCATCAGGACACAAATAATCCCTCAACGAAAATGAACATGACCTCTTCCCTACTTGCGTTACCAGTTGTCGAACCGCTCGATCAGACCTTGCGTAACGAGTTGCAGCACATCATCGACACGAAGACGAAGCCGCCTGGCAGCCTCGGCCGTCTCGAGTCGCTCGCGCGCCAGATCGGCATGATCCAGCGCACGACGCGTCCCACCATCGAACGTCCGGCGATGATCGTATTCGCCGCCGACCACGGCATCGCGCACGAAGGCGTGAGTCCGTATCCGCAGGCCGTCACGGCGCAGATGGTCGGCAACTTTCTTGCGGGCGGCGCGGCGATCAATGCGCTGAGCGGCGTGGCGGGGCTCACGCTCGAAATCGTCAACGCGGGGGTGGCGACGCCGTTGCCGCCGTCGGATGTACTCGTCGATATTCCGATCGCGCGAGGCACGCGAAACTTTGCGCACGAGCCTGCGATGACGCGTGAAGAAGCGCTCGCCGCCATGCAGGCCGGCGCGGCACGCGTGCGCCATCACGCGGCGCTGGGTACCAATGTGATCGGCCTCGGTGAGATGGGCATTGCGAATACGTCGGCGGCCGCGTGCCTGATGAGTCGACTCTGTGGCGTGCCGATCGACGAATGCGTCGGACGCGGCACCGGTCTCGATAACGCCGGTCTCGCGAAGAAGAGCAACGTGCTGGCGTCGGCGCTTGCCATTCACGCAGTCAGCGACGACCCGCTCGATGTGCTCGCCACCTTCGGTGGCTTCGAGATCGCGATGATGGCCGGTGCGTACCTCGCGGCGGCGCAGGAGCGGATGACGATTCTCGTCGACGGTTTCATCGCGACGTCCGCGCTGCTCGTTGCCGATGCGCTTGCGCCTGAGGTGCGCGGCTACTGCGTGTTCGCTCATGCGTCGAATGAGGCTGGACATCGGCGCATGCTCGACTATCTCGGCGCGATTCCGCTGCTCTCGCTCGATCTTCGGCTGGGCGAAGGCACCGGCGCCGCGCTGGCGTTGCCGTTGTTGCGCGCGGCAGTCGCGTTCATCAACGAGATGGCGAGTTTCGAATCCGCCGGTGTGGCTGACCGCGACGCCTGAGCCAATCGCATACGGATGTAGAGGGGCCGCGCCATCATGAATCCGCTTGCCGAACTGCGTTATTTCTTTACTGCGCTGGGTTATTTCACACGGGTACCGGTGCCGCGCTGGGTCGGCTATGAGCCGCACTATCTCAACGCGGCGGCGCGGTATTTTCCACTCGTCGGCGCGTTGGTGGGCGGGGTTGGCGCGCTCGTTTATCTCGCGGCGTTGCGCGTGTTTCCGGCGGGCGTCGCCGTGTTGCTGTCGATGACCGCGACGCTGCTATTGACCGGCGCGTTTCACGAGGATGGTCTCGCAGACTGCTGCGATGCATTTGGCGGCGGCTGCACACGCGACGACGTGCTGCGCATCATGCATGACTCGCGCATCGGTGCGTTCGGCGCCATTGCGCTCGTGGTTGCGCTCGCGTTGAAATGGCAGACGCTAGTCTCGCTGCCGCCATTGCGCGCTGCGTCGCTGATTGTGACGGCGCACACGGCGAGCCGCGCCTGCGCGATCAGCTATCTGGCGACGCTCGATTACGTCCGGCCCGAAGGCAAGGCGAGGCCCGTTGCGCAGCGCATGACGCCCGGTGCGTTGGCGCTCGTTGCCGCATTCGGACTGCCATGGCTCTTCTGGCCGGACTGGCGCGCGGGCTGCGCCACGCTTGTCGTGCTGATCGCACTTCGCTTCGCCCTGGGGCGCTATTTCGTGCGGCGCATCGGCGGCTACACCGGCGATTGCCTCGGCTTTGCACAGCAGGTCTTCGAACTCGCGATCTATCTGACGGGGCTTGCATGGATCTCGTTCTGATCCGTCATCCGGCGGTCGCGGTCGAGGCGGGCGTTTGCTATGGTCGCAGCAATGTACCGCTTGCAGGCGACCCGCAGGCTTGCGTCTCAGCACTGGCGAGTCGCTTCGCGCAGTTCGACATACCGGCGCCCGACGTTACGCTGACCAGCCCGCTTGGACGCTGCGCATCGGTGGCTGAATCGTGGGCAGCCTGTTGCGGCTGTCAGTGGCGCACGGACCCGCGTCTGCAGGAGATGGATTTCGGCGCGTGGGAACAGCAACGCTGGGACGCAATCGACCGCGCGTTGCTCGACGAATGGGCTGCCGATCTTCAGCACGCTCGCGCACATGGCGGCGAGAGCGTTGCCCAGTTCAGCGCACGAGTACAGGAATGGTTCGACGACGTGCAGGCGCAGACTGATCGCGCATGCGTGCACGTCGTCACGCACGCGGGCGTGATTCGCGTGCTGGCATCCATCGCGCTAGGGATCCCGCTTGACCGTTGTCTGTCCTGGTCGGTCGACTTCGCCAGTGTGGCCTGGTTGCGAGGAGGCGATGCGGCCGGGCGGTGGGCGCTCGTACGCTGGAATGCTTGAGACCGCGCAGTCTGGTAGCGCGAGTTCGAGTGCTCCGGGCTTACTGTCCTGCACCCGCTCTTCTCGAGCGCGCTGTCTCCAGATCCTGACACAGCAGCGCTGCGCCCTGCGCGATACGCGGAGCGGGGCGGCTGATCAGGTCACCATCGATTGCAAATAGGTTGTTGTGTGCTACTGCCGCGAGGCCTGGCCAGGCACGCCATGTGTCGAGCTGCGGCATTTGCGTGTCGGGTGCGGTAGCGCCTCGCGACGCGGTCACGATCGCCTCCGGATTCGCCGCGAGCACCGCTTCGGTTGAGACGGTGGGCGCAAGCGGCTCCAGTTTCGCGAAGACGTTGCGGCCGCCGCACAATGCGATCACGTCGCTGATCATGTGCTCGCCGTTGAGCGTCATCAGCGGCTGATCCCACACCTGGTAGAACACGCTGACGGGCGGCCGCGCAGCATAGCGCGCGCGCAGTTGCGCAATGTCGGCCCGATAGGCGTTCGCCGCGGCATCCGCGGTCTGCGATGTGCCAAGCAGGGCGCCCAGCTTCGTCAGTGTGACGGCGACATCGTCGAGACGATGCGGCTCGCTGAAGAAGAGCGGGATATGTAGCTCGCGCAGACGGTCGAGCTGCCGCTGCGCATTGCCGTGACGCCACACGACGATCAGATCGGGTTTGAGCGCGACGATGCGTTCAAGGTCGAGCGCCTTGTTGTCGCCGACGCGCGGAATCTGTTTTGCTTCAGGCGGATAGTCGCTATAGGTGACCGCACCGACGAGTTTCGCTCCGCCTCCTGCCGCGTAGAGCAATTCGGTGACATGCGGCGCGAGGCTGATGACGCGCTGGGCGGGAGCTGAGAGCGTGACGGTGGCGCCGGAGTCGTCGGTGACGCTGACCGTCGTGGCGTGCGCCGACGGTGCGCACGCGAACAGGCCAGCGAAGATCAGGAAGGCAACGTGCGGCAATCGGCGGATCATCGGTTGTCAAAACGAGGAGTGGCAGCGATTTCGCGCATGCTCGCGGCGAGAGCATGCTCAAGACGTGCCCATTGCGCATCGGGGCCGGGCAGTCCAAAGCGCACACTGGCAGGCTCTGCAAAGAAGCGCGTCCAGATGCCACGCCGTGCGAGCGCATGATGCAGGGCGTGAGCGCGCGCATCGCAGGTCCATGCGAAGAGCGGCGTGCGATGCAGCGACAACCCTTGCGCACCGAGCAGCGCAGCGAGACGGGCGCTTTGCGCTTCAAGTTGCGTGCGCATATCGCGCTGCCATTCGAGATCACCGAAGGCGGCGCTCACCGCATGCCGCGCCGGACCGCTGACGGTCCACGCACCGAGCGCATCACGCAGGCCAGCGAGCAACGTGGGCGTAGCAAGCACGAAACCCGCGCGCACGCCGGCAAGCCCGAAGAATTTTCCCGGCGAGCGGAAGACGACGAGTCCCACGCGATCGGTCCGGTTCGCAAGCGACGCCGATGGCATCGCATCAGCAAACGCCTCGTCGACGATCAGCGAGCCACCCCGCGCCGATAGTTCGGCATGCCACTGAAGCAGCGTTGCAGCCGGGACGTGTTGCGCAGTCGGATTGTTTGGATTGACGACGACCGCGTGCGTCAGTTCATCCGGCAACTTCGCGCTCGATATGTCGAGCGTGGCGACCCGATGACCGGCACGCCGGAACGCTGGCGCATATTCGCCATACGTGAGCGGCGCAATACCGACGACGCCGCGCGGCAACAGTGTCGGCAGCGTGCGGATCGCCGCCTGGCTGCCCGCTACAGGCAGCACATGTGCGGTGTCCGGCGCGCCATAGTAGTGTGCGGCGCAGGCGGCGTAACCGTCGCCTTCGTCCGGCAGCCGTCGCCATGCTTCGGCGGGAACGGGGGGTACGGGATAGCCGTGCGGATTGATCCCTGTCGACAGGTCGAGCCATTCACCGTACGGGATGCCGTAGCGTCGCGCCGCTTCGTGCAGATTTCCGCCGTGCGCGATTGCTTCAGCCATGGAACGGTACGCTCAGAAGCGCCAGCACGATCAGCACGGCGAGCCAGAGAATGACGGTCCGTTCCACCAGGACCAGCGCCGCCGTCACGTGCTGCGCACTGGCTGTGCGACCCATGCCGAGTGTCGGGCGTTGCTCGGTTGCGCCGTGATACGTGGCGGGTCCGCCGATCAGTACGTTCAGACTGCCCGCGCCTGAAGCCATCACCGGGCCGGCGTTCGGACTGTCCCAGCGATGCGCCTGTTCGCGCCAGCATTGCAGCGCGGTGCGCGTATCGCCGAGCACCGCATAGCTCGCCGCCGTGAGGCGTGCCGGAATCCAGTTAAGCACGTCGTCGAAGCGCGCGGCCGCCCAGCCGAAGCGCAGATAGCGCGGTGTGCGGTAACCCCACATCGCGTCGAGCGTGTTGGCGAGCCGGAACGCAAGTGCGCCCGGGCCGCCCAGAATCGCGAACCAGAAGAGCGCGCCGAAGATCGCATCGTTGCCGTTTTCCAGCGCGGATTCGACAGCGGCACGCGATAGCGCGCCTTCGTCCGCATGCGCTGTTTCGCGCGATACGATCCGCGACGTCAGCAAGCGCGCCTCTGCGAGATCACGTTTTGCAAGCGCGCGCGCAATCGGCGCGATATGGTCGTGCAGACTACGGGCACCGAGCGCGAACCACAGCAGCGCGACGTGCACGGCGCAGGCATACCCGAACGGCAGTACGGTGACGAGCCACGCGGCAATCAGCACAGGCGGCGCGACTGCCAGCAGCCACGCGACGATGCCCATCAGCCGGGCGCGCACACCGTTATTCAGGCGCGCCTCGATACGGCTTGCGAGCTTGCCGAAGCCGACGAGCGGATGCGCCGTTCGCGGCTCGCCAAGCCAGCGATCGACGGCGACCGAGGCAGTCGCAAGCGTTGCGATGAGCGGCAGCGACAGCATCATCAATGGCCCGCCGTTTTCAGCGAAAGCGGCAGGCCCGCGATCATCATCGTGACCTGTGTGCTCAGGGCCGCCACGCGCTGGTTCAGCCGCCCGATTTCGTCGACATAGAGACGTGTCGCCGCGCCGAGCGGCACGACGCCGAGGCCGATCTCATTGCTGACCACAATGATCCTGCCCCTTGCCGACACCAGCGCCGCCTCGAACGCGAGCATACGTGCGTGCGGGTCTTCGGCGAGCGGGGCGTTATCGGGCGGGCAGAGCAGGTTGGCGAGCCAGAGCGTCAGGCAGTCGATCAGAATGCAGTGACCGGGCGCATCGACTGAAGTGATTGCGCCCGCCAGATCGACGGGTGCTTCGAGCAGATTCCAGTGTGCCGGACGCCGTTCGCGATGATGGGCGACGCGCTGCGCGAATTCCTCATCCGCGACCCGTGCAGTCGCAATGTAGGTGACGGGACAGGCACTGTCGCTGGCGAGTTGTTCAGCGTGCGCGCTCTTGCCCGAGCGGGCGCCGCCGAGAACGAAGGTGAGGTCGCGTGGAATCATCGCGTGATTGTACCGGCTGTCCCCGCGTATACCTTGATGTAGCGCGCGAGGGATAATGCCGCCTTCGCCTCTGCCGCCTTTCTGCGCCATTTTCGTGACGACTTCCTCCCCACTCGACGCCATCCATGTGCCGCGCGGCACGCTGATGATCCAGGGCACCACGTCCGATGCCGGCAAGAGCACGCTCGTCGCCGGACTGTGCCGGCTTGCCCGTCGCGCGGGGGTACGTGTCGCGCCGTTCAAGCCGCAGAACATGGCGCTCAACAGCGCGGTGACGGTCGATGGCGGCGAGATCGGCCGCGCGCAGGCCTTGCAGGCGATTGCCGCGGGCATCGCCGCGCATACCGATCTGAACCCCGTGCTGCTCAAGCCGACGAGCGACCGCGGCGCGCAGGTGATCATTCACGGCAAGGCGCGCATGAATCTCGATGCGCGGGCGTATCACGACTACAAGCCGGTCGCATTCGAGGCGGTGCTGGAGTCTTACGCGCGCCTGCAGGCCGCCTTCGACACCCTCTTTGTCGAAGGCGCGGGCAGTCCCGCTGAAGTGAATCTGCGCGAGCGCGACATCGCCAACATGGGTTTTGCGGAAGCCGTGGATTGCCCGGTCGTACTGGTCGCCGATATCGACCGTGGCGGCGTGTTCGCGCACTTGACGGGCACACTGGCGTGTCTGTCGGAGAGCGAGCAGGCGCGCGTGCGGGGCTTCATCATCAACCGCTTTCGCGGCGATATCAGTCTGCTGAAGCCTGGGCTCGACTGGCTCGAAGCGAAGACCGGCAAGCCGGTGCTGGGCGTCGTGCCGTATCTGCACGGCCTGACGCTGGACGCCGAAGATATGCTGCCACGCGACCCGCACGCCACCCATTCCGGCGATGTGGCGCGGACGCTGCGCGTCGTCGTGCCGGCGTTGCCGCACATCAGCAACCACACGGATTTCGATGCGCTGCGTGCGCATCCGCAGGTCGATTTCAGCTACGTGCGCGCGGGCGTCGTGCCGCCGCCGGCCGACCTCGTGATCCTGCCGGGCTCGAAGAATGTGCAGGCGGACCTCGCGTGGTTGCGGGCGCAAGGCTGGGAAGACGCGCTGCGACGCCATCTGCGCTATGGCGGCCGCGTGATTGGTATTTGCGGCGGCATGCAGATGCTCGGGCAGGAGATTGCGGACCCTTATGGCGTCGAGGGCGCGCCGGGGAAGGTGGTCGCCGGCTTGGGATGGCTCGATTTTTCGACGAGGCTGACGCAGGCCAAGACGCTAAAAAACGTGTCGGGATGCCTGACGCTTCCGGATCCGGCCGCGGTGTCGGGTTATGAGATTCACATGGGTGAAACCGCAGGACCGGCGCTCGAGCGGGCCGCCCTGCAACTGGCGGCTGACGGAGGGAAGGGCGCCCGCCCGGATGGCGCGATTTCCGCCGACGGACAGATTCTCGCTACTTATGTTCACGGGCTGTTCGACACACCTGCTGCGTGCGGCGCCTTGCTCGCCTGGGCGGGGCTCGATGACGCGCAGGCCATCGACTATCCCGCGCTGCGGGAGGCTTCGCTCGACCGGCTTGCCGATACGCTGGCCCAACACCTTGATCTGGCGAAGTTGTTTTCGGCGATTGGTTGAAGGGTGCTTTGATGATTAACTCCTGCCAGGAAATAATCTAAGCGATGGAGGTGGTTTTTCGTCTTTAATGGTTCGAATAAAGTTCGTTCCATCGATGACGCGCAGGCGTCGTCCCTTCAACCTCTGAGGAACTGACATGAACTCGACCCGTACGGCCGATGCGGCCGCCACCTTGCTGCGGCTTGCCCTGGGTGTGCTTTATCTGGCCCACAGCCTGCAGAAGATCTTCGTTTTTACCCTGCCGGGAACGGCGGGTTTTTTCGTCTCGCTCGGATTGCCCGGCTGGCTTGGCTATGTGACAGCCTTCGTCGAACTGTTTGGTGGGATCGCGCTGATTCTTGGTGTGCAGGTTCGCTGGGTCGCGATTGTGCTGTTGCCGTTCATGCTCGGCGCGATGTCCGCGCACCTGCATAACGGTTGGGGGTTTGCTTCCCCCAACGGCGGGTGGGAGTATCCGGCCTTTTGGGCCGTCACTCTCGTTGTTCAGGCTTTGCTCGGGAATGGGCTTTATGCGGTTGGGGCGGCTCCGGCGCCGCGGGTTGCTAATGCCTGATTTTTTTGAGTTTTTGTGAGTGGTTTACTGGTGTCGCCCCGCACAGGGGCGACACTAATCAACCAAAAGCAAAATCAAGGAAAGGCAAACAAACTACAACACCAAATAAAATAAGCAAAAAACCTCAATACAAAACCATCTGCGTACAACGGAAAAGCGCAATAGTCCGCCCATCGGGCGCAAAAACGCTGGCATCCCAAATCTGGGTGCTCCGCCCAAGATGAACTCCCGTGGCCACGGTCCGCACGACCCCTTCAGTCGCGGTACCCAGAAAATTACTCTTCAACTCAACTGTGGTGAAATTGCGAGCCTTCTCAGGCAAATGAGCCAGACAGGCGTACCCGCAGGCGGTATCGGCAAGCCCGATAACAGAAGCCGCATGCAGGAACCCATTAGGTGCGAGCAACTCCGCGCGCACGGTCAACTCGCCAGTCAGCGACCCCTGCTCCAGCGACACTACCCGAAATCCAAGCAGACCAGGAAGGGTGCCCTTCTGCCGCTCGTGGAGGCGGTCGATCGAATATTCCGGGCGAAGCGTGCTCATGGTGTTCAAACTCCAGGGCAAAAAAGAAAAAGGAATGCGGCGCCAAAGACTTCGGTGCGGCGGGATTTGCCGATATTATCAACGCCTGAATCGGCTTGACGAGAACGCACGGCAAACCGGCTGGTCCGGCCAGCCTTCTTCCCGGGAGAATTCATGACGGTAATCGTAGTGGCGAACCCGAAGGGCGGCGTCGGTAAAAGCACGCTCGCGACCAATCTGGCTGGTTACTTCGCAGCCTCCGGCGAGTGGGTGGCGCTCGCCGACCTGGACAAGCAGCAATCAGCCCACGCCTGGCTCGAGCTCCGGCCCGGCACGCTGGCGGCCATCGAAATGTGGGAGGTCGATCACGATTCCCCCGCCAGGCCGCCGAAAGGGCTGGAGCATGCGGTCATCGATACCCCGGCAGGCCTGCACGGCAACCGCTTCAGCATCGCGCTGGATCTCGCGGACAAGGTGATCGTCCCGTTGCAGCCGTCGATATTCGATATTCTCGCCACGCAGGAATTTCTCGAACGCCTGGCAAAGGAAAAGGCGGTCCGGAAGGGCGCCATCGAGGTCGGCGTAGTCGGCATGCGGGTCGATGCGCGGACGAAGTCGGCCGATCAGCTGCACCGGTTCGTCGAGGGGCTGGATCTGCCTGTACTGGGCTTTCTGCGCGATACCCAGAACTACGTGCAGCTGGCCGCGCACGGCCTGACGTTGTGGGACGTTGCGAAAAGCCGCGTCGAAAAGGACCTCGAACAGTGGCAGCCGATCATCGACTGGACCAGCAACAAGGCGTGACCGCTCGTTCGGCGTCGGGCAATAAAGAAGCGCAGCGGTCGGCTTTGCTGCGCCTGATGGGACCGCGGCCGGTCTGGCTCAGGTCCAGCTTTGCGTCGGCACGTGATCGCGGCTGCCCTTGATGCGGTTGTTTTCGTCGACGAACACCAGATCCGGCTTCCAGCCTGCCTTCAGCTCGGCTTCGTCGACCATCGCGAATGCCGCGATGATCACCAGATCGCCCAGTTGCGCGCGTCGCGCGGCCGAGCCGTTCAGCGAAATCATGCCGCTGCCGCGTTCACCCTTGATCGCGTAGGTCGAGAAACGCTCGCCGTTGTTGATGTTCCAGATATCGATGCGCTCGTTTTCGACGATGTTCGCCGCTTCGAGCAGGTTCTCGTCGATCGCGCACGAGCCTTCGTAGTGCAGTTCGCAGTGCGTGACCGCCGCACGATGGATCTTCGATTTCAGCATATTGCGTTGCATGGCCGTTCCTTTGCCTTGGGCGCCTTGATGCACTTGCGTGCGCGGCGTCAGATTTCGAGGTTGTCGATGAGGCGCGTTGCGCCAAGCTTCGCGGCTGCGAGGACGACGAGCGGTGCGTCGGTATCCTGCGCCGTCGGCGGCAAGAGGTTCACGCGTTTGCGCACGGCGACGTAGTCGGGCTGCCAGCCGCGCGCGGCTAGCGACGCCATCGCGTCCTGCTCGATCTTCGCGAAATCGCGGTTGCCGGCCAGCACGGCGTCGCGCACCCGGTTCAGCGTCGCGGCGAGCACCGGCGCCTCGGCGCGCTCGGCCGCCTGCAGATAGCGATTGCGCGAGCTGAGCGCTAGGCCGTCGGCGTCGCGCACGGTTTCGGCGGCGACGATGTCGGTCGGCATCGCAAACTGGTGACACATCTGCCGGACGATCATCAACTGCTGATAGTCCTTCTTGCCGAACACGGCGACGCGCGGCTGGACGCACGTCATCAGCTTCATCACGACCGTGCACACGCCCTGGAAGAAGCCCGGCCGGAATTCGCCTTCGAGGATATCGCCCAGATCGTGCGGCGGATGCACGCGGTATTCCTGCGGCTCCGGATACAGATCCCTTTCGGTCGGTGCGAACAGCACGTAGACGTTTTCCTTCTGCAGCTTTTCGATGTCGGCTTCGAGCGTGCGCGGATACTTGTCGAAATCTTCGTTCGGGCCGAACTGAAGCCGGTTGACGAAGATACTCGCCACCACCGGGTCGCCGTGCTGGCGCGCAAGGCGCATCAGCGAAAGATGCCCTTCGTGCAGATTGCCCATCGTCGGGACGAAGGCGGTGCGATTCTGGCCACGCAACTGGTCGCGCAATTCGTGGATCGAGCTGATGACTTTCATGATCGGACGGTGGGTTCCTTGCACGGAGCGGGGCGCCGCGGCGACGAATCTCCCGCTGTTTTACGGCGCGCTCCCCGGCGCAGTGAAGAGGGGTTCGGAGCGCGGGATTGTAGTGGATTTATGACGACGCCGCACCGAAATGAGGCATTTCGCCAGCTCATATGCCACCTTATATCCCAGACTTGGGCAGGCGTTTGCATCGCCGGTCCGGCCGTCAGGCCGGCAGATAGGCCAGACGGACGTAGATCGGGGCGAACGGCTCGGCCTGCGTGATCTCGATCAGCGTTTCGCGCGCCAGTTCGAGCATCGCGATGAAATTCACCACGACGACCGGCACTCCGCGCGTCGTATCGAACAGCTCGGAGAACTCCATGAAACGCGCGTTCTGCAGCCGCCGCAGGATGACGCTCATGTGCTCGCGCACCGACAGCTCCTCGCGCGAAATCCGGTGATGCTGCACCAGCTTGGCCCGCTTGATGACGTCGGCCCACGCTGCGCGCAGGTCGTCGGAATTCACGTCGGGGAAGCGCGGCGTGATACTTTGTTCGATATAGACTTCCGCGCGCAGGAAATCGCGGCCAAGCTGCGGCAACTGGTCGAGGCGCTGCGCGGCAAGCTTCATCTGCTCGTATTCGAGCAGGCGGCGCACGAGTTCGGCGCGCGGATCTTCCGCTTCCTCGCCGGTGTCGTGCTTCTTCACCGGCAACAGCATCCGCGACTTGATCTCGATCAGCATCGCGGCCATCAGCAGATACTCGGCGGCGAGCTCGAGATTCGTCTTGCGCAACTGCTCGACGTAGCCCAGATACTGGGCGGTCACATCCGCCATCGGGATGTCGAGCACGTTGAAGTTCTGCTTGCGGATCAGGTACAGCAACAGATCCAGCGGGCCTTCGAACGTTTCGAGGAAGACTTCGAGCGCATCCGGCGGGATGTAAAGGTCTGTCGGGAGCTTGAACAGCGGCTCGCCGTACAGACGCGCAAACGCAATCCCGTCGACGGTGTCAGGCGTCGAGTCGGTCGCGGGCGCAGCGAGCGCGGCGTCGGGACGTTGCTTTGCGGCGCGGGCCTCGTCGGCGGTGGACACGCTCAGAAGTTCTGGTAATAGACGTAGGGCGTCTGTTGCACGCGCGACGACTGTTGCGTTGCGCGTTCGTCCAGATCGACCGGCTGCTTGTCCCACAGGAGCGAGCGGCCGCGGCGCTGTTCGGCTTCAAGATTGGGCTTTTGCTGCTTCAGCTGATTCAGGAACTGGGTGATGTCCGATTGGTACATGGCTCGACGTCCGTGATAGAGAAGTGCGGCGGCCGCGCAGGCAGCGACCGGCGATGTCGAACGCAATTTTACCGCAAGCGTTACGCGCGGTCGAAAACTCGCGGAACAAGATGCCGGAAGGGGCGTCCAAGGCGGGCGCGGCGGTCATGCCGGAAGGCGCCTCCCCAGGTGCTGCCAGACGGCACGCGCGTTTTTGCGGCGCCGTCGTGACACCATATTTGATATGGCTCTCTGGCCCTGATGTGGTCAAATAACGAGCTTCGGTCCGTTTGCGCGGTGCCGGGCGGAACAATTCAACCATGGCCGGAGGTCCTGCTTGGCGGGGTGTGTGATCGAACCATCGCGCATTGGGCGTGTATCAGCCGGTGGCAAGCGCCTTTACGCCGCGCGCGGGACATCGCGCCCGTGGCGGCATCTGCGCGCGTGGCTCGTCGCCGGGACGCTCGTACTAATGTCCGTCCTGACCGCCAGCGAAGCCCACGCGCGGGATGCCTACAGGGTCGACGTCAACACCTCGCCCCGTTCGCTGCGCAAACTCCTCGAAGCTCACCTCGACATCGCCCGTTTCGCCAGCCGCAACGACATCAGCGACGATCAGTTCGAATTCCTCGTGACCGCCACGCCGCAGCAGGTGCGCGATCTCATTGCGACGGAAGGGTATTTCTCGCCAGTCATACGCACTGACGTGCGTACCGTCGGCGGCCGCCGCGAGGTGATCATCAACGTCGATCCGGGGCCGCAAACCACCATCTCGTCGATTTCGCTGTCGTTTCGCGGGCCCGTGGTGACCGAAGATCCCGAGCAGGAAAATACCGCGCGTTTTGCATTCACGCTGCATGAAGGTGATCCGTTTTCACAGGGCGGCTGGGACGACGCGAAGAACGCGTCGCTCAGAGCCCTCCAGGCGCGCCGCTATGTCGCCGCGAAGGTTTACCATTCCGAAGCGCTCATCGACCCGCGCACGCATGAAGCCACTCTGAGCGTCACCTACGACAGCGGCCCGACCTTCACGATGGGACCGCTCGATGTGTCGGGTACCCGCCGCTACCCGGAGCAGATCGTGCATAACGTGAACCCAATCGCAGTCGGCGATATCTACGATGTGCAGCGGGTCGCCGAACTGCAGCGACAGTTGCAGAACACGCCCTACTATGCAAGCGTCGCGATCGATGTCGGCAATGACCCCGCAAAACCGCTCGAAACGCCGATCCAGGTGAAGGTCAGCGAATATCCTTACAACAGTTTCCGCGGCGGCGTGGGCTACTCGACGGACAACGGCCCCCAGGTGCAGGGTTCGTATTCCTATCTCAACACGTTCGGCCGGGCCTACCCGTTTTCCATCACAGGGCGCATCGACCAGACCCAGCGATTCGGGCAGATCCAGCTGTCGATGCCGCCTGGCGAGCGGGCATGGGTCAACAGCGTGCTGGCGTCCTATACGGACACCGATGTGTCGGATACGCACATCTATAGCGCACGCGTCGGTGTGGAGCGCACGCGCACGGCGCAGTTCATCGACTACGGGTACTCGATCCTGTACTACCAGGACCGGTTGACCCAGAATGTCGGGCCGCCGACCACGAGCCGCGCGCTCGTGCCGTCCTGGAGCTGGACGCGCCGCAATACCGACGATCCGCTGTTCCCGCGCTCCGGCAACCTGATCCACGTGGAGGCGGGCTTCGCCATCAAGAACGTGGCGACCGACCAGACGTTCATTCGCGGCTACGCGCGTGGCATGCAGTATCTGCCGATAGGCCAGCGCGACCTGATTCTGCTGCGCGCGGAACTGGGCGGCGTCTTCACGAGCGGCGGTTCCAGCGGGATTCCGGCGTCGCTGCTGTTCCGGGCGGGTGGTTCGAACTCAGTGCGCGGCTACAGCTTCCAGAGCATCGGTAACAACGTCGCCGGCTCGACCCTGCCGACCAAATACCTCGTCACCGGCACGACCGAGTACCAGCACTGGTTTAGCCGCAACTGGGGCGCGGCGGCGTTTTTCGACATCGGCACCGCCACCGACACGTGGGGCGAAAAGGTCTTCTACCCCGGCGTCGGCGTGGGCGCGCGCTGGCGCAGCCCGGTCGGGCCGATTAACGTCGACCTGGCCTACGGTATTCGCAACAAGAGTGTGCGTCCGTACCTGACGCTCGGCATCGCTTTCTGATTTCTATCATTCATGACGACGGACTCCTCCGCCATCCCGCCGCCGGACACGCCAGGCACTCCTCCGCCTGACGGGCCGGGCGGCGCGGACACGCCGCCGCCCGCGCGGGCGCGTCGGCGTCTGTGGCGGCGGCTCGCATGGGCGGCCATGGCGCCCGTGCTGATCGTCGTGCTCGTCGCGGGCGCGCTGTACGGCGTCTTGACGACCGAGCGCGGTACGGCTTTCGCATGGCGCGCGGCCGTGAAGTTGCTGGACGGGCAGCTTGCCGGCACGCTCGACGGCGGGACGATCGCGACGGGGCTGCGCCTGCGTCACGTCGAATGGCGCAGCCTCGACGGCAGCGGTACGGATATCAAGGTTGACCGCATCGCGGGCCGCTGGGCGCTGACCCATGAACCCTGGCGCTTTGCCGTCGACTACCTGCACATCGGCACAATCGACGCGCGGGTCGCGCCGTCGACGTCCACTGCCGGCCCAATGACCTTGCCGGCGGACCTGCAGTTGCCGTTGCAGCTCGAGGTGCGCGACCTGCGGGTCGACCAGTTGCTGCTGCATGAGGGTGGATCGACTACGGAGTTCTCGCGGTTTGTCTTCCATGGCAAGAGCGATGGCCGGCATCACGAAGCGGCGGTCGACCGGCTCGATACGCCGTTCGGCGAGGTCACGGCGCGCTCGTCGCTCGACGGCGTGAAGCCGTTTCCCCTGACCGGCGACGCGGGTTATTCAGGCAAGGTCAACGATGAACCGGTGCAGGTGAACGCGCATGTGACGGGGACGCTGGAGATGCTTGTCGCCGAACTCGACGCGAGCGGCCTGAAGCTTAAGGGGCAAGCACGCGTCGAGGCGACGCCGTTTGACACCGTGCCGCTGCGACGCGCGACGGTAACCTTCGATCACGTGAATCCGCAGGCATTCGCGCCCGGTGCACCGTTCGCGGACCTCGCGGTGCGGGCGGAGTTGCAGCCCGCGGTGCTGGGTGAAGCGGGCGCGGCTGCGTCCGCCGCGATGGTTGCCAGCGGGGCGAGCGGCGGCCTCGCAGCGAGTGTCGCAGGCACGAGCGGTCCAGCGACGGCTGCCTCAAGCGCCCCCGGTAGCGTGCCGACGTCACCTGCACCGGGCGCACGAGGCGCCCCGGTCACGAAGTCCGCGCATTCGGCGAAGCCGGGCGCCTTTGCCGTGGCCGGCTCGGTATCGATCGTCAACGCCAGACCCGGCGCGATCGGCGAGCACCTTCTGCCGCTCATCGACGCTCGCGCGGACGTGCGGCTCGACGCCGAGGCGCAGCACATCTCGAACCTGAAGGTGCGCATCGTCAGGAACGCGACGATCACGGGCAGCGGCTCGCTCACGGGCAAACGCGGGCAGTTCAACCTGCAGGTAGCCGGCCTCGATCTGAACGCACTTCAGGCGAGCGTGCGCCCGACGCAGCTCGCCGGCCCGATCGGCATCCGCCTGAACGACGACATACAAAGCATCACGCTCGATCTCGCTGACCAGCGGGCCGCGTTGCGCGCGCAGGGCAAGGTGACGTTCGATCCGGCCCGCATGAGTTTCAACGACGTCAGGGTAACGGCGGGCAAAGGGCGCGTCGATCTGTCGGGCGCGATCAAGCACGACGCCAGTTCGAGCTACAACCTGAAGGCGACGCTGACCGATTTCGATCCGCTCGCGCTGACCTCCCAGACGCCGTCCCGTACGGCTGCCGCCCCGGCGGCCAGGGGCACGTCGGGCGGGCACGCGGCGAACCGGGCGGCACCCGCGGCGCGCAAGATCGAGGCGCGGGTGAACGGCACGATCAGTGCTGCCGGCGTACTCGGGCCGACCTTCACGACCAAAGCCGACTTCCGGCTCGGCGAAAGCGTCTACGACGGCCTGCCGCTGACAGGCGGAGGCACGATCCAGCTGGCTGGCTCGCGGATTCTGCCGAGCCGCGCGAATCTGTCTGTAGCGGGCAACGATGTCGACGTGCAGGGCAGCTTCGGTGCGCGCGGAGACCGTCTGCGCTTCAAGGTCGATGCGCCGCAGCTGGAGCGGCTCGGCTTTGGCATCGCGGGCGTCGTGATGGCCGACGGCGACCTCACGGGCACTTTCGCGCACCCGGACGTCGTGCTCAACTACAAGGCCGATGGCGTCGAATTCGGTGCGAATCGGGTCGGTCACGCCGAGGGTCATGCTGAACTGCGCGACGGTGCGAACGGCGCGCTCGTCTTTACGACCGATGCGCGCAACCTGGCTGCCGACGGCGTCGAACTCGCAACGCTCAAGGCGCATCTGCGCGGCACACGGGCCAACCACACGCTTGACGCGGAAGCAGCCGGCAAGGTGCACGAACGCCCACTGGATTTGACGCTGGCGGCGAACGGCCACCTCACCGACGCGCGCGACGGTCCGCACTGGGACGGCACGGTGACGCATCTGCAGAACCGCGGCACACCGGCGGTCAATCTCGAGTCGCCGCTGTCGTTGAGCGCCAGCGCCGGTCGCGTGACGCTCGGTGCGACGCGCATGACGCTCGAAAACGCCGTCTTCGATCTGAAGTCGTTCGTTTTCGACCGCGGCCGCATCCGCTCGGCGGGCTCGATCAACGGGATTTCGCTGGCGCGCCTGCTGGAGCTGCGGCAGGAAATCACCAGCACGCCGCCGCCGTTGAAGACCGATCTTGTTTTCGACGGCGACTGGGATTTCGCGCTCGGCGATACGGCGAGCGGTCATATCCAGCTGCAACGCCGTGCAGGCGATGTGACCGTCGAGGTCGGACGCGGCGTCGCGTCGCTCGGCATTGCGGACATCGCGGCTCGCGTCGATTTCAGCGCCGGCAATCGTATGAACGCGACGGTTCACGCGCAGGCGAGCCGTCTGGGCGTCATCGACGTCGCCGCGCATACCAACCTCGTCATGCAGGATGGCCTGCTAACCCTCAGCGAAGAAGCGCCGCTTGCGGGCTCGGTGAACGCGGAAGTGCCTTCGCTGACGACCACGGGTGGGCTGTTCGGTCCGAGCTACCTGCTCGACGGGCACATTGCGCTGAAACTTGCGCTGACCGGAACCGTGGCGAAGCCGAAGGTGTCGGGGGCGCTGACTGGCGACGGGCTGTCCGCCACACTCGTCGATCAAGGCGTGCAATTGAAGGACGGCGTGATTCATATCGCGCTGTCGGAAAACCTCGTCGATTTCCAGCAGGTCGAGTTCCACGGCGCGAGCGGCACGCTTCGCGCGACGGGGGAGGTGAAGCTGGGCGGCCCGGATCCCGACGTCAAGGCCAGCATCGTGGCGGACAGGCTTGAACTGTTTGCCTCGCCGGACCGCCAGCTGTCGCTGTCCGGCAGCGCGACTGTCGTCAGTGCGGGGCCGCTCGGCGGACTCGCGATCAACGGCAAGTTCAAGGTCGACCATGCGCTCTTCGACATGCCCGAGCAGGCTGCACCGAGGCTCGGCGACGATGTCGTCGTCGTCCGGCCGGATGGCACGGTCCGTCGGCAGCCGCCGCCTTCGGCGGCTGGCTCGGACCGGTCCGTCGGCCCGTTCGCGCCGCGCGCCAACATCGATCTCGATCTCGGCAACGACTTCCGTTTCCGTGGACAGGGCGCGGACCTCGGCCTGCGCGGCACGATTACGGCAATGAGCGCGCCGAACATGCCGTTGCGCGCGGTCGGCAACGTCCGTGTGACCGAAGGGTCGACCTACACCGCGTTTGGCCGCAGGCTTGCGATCGAAAACGGCTTTTTCACGTTCAATGGACCGGTCGCGAATCCTGGCATCAATATTCTGGCGATGCGGCGCAACCAGCAGGTCGAAGCGGGCGTGCAGGTCATCGGGACGATCCAGTCGCCGCAAGTGAAGCTGGTTTCGGAGCCGAACGTGCCGGACAACGAGAAACTCTCGTGGCTGCTGTTCGGCCATGGCACGGAGCAGGGCAACAACCAGGGACAGCAGAACACGATGACGGCTGCGCTGGCTTTGCTCGGCAGCACGGGCGGAAAGCGGATCGCGCAGACATTCGGTCTCGACGAATTTTCGATCGGGCCCAGCGAGGTCGGCTTGACGGATACGGAGGTGGTGATGGTGGCGAAGGCGATCAACGAATGGCTCGTGATCGGCTACGAACAGGGGTTGCAGACGGCGAGCAACGCGGTCAAGGCGACGGTGAACCTGACGCGCTACTGGTCAGTGGCGGTTTATGCCGGCACGTTCCAGGGCTTTGTCCTGTTTTACACGAGGCGGTTTGATCGCTGGCGCTGGTGAGTGCGGCGGATTCTACGCAATAAAAAAGCACGCTTTCGGGCGTGCTTTTTGTACGGCTGGTTGCTTCAGACACGCTGTTTCACTTTACGCGCATGCCTGGTTTCGCGCCGCTGTCCGGTTCGAGCACGTAAATGCCCGGCTCGGTCTTCTCATCGGCCGCCGATGCGGCCAGCACCATCCCTTCGGACAGGCCGAACTTCATCTTGCGAGGCGCGAGATTCGCGACCATCACCGTCAGCTTGCCGACCAGTTGCTCCGGCTGATAGGCAGACTTGATGCCCGAAAACACATTGCGGGTTTTCTCTTCGCCGACGTCGAGCGTCAGCTGCAAAAGCTTGTCCGATCCTTCGACCGCCTGGCAGTTGACAATCTTCGCAATACGCAGATCGATCTTCGCAAAGTCGTCGATCGAGATGATCGCCGATTCTTCGCTGTCCGCCTTGTCTTCGGCTTTGCCGTTCGCCGCGGCGGCTTTCGCCTTTGCCCTGGCTTTCGCGTCGGCGGCAGGCGCACCGGTTTCGGTTGCCTGCAGGGAGTCGCGGTTGGCCGCGAGCAGCGCCTCGATCTGCTTCGGATCGACACGCGTCATCAGATGCTTGTAAGCGTTGATCGGCCGGTCGCCGCTCAACGGCACGTTGGCGTCCGACCACTTGAGCGGCGCGATGCCGAGGAACGCTTCGACGGATTGCGCGAGCGTCGGCAGCACCGGCTTCAACGCCAGCGACAGCAGGCGGAACGCCTCGATGCTGACGGAGCAGGTCTCGTGCAGCGCGACGGCGTTAGCCGGGTCTTTCGCCTGATCCCACGGCTTGGCGGAGTCGACGTACGCGTTGACCGTATCGGCGAGTTCCATCGTCTGGCGAAGCGCGCGGTTGTACTCGCGCGCCTCGTAGTTCGCGGCGATCTGCGGTATCGCGGCGCGCAACGTGGCGAGCAGCGGATGGTGCATTGCGCTGCCCTGAATGCGGCCGTCGAAACGCTTGATCAGGAAGCCCGCCGCACGGCTTGCGATATTGACGTACTTGCCGACGAGGTCGCTGTTCACGCGCGCCTGAAAGTCTTCGAGGTTCAGGTCGAGGTCTTCCATCGTGCTGTTCAGCTTGGCCGCGAAGTAGTAGCGCAGCCACTCCGGGTTCAGGCCCGTGTCGATCACGCTCTGCGCGGTGATGAAGGTGCCACGCGACTTCGACATTTTCGCGCCGTCGACCGTCAGGAAGCCGTGCGCGAACACGTTGGTCGGCGTGCGATGGCCCGAGAATTCGAGCATCGCCGGCCAGAACAGCGTGTGGAAATAGAGGATGTCCTTGCCGATGAAGTGGTACTGCTCGGCGGTCGCGCCCTTGCGGGTCCAGGCGTCGAAGTCGATGCCCCGCTTTTCCGCGAGGTTCCTGAAGCTCGCGTAATAGCCAACCGGTGCGTCCAGCCATACGTAGAAGTACTTGCCCGGCGCGCCGGGAATCTCGAAACCGAAGTAGGGCGCGTCGCGCGAGATGTCCCAGTCGGCGAGTTTGGCTTCCCCCGAATCGCCGAGCCATTCACGCATCTTGTTGGTTGCTTCCGGCTGCGCGAGGCCGCCGACCCAGCTACGCAGGAAGTTCTCGCAGCGCGGGTCCGACAGACGGAAGAAGTAATGCGTTGACTTCTTGCGAATTGGCGTGGCGCCAGACACCACCGAATACGGATTGACCAGCTCGGTCGGCTGGTAGGTCGAGCCGCACACTTCGCAACTGTCGCCGTACTGGTCTTTTGCGCCGCACTTCGGACATTCGCCCTTGATGTAGCGGTCCGGCAGGAACATTTCCTTGACCGGGTCGTATGCCTGTTCGATCTCCCGCGCCTCGATCAGGCCCGCGTCGCGAAGCGCCGTGTAGACGGATTCGCTCAGAACGCGGTTCTCTTCGGAGTCGGTTGAATAGTAGTTGTCGAACGAAATGCCGAAGCTGTCGAAATCGCGCTTGTGCTCCTGCCAGACGCGGTCGATCAACTGCTTCGGCGTGATGCCCTCCTTCTCCGCGCGCAGCATGACGGGCGTGCCGTGCGTATCGTCGGCGCCCACGTAGTAGACCTCGTGTCCGTGCATGCGCAGGGTGCGCACCCAGATGTCCGTCTGGATATATTCGACCAGGTGGCCGATATGGATCTGCCCATTTGCGTACGGCAGCGCGGACGTGACGAGGATCTGGCGACGGCCCGGCGGCGTGCCTGCGGTGAGATCGGTGGCGGGTGCTGACATAGGGATTCTGGGACTTGCGGAGAGACGAAACTTCAATTCTATCAGGGCAGCGAGCTACAGCGGGACAGGCCGGATGGCCGGCAGGCATGGCAGCAGGAGCCTGACGCGCAGCCGTTCGAACGGCGTTCGGGAAATGCGGAGGGGCGGAAGTGGCGGAAGTGGCGGAAGTGGCGGGCAGGGAGTCTGGGCTGAAGCCGGAGCTGGCCGGAACTGAAAGAAGAGGCCGGAATGGCGCGGCGAGCACCCGTGAAGAACCAAAAAAAACCGGGGCTAATGGGCCCCGGAGCAACAACGACAAGAGGAGAATGGTAACGCGGCGGCATCGCCAGCCACGTACCGTAAACAGAGACAACGGATTCGCGCGAGAGTTCGAAATATTTTTCGAATCAGTTACCCGAAGCCTTCAATTCGACGGCCGGCGCGCGCCCGGCGTGGTACGGACGGACACGCAGCCGGTGCCGATTGTTCTCGTTCGAGACCGTTACTTAGGCTGTTGACCCGGCTGAGCCATGGCGCGCAGATAGATCTCGACGCGCCGGTTCTGGGCGCGGCCCGCTTCCGTGTTGTTGTCGGCGACCGGCTGCGACGCGCCGAGGCCTTCAGCCGACAGGCGCTGCGGCGCGACGCCGTGCGTTCCGAGATAATCCACGACGCTTTGCGCGCGGTTCACCGACAGCGTCTGGTTGTACGCGTCGGAGCCCGTGCTGTCCGTGTGGCCGACGACGTGGGCGTTCACCTCCGGGCTCTGGGCCAGCGTCTGACCCACCTGATCGAGGACCGGTGCGAACGTCGGCTTGATGGCGTAGCTGCTCGTATCGAACGTGACCGAGCTCGGGATGTTCAGCTTGAGCGAGCCGTCCGGCTGCTCGGTGATCTGCGTGCCGGTGCCCTTGGTTGCGCCCGACAGCCTGTTGTGGATCGACTGCCAGTTATAGCCGACGATGCCGCCCGTCGCTGCACCTGCCGCCGCGCCGATCGCCGCACCCTTGCCGCCGCCGAAGATTGCGCCGATACCTGCGCCGACACCCGCTCCGACGCCCGTGCCAACAGCGGTGTTAGTGCCCTGTTGCGTGGCGCAGCCGCCGAGCAGCGCGCCCGCGACCGCGAAGACCGCGAGGCGGGAGATGGTTTTCGTGTTCATTGTGGATCCTCTCTTCAGAAAAACGAGTCGTCGATGACAAGCGCCGGATGCCCACTCCGATAATGGAAGAGGGTCTTCCGGCAGGGCGCGGCGCGAGCCACTACAATGACGGCTGAGGCACGCAGTGATTCGGCCCTATAGATTCCAGCCGCCGAAGGGTGCCCGGCAAGCGTTGTTTGCACAATGCCGAGCAACAATTTCTTTCAATTTCGTGCAGCCGGCCGATGCTTCGATTCGACCGCGCCGCAACTGTTCCCGCGGAGTTTCAATGAGCATCGATCGGGCCCTGGTGGACGCCGCCCTCGCGGCTGTCACCGACCCCAACACTGGCCGTCCGTTCGCGGCGGCGAAGAACTTCAAGAACGTTTCCGTCAATGATGCAGCGGTTAGCCTCGACGTGGTACTCGGCTATCCGGCGAAGCGTCAGTTTGACGCCATCCAGAAGCTGGTTGTCGATGCGCTGCTTCAGGTGCCGGGCGTGAAGGACGCCCGCGTCCAGGTATCGCAGGTCATTGCCGCGCACACCGTCCAGCGTGGCGTAAAACTATTGCCGAACGTCAAGAACATCGTGGCTGTCGCGTCCGGCAAGGGCGGTGTCGGCAAAAGCACGACCGCGGTCAACCTGGCGCTGGCGCTGGCGAGCGAAGGCGCGTCGGTCGGCGTGCTGGATGCCGACATCTACGGCCCCTCGCTGCCGACCATGCTAGGCATAGAGGGGCGTCCTGAGTCGCCCGATGGCCAGTCGATGAATCCGATGACCGGCCACGGCATGCAGGCCAACTCGATCGGCTTTCTGATCGAGCAGGACAACCCGATGGTCTGGCGCGGCCCGATGGCCACGTCGGCGCTCGAACAGCTGCTGCGGCAGACGAACTGGCAAGACCTCGACTACCTGATCGTCGATATGCCGCCCGGCACCGGCGACATCCAGTTGACGCTCTCGCAGCGCGTGCCGGTGACGGGCGCGGTGATCGTCACGACGCCGCAGGACATTGCGCTCCTCGACGCGAAGAAGGGCCTCAAAATGTTCGAGAAGGTCGGCATTCCGATTCTCGGCATTGTCGAAAACATGGGTATGCATATCTGCTCGAACTGTGGCCACGAAGAACATATCTTCGGCGCGGGCGGCGGCGAGCGGATGGCAAAGGAATACGGCGTCGAGGTGCTCGGCAGCCTGCCGCTCGACATCGCGATCCGCGAGCAGGCCGACTCCGGCCGGCCGACCGTGGTGGCGGATCCGGAAGGGCGTGTCGCGGAAATCTATCGTTCGATCGCGCGCAAGGTGGCACTTCACATCGCCGAGCGCGCGCGCGACATGACCTCGAAGTTTCCGAACATCGTCGTGCAGAACACCTGAGCGGTTCCGGCCGGACCGCGCTGGCCATGCGGCCAACCCGCCGCAAGCGTCGATGCGGCAGGCTGGCGGCGCGGTATCATGTCGGCTTCGAAGGTCCGGCAAAGCGGCCGCACGGGCGGTCGCGGGCCGGCAAGAGGATCGCATGAGACTACGAATCGACGGACGGGCGGTGCATGCGTTCATCGTTCTGACTGCCAGCAGCCTGCTGCTGTGCGGCTGTACTGTATTCCTGAGGCCACAGGAAAAGCATGCCAATGCGCAACTGCTGCCTACCGTCGGCAGTACCGCTCGCGGCTCCGTGACCTTCATAGAACGCTCGGACGGCGTGCAGGTCACCTACAATCTTACGGGCCTTCCGCCAGATAGCGACCACGCGCTGCAGATCCACGAGCGCGGCGACTGCAACGCGACCGACGGCTCCAGTGCCGGTGCGGTCTTCTCGCCAGCCGCCGAGCGCCTGAAGATCGGTGCGCGCGTCGAGGGCGACCTGGGCAATATTCGCGCAGATGCGACCGGTGTGGCGACCGGCTTTATCGTGGCGCCCGATGTGTCGCTCGACGGCATCCGCTCGGTGCTGCAGCGCTCGGTGCTCCTCCACCGCGACGCGTCCGATCCGTACGCCTACCCGCAGCACGGCGCCGGTACTGCGCTCGCCTGCGGGGTGATCCGGCAGCAGTGACATGCGATGATGTCATCGGCTGGTCGCCAGCCGCGGCATCGCTCGATGCCATCCGGGAGCGCGCGCGGTCGGGCCGGCTCCGGCAGGTTCTCGAGCGTCCCTCTACAGCGTGTCCGTCAGCTTTCGTTCGATCGCGTAAAATAAGCGCCTTTCGCCCGGCAGGGCCCTTGCCGGCCGGCCTTTCACCCCTCTCGCGTGTCACGTAGCATTCATATATGACCATCAAATCCGACAAGTGGATCCGGCGCATGGCCGAACAGCACAACATGATCGAGCCGTTCTCGCCCGAGCAGGTTCGCGTCTCGGAAGACGGCCGGAAGATCGTCAGCTATGGCACGTCGAGCTACGGCTACGACATCCGCTGCGCCGACGAATTCAAGATCTTCACGAACATCAATTCGACGATCGTCGACCCGAAGAACTTCGACGAGAAGTCGTTTGTCGATTTCAAGGGTGACGTCTGCATCATCCCGCCGAACTCGTTTGCGCTCGCGCGTACCGTCGAGTATTTCCGCATTCCGCGCAGCGTGCTGACCGTCTGCCTCGGCAAGTCTACGTACGCGCGTTGCGGCATCATCGTCAACGTGACGCCGTTCGAGCCGGAGTGGGAAGGGCACGTGACGCTCGAATTCTCGAATACGACACCTTTGCCTGCGAAAATCTACGCCAACGAAGGCGTCGCGCAGGTTCTGTTTTTCGAAAGCGACGAGATTTGCGAGGTGTCGTACGCGGATCGCGGCGGCAAATATCAAGGCCAGCACGGCGTCACGCTGCCCAAAACGTAACGCGCAGCGCGCATTGACTCACCGGCTAGACGGGTGACCGCTGCGCATCAGAAGCAGCGGTCGTTCTTTTTGGAGAATCGCCCATGAAGTTTCGTTTTCCCGTCGTCATCATCGACGAAGATTTCCGCTCCGAGAATATCTCGGGTTCCGGCATCCGGGCACTGGCCGAAGCCATCGAAAAAGAAGGCGCGGAAGTGCTCGGGCTCACGAGCTATGGTGACCTGACCTCGTTCGCGCAGCAGTCGAGCCGCGCGTCGTGCTTCATCCTGTCGATCGACGACGACGAGCTGCTGCCGTATGTCGAGAACGTCGTGGTCGAAGGCGAGACGCCCGAACTCGCGGCCGCGATCATCGCGCTGCGCGCATTCGTGACCGAAGTGCGCCGCCGCAACGCGGACATTCCAATCTTCCTGTACGGCGAGACGCGCACGTCGCGCCACCTGCCGAACGACATCCTGCGCGAACTGCACGGCTTCATCCACATGTTCGAGGACACGCCGGAGTTCGTCGCGCGCCACATCATCCGCGAGGCGAAGGTGTATCTCGACTCGCTGGCGCCGCCGTTCTTCAAGGAACTCGTGCAGTACGCGGAGGAAGGCTCGTATTCGTGGCACTGCCCGGGCCACTCGGGCGGCGTCGCGTTCCTGAAAAATCCGCTCGGCCAGATGTTCCACCAGTTCTTCGGCGAGAACATGCTGCGCGCCGACGTCTGCAATGCCGTCGACGAACTCGGCCAGCTGCTCGACCATACCGGCCCGGTAGCCGCGTCGGAGCGCAATGCGGCGCGCATTTTCAGCGCCGATCACCTGTTCTTCGTGACGAACGGCACGTCGACGTCGAACAAGATCGTCTGGCACGCCACCGTCGCGCCGGGCGACATCGTGCTGGTGGACCGCAACTGTCACAAGTCGATCCTCCACGCGATCACGATGACGGGTGCGATCCCCGTGTTCCTCACGCCGACGCGCAATCACTTCGGCATCATCGGCCCGATTCCGCGCGACGAATTCAAGCCGGAAAACATCCGCAAGAAGATCGAGGCGAATCCGTTCGCGCGCGAAGCGCTCGCAAAGAACCCGAACCTCAAGCCGCGCATCCTGACGATCACGCAGAGCACGTACGACGGCGTGATCTACAACGTCGAGATGATCAAGGACCTGCTCGGCGACCTGCTCGACACGCTGCACTTCGACGAAGCGTGGCTGCCGCATGCCGAGTTCCACGAGTTTTACCAGGACATGCATGCGATCGGCGCGGGCCGTCCGCGCACGGGCGCGCTCGTGTTCGCGACGCACTCGACGCACAAGCTGCTCGCCGGCATCTCGCAGGCCTCGCAGATCGTCGTGCAGGACTCCGAGAACAGCACGTTCGACAAGCACCGCTTCAACGAGGCGTATCTGATGCATACGTCGACGAGCCCGCAATACGCGATCATCGCGTCGTGCGATGTGGCGGCCGCGATGATGGAGCCACCCGGCGGCACCGCGCTGGTCGAGGAATCGATTGCCGAAGCGCTGGACTTCCGCCGCGCGATGCGCAAGGTCGATGCCGAGTATGGCGACGAATGGTTCTTCAAGGTCTGGGGCCCGGAAGAACTGGCTGAAGAAGGCATCGGCTCGCGCGAAGACTGGATGCTGCGTCCGAACGACCGCTGGCACGGCTTCGGTCCGCTCGCCGAAGGCTTCAATATGCTCGACCCGATCAAGGCGACGATCATCACACCGGGGCTCGACGTGGACGGCGAGTTCGGCGAAACCGGCATTCCGGCCGCGATCGTGACGAAGTATCTGGCCGAGCACGGCATCATCGTCGAAAAGACGGGCCTGTATTCGTTCTTCATCATGTTCACGATCGGCATCACCAAGGGCCGCTGGAATTCGATGGTGACCGAGCTGCAGCAGTTCAAGGACGATTACGACAACAACCAGCCGCTGTGGCGCGTGCTGCCCGAATTCGTGTCGCACCATCCGGCGTACGAGCGCATCGGGCTGCGCGATCTGTGCGAGCAGATCCACAGCGTGTACCGTGCAAACGACATCGCGCGTCTGACGACCGAGATGTATCTGTCGAGCATGGAGCCCGCGATGAAACCATCGGAAGCATTCGCGAAGCTCGCGCACCGCGAGGTCGATCGGGTACCCATCGACGAACTCGAGGGCCGCGTGACGTCGATCCTGCTCACGCCTTATCCGCCGGGCATTCCGCTCCTGATTCCAGGCGAGCGCTTCAACCGGACGATCGTCAACTACCTGCGTTTCGCGCGCGAGTTCAACGAGCGCTTCCCGGGTTTCCATACGGATATCCATGGGCTCGTAGGCGAGATGATCAACGGGCGCATCGAGTACTTCGTCGACTGCGTCCGCGGCTGATGTTCGGGCGCTCGACACGGGCTGCGCGCGCCTTGCTCTGCACGGCGGGCGTAGCGCTGATCCTCGCGGCCGGCACGGCCCGCGCGGAGGTCGCCGCGGCCGATCCGATCGACGCGGCGATGCGTCAGTGTCTCGCGCGCAGCGACCGGTCGTCGACCGCGGGTCAGGTGCAATGCATGGACGCGGCGCAGGCTGCGTGGCAGGCCGCGGTGGATACCGCGTGGCTGCAGTTGCAGGCTGTGACGCCGGCCTCGCGGCGCAGGGGCTGGGAAACCAGCCAGCGGCGCTGGAAGGCATGGCGCGAGGCTGAAGCGCCGCTCCTGAAGGCCGTCTTCGAGACCACCCATGGGACGATGTATGTGCTGTCCGAGGCGGACATGCAGTTGCAGCCGGTCCGTGACCGCGCGCTGGCGCTGCGCGCTGCCGCGGCGAATGCCAGCCGGGACGACAGCCCCCAACTGCGCCCGTGTTCGATGGACGCCCAGTGCGAACATGCCACTTACGATCTGAACCGCTACCTCCGGCAACTGCGGGCGAAGATGCCGCCAGGCTCGCGTTCGACGCTGTCGCGCGCGCAGCACGCCTGGATGGGATATCGCGATGCGATGACGCTATTGATCGACGAACGGAGCCGTGTCGATATCATTGGCGCGCGCGTGGCGACAATCAAGCGTCTCTCGGAGACGTCGGCAACGACTGAGCCAGGTCAGCCGTCGTGATTCAGATCAGGCCAGGGCAGGCATCGCCGGCATGGCCGCACACCCCGCTAGCTGAGCGAGAACGGTGGTTGACCGGGCGCCTGGGTTTCGAGCGCCGGTTCGGCGAGCAGGTCGCGCGTGGCATCCTCGATGAAGAGGGACATCGCGCCTAGCGCGAGGTCGTTGTCCTCAGTGCCGAATGGTTCTTCGATCTGGGACGCGATCGCTTCCAGTGCCATGAAGGTGTACGCAACGAACACCGAAAAGATCGGCGTAAAGATGCCGATGCTATCCACGAGCCCGAAGGGCAGAGCCGCACAGAAGAAGTAGACAGTGCGGTGAATCATCACCGAATACGCAAACGGCAGAGGTGTCGACGCAATCCGCTCGCATCCCCCGATGATATCCGACAGCCCGTTCAGATTGCGGTCGAACGCGAGCACCGTCCACGACTCGACCTTGCCTTCACGCGCGCGCCGCTGCACCCATTCAGCGAGCCAGAGCATGATGGTCGCCGGACGATAGCGTGACTCCATCACGCGTTCCAGCAGCGGCGCCGGCAGGCGCGCGGCGAGATCCTCGCGCGGATCGCTCCTGCGCAGTTGATGACGCAGCGCGTGCGGAAACGCGCCGAGCACCCGCACGAATTCGCGCGTTTCGGCTGCATCGTCCGCGTCGTCCGTACGGCGAGGGAGCGTAAGTGCCTGACGCGTCATCGAGCGGGACTCGTTCAGCAGTTGGCCCCAGAGTTTTCGCGCTTCCCAGTACCGGTCGTAGCTGGCGCTATTGCGAAACCCGAGAAAGATGGCGAGTGCGATGCCGATGAGGGAAAACGGCGTGGGGTTGAGATTGACGGTGATCTTGAGAATGTGATCGTGCGCGGCGACAGCGACGATCGATATGCAGAAAATCACGAGGAGACGCGGCAGCAGTTGCGGGAGGACAGAGCCTCTCCACGCGAGGAGCATACGAAACCAGTGCAGGTGCGGCCGGATGATCATGGGGACGGAGCCGGGCGTAACGAAGCCCCATTATCTCGAAAATGCGGGCAAGGATGAGGCTTTCTGCGTGCGTCGCATTGTCCGGGGGAGAGAAGGGGCACGGGGGCCGGGACAAGGCGTGCCTGTCGGCGACACATGTATGAGCAGGCGGCCGATGCCCCGTGACAGGGATGGCAGATCAATTGATGATGCGCCGATAGAGTGGTGATGCTGAGCGCAGGTTTTCTGGATCAGATTCTGTTGAGGAAACCTGACGAAGTCATGCGGCTGATTCACCCAAAAGAAAAAGGCGGATCCCTTATAAAGAAACCGCCTTCAGCCTGAAACCCGACGCGCGCTCAAGGCGCAAAACCACTTTCAGCCAAGCCTGGCCCGCGCAGCCTGAACGGCGAGCAGCACCTGCTCAGGCGCAGTGCCTCCTGGATGTTTACGACTTGCAACCGACCCTTCGAGCGTGAGGTATTCAAACACGTCTTCACCGATGAGGTGAGCCACGTTCGGCAGTTCATGGCGCATCTCGTCAAGGGAGAGATCGGCCAGGTCGCATTCGCGATCGACGCAGATCCGCACAGCGAGTGCCACGGCTTCGTGAGCGTCACGGAACGGCAGGCCGCGCTTCACGAGATAGTCAGCCAGATCGGTCGCCGTCGAAAAACCCTGCAACGCTGCAGAGCGCATGGCAGCCGGCTTGACGGTAATTCCCGCAACCATTTCAGCAAAAATCCGCAACGTATCCGCGACCGTATCGACGGTATCGAACAGCGGTTCCTTGTCTTCCTGATTGTCCTTGTTATAGGCGAGCGGTTGACCCTTCATGAGCGTGAGCAAAGCCATCAGATGGCCATTCACACGCCCGGTCTTGCCACGCGCCAGTTCGGGGACATCGGGGTTCTTCTTCTGCGGCATGATCGACGAGCCCGTGCAGAACCGGTCGGCCAGATCGATAAAGCCGACCCGCGGACTCATCCACAGCACGAGCTCTTCGGAAAACCGCGACACGTGCGTCATCACTAGCGCGCAAGCCGCCGTGAACTCGATCGCGAAATCGCGATCCGAAACCGCATCGAGCGAATTCGCGCAAATGCCGTCGAAGCCCAGGGTCATGGCAACCGCATGACGATCGATCGGATAGCTGGTCCCAGCCAGCGCAGCCGCACCCAGCGGCAGGCGATTGACGCGCGTGCGGCAATCGCGCATTCGCTCGGCATCGCGCGTGAACATCTCGACGTAGGCCAGCAGGTGATGCCCGAACGTAACCGGCTGCGCGACCTGCAGGTGCGTAAAGCCAGGCATGATCGTTCCGGCGTTCTGTTCCGCCAGATCGATCAGCGCGCCACGCAGATCCTTCAGCAGATCGCCGATACGGTCGATTTCCCCACGCAGCCAGAGCCGGATATCCGTGGCGACCTGGTCGTTGCGCGAGCGGCCCGTATGCAGACGCTTGCCCGCATCGCCGATCAGCGCCGTCAGGCGCGCTTCGATGTTCAGGTGCACGTCTTCCAGATCGAGTTGCCACTCGAACTCGCCGCGTTCAATCTCACCCTTGATCTGCGCCATGCCGCGCTGGATCGCGGCGAGGTCGTCGGCGGCGATGATCTTCTGCGCGGCCAGCATCGAGGCGTGCGCGAGCGACCCTTCGATATCGACGAGCGCCAGACGCTTGTCGAAGAAAACCGACGACGTATAGCGTTTGACGAGTTCAGACATCGGCTCCGAGAAGCGTGCCGACCAGGCTTCGCCTTTTTTGTGCAGTTGGGACGTCATGATGTTTGGCAGTGAAGATGCGGTGAGAGGCGTGCGACGCGTACAGGCGTCGCGAATGCGAAGAAGAGAGCGATTTTAACATCCGGCGCAGGCATGACCCCGCCGCACCGGGCGCATTTCAGTTTCAGCGACCCGCGCCCGAAGCACTACAGCCGCACCAGCACCACCAGCTTCAGGTCTTCGCGATGCGCCGGCTTGAGGGTGATCTGGTCGTACACGATGTGTCCGTGGCGCGGATGGTTGAATTCGCGCCGACCGCCTTCGCGTCCACCTACGTCCTGCGACGCCCAGAACCGCGCGAATGCATCGCTGGCGGTGCTCAGGGCGTCGATCAGCCCGCGGGTCGGCGCAT
Organism: Paraburkholderia sp. BL10I2N1; assembly: GCF_004361815.1. NCBI lineage: Bacteria > Pseudomonadati > Pseudomonadota > Betaproteobacteria > Burkholderiales > Burkholderiaceae > Paraburkholderia > Paraburkholderia sp. BL10I2N1. The sequence goes on along the minus strand of NZ_SNWA01000001.1, from coordinate 168,220 downwards.
CGTTCAAATGCCGGATAGAATCCGCGCGAAACTCGGCGGCGAGCCTTCGCGCCCGGATCTCCCAGTCGGCGATCAGTTCGCGCGCACCGGGCTCGGTGAACGTGAAGCGCAACAGATTGCGGTCGTGCTCGCCGTCCAGCCAGCCGACAAACAGGTCCGCCGCCCGCGCGTTCCAGGCGAGGGCGGTCCATTGCCGGTCGAGCACGTACGCGGGTGCGTCGATCAACTGGACGGTTTCGAGCAGCGTGGCGGGGGCATCCGCGGCGGCCGGGTCCGGTTCGGCGGGGTCGCGCTGGGCGGCCAACTCGAACAGATACGCCCGCTCGGCGCGCGAAAGCTGCAACGCGACGGCGATCCGCGCGAGCGCATCGGCAGAAGCGGACACTGGCCGGCCCTGTTCGATCCACGTGTACCAGGTCGGACTCACGCCGCACAACTGCGCGACTTCCTCGCGGCGCAGGCCAGGCGTACGGCGGCGCGGGCCGGGCGGCAGGCCGACCGCCTGAGGCGACAGACGTTCGCGGTGGGCGCGGATGAAATCGCCCAGCGCGCGGGCCGGTGTGGCGTCGAGCGGTGGCGGCGAGAGGTCGGAAGGAGACGGCGGCGTCATCGTGTGCGTGAAGGGGGTGTTGTCGATACCAGGATAATTGCTTAGCTTGTACTGGTACAGCTCGGGTTCTATTGTAGCGGCTCGGGCGGCAGAAAGCGCACAGACGGGCCGCTCGCCGACATCAACTCGACCCCTACACGGGCAAGGAGCACCTCATGAAGCATCACGATCAGGTCGCCGACGCATTCGGCTCGACCGCCGCCTCTTACTTGACGAGTCAGGTGCACGCGACGGGCGCCGATCTGCAGACGCTCGCGGCGTCGGTCCAGTCGACGCCCGGGGCGACGGTTCTCGATATGGGTTGCGGCGCGGGGCACGCGAGTTTCGCGGTGGCGCCACATGCGAAGTCGGTGGTGGCGTACGACATCGCGCCGCCAATGCTCGAAACGGTGGCCGCCGCGGCGCGTGAACGCGGGCTCGACACGATCCGCACGCAGCAGGGCGCGGCGGAAACGCTGCCGTTCGACGACGCCTCGTTCGACTGGGTCATCAGCCGGATGAGCGCGCACCACTGGCACGACGTGCCGAAGGCGCTGGCGCAAGTGCGGCGCGTGCTGAAGCCGGGCGGCCGGGTGCTCTTCATCGATATCGCCGGCAGCGATCATCCGTTGCTCGACACGCATGTGCAGGCGGTCGAGTTGCTGCGCGACGGGTCACACATCCGCGACTATCGCGGCGACGAGTGGATCGCACTGTTCGAAGCGGCTGGTTTCAAGGCGACGATCCGCGAACGCTGGCGCCTGCCGATCGACTTCGCTTCGTGGGTGGCGCGGATGCGTACGCCGGAGCCTCGTGTCGTCGCGATCCGTTCATTGTGGGCGGGTGCGCCGGATGAAGTGCGTCAGTATTTCGAGGTGGAGGACGACGGCTCCTTCAAGCTCGACGCGCTGATGATCGAAGCGCGTTGATATCGGGGCGCGGCACGAAACAACACGGGCAACAAAAAGGCACGCGATCCCGATGAAGGATCGCGTGCCCTTGCTCAAGATGGAGCATCCTGTCGCGCTTGACCCGGCGTTTAGCCCGTATTGCGTAGCCCCGCGGCGACGCCGTTGATCGTCAGGTGAATCCCGCGCCGCAGACGCGCATTCGTATCACCGGCGCGGTAGCGCTTGAGGAGTTCCACCTGCAGGTGATTGAGCGGATCGAGATACGGGAAGCGGTTCTTGATCGACCGTGCGAGCAGCGGGTTATCCGCCAGCCGCTCGGTCTTGCCGGTGATCTCCGAGAGCGCCTTCGACGTGCGCTCCCATTCACCGACGATCCGTTCGAACACGTGCTTGCGCAGCTTCTTGTCGGTGACGAGCTGTGCGTAGCGCGACGCGACCGCGAGATCGGTCTTGGCCAGCACCATGTCCATGTTCGACAGCAGGTTCGAGAAGAACGGCCAGGTCTTGTGCATCTTCTTCAGCAGGTTCAGACGCCGTGTGCGTTCGGCTTCAGACGGTGCGCTGTCGAGGTGCGCCGCGACAGCGCTGCCGAAGCCGTACCACCCGGTCAGCAGCAGACGGCACTGGCCCCAGGAGAAGCCCCACGGGATCGCGCGCAGGTCTTCGATCTTGCGCTGCTTCGGATCCTGCAGCTTGCGCGAAGCCGGCCGGCTGCCGATGTTCAGCTCGGCGATTTCGGAGATTGGCGTCGACAGGAAGAAGTAGTCGGTAAAGCCGGGCGTTTCGTACACGAGCGCACGATATGACGCCATCGCCGTATCCGAGAGCTGCTGCATCGTCTCCTCGAACGCGGGCAGTTGCGCGGGCGCATTGCCGTGCGGCAGCAGGGACGCTTCGAGCGTCGCGGCCACCACGGTTTCGAGATTGCGCCGGCCGATCTGCGGATTGCCGAACTTGCTCGCAATCACTTCGCCCTGCTCGGTGAGACGGATCTGGCCATCGACGGTGCCCGGCGGCTGCGACAGGATCGCCTGGTAAGTCGGGCCGCCGCCGCGGCCGACTGTGCCGCCGCGGCCATGGAACAGACGCAGCGTCACGCCGCGCTCGTTGAAGAGCGACACCAGCGCCAGTTCCGCGCGATACAGCTCCCAGTTCGACGTCAGGAAGCCGCCGTCCTTGTTGCTGTCCGAGTAGCCGAGCATGACTTCCTGCTCGCCACCCTGATGTTCGATCAGCGAGTCGACGCCGGGCAACGCGATCAGATCGCGCATGATATGCGGTGCGTCGCGCAGATCGGGAATCGTCTCGAACAGCGGGATCACCATCAGGCCAGCTCTCGCCGGCTGTTCCGGATTGCCGAGCAGGCCCGTCAGCAGGCCGGTTTCCTTCTGCAGCAGCATCACTTCGACCAGATCGCTCACTGTCTCCGTATGCGAGATGATGTAGTTGCGCACCGCGCGCGGGCCGAACTTCTCGCGCGTCACACGTGCCATTTCGAGCACGCCGAGTTCGCTCTTCGCGAGATCGGAGTACTCGGCAAACGGCAGGCGCAGCGGGCGCGGCTGTTCCAGTTCGGTGAGCAGCACGCGCAGCTTGTCGGCTTCGGAGAGCGCCGCGTAGTCGTCCTCGACACCGGCGCGCATTAACAGCTCGGCGATCACGGCCTCGTGGATGTCCGAGCTTTGACGCAGATCGATGCTGGCCAGATGGAAGCCGAACACTTCGGCGGCCCGCGCGAGTGGCGACAGGCGCGGCGTGGCGAGCGAGGCGCCGTGATGCTCGGTCAGCGAATCCATCAGCACGTGCAGGTCGCGCGCAAATTCCGAGGCGTCGGCGTATGGCGTCGCGCGCACCGGCTGCGCGCCGCGGCCCGCGCTACGAACGGGCACGACGCCTTCACCGAGGCGGACCCGCGCGCTCGCGGCGAGCCGCGTGTACATGCCGATCAACGCGCGACGGTACGGCTCGTCGACACGATGCGGCGACTGGTCCGGCGAGGCCGCCGCGAGTTCCTTCAGCGCATCGCTCGCGCCTGAGAGCAGGTTCGACACCGACAGCTCGGCGCCGAGCTTGTGCACCTGTTCAAGATAGTGTTCGATGATGACCGCTGCCTGGCGCGTGATCGCTTCTTCGAGCGTCGCGGCGCTGACGTTCGGATTGCCGTCACGGTCGCCGCCGATCCAGCTGCCCATCTGGAAGAACGGCGGCAGGCGCGCCGACAGGCCGTGCTCGGCGAGCGCGGCTTCGATGTCGGCGTACAGCGCCGGGATTTCTTCGAGGAAGGTCGCACGGTAATACGACAACGCGTTTTCGATCTCATCGGCGACCGTCAGGCGCGCGTCGCGCAACATCCGCGTTTGCCAGAGCGATGTCACGCGGGCACGTAGCATCGCTTCGTTGCGTGCGCGTTCGCGCTCCGTCAGCGGCTGGTCGCGCTCGGCGAGGAGGCGGGCGAGGTCGTGTTCGGCGTCGAGAATGCTCTTACGCTGCACTTCGGTCGGGTGGGCCGTCAGGACGGGCATGATCAGCGCATCGTTGAAGAACTGCTGCAGCACGGGCGTTGGCGCGGCTTCGGCGTCCATCAGCCGTTCCAAAGCGTACGCGATCGTGCCGGGCCGCGCCGCCGCGCTGGCCAGCGCGTGAATACGGTTGCGACGATTGCGATGGCGGTCTTCGGCGATGTTCGCGAGATGCGAGAAATAGCTGAATGCACGCACGACGCTCACGGTCTGTTCCGGGCTCAGCGAGCGCAGCTTCTTTTCGAGTGTCTGCGCAGCGGCGCTGTCGTCTTCGCGACGAAAGCGCACGGCAGTCTGGCGAATCGTCTCGACCACGTCGAATACCGCGTCGCCTTCCTGTTCGCGCACGACGTCGCCGAGCAGCCGTCCCAGATAGCGGATGTCCTGGAAGAGCGGCTGATCCTTGTCGTCGCGTGTGCGGCCACCGGTTTTTGCCGGTGCCGCGTCCGCGACCGGCGCGAGCGCGGCGGCGTCGGCATAGTCATTGGCGGCGCCATTTTGTTCCATGGCGTTCGCCGGCGTCCGGGCGTCGTCGGGCGCAGTACGGCTCGCGCCCGCTTTGGTGGGTTTCAGGCCCTTCGCGGGTTTAGCCTGTTTTGCGCCTTTGGCAGCGGCCTTGGTGGCGGCTTTATTGGCTTTTGCGGATTTGCTCGCTTTGGCCGGGGTGGCCTGAGTGGCGTTCACAGTCGTCGAAGCATTGAGCGATACAGTGTTGCGGCGGGCAGGGCGCGCCGATCCGGAAGACGTCACGATGGGTTTCCTCAGGGAAGCCAGGGTCTATTGATGATGGACTGCTGTTACGAGCCAACTGCGCAGGCGAGCTGCGCTCGCTGTCGTGCGCCGGTATGCGCCGGGGCACGACAGCGCGGGGACTGCCGGAACGACATGCACGCGCGGATGCATTCGAGGAAGGAAATGGCTCGCCCCACGGTCCGCCGCATTGCATCATCCCGCATGCTGGCGCATGGCGCGCGAACGACCGTGCGTGAAGCATGGGGGCGGATACAGCGGCAACGCCCGGGACGGGCCCGTCTCCTCCATCGATGCCCGCCAGTACGGCCATCTGGCCGAGTTAGAGACTCTGGCGTGCGTGCTAACATTGATTGTTATTCGATCCCGTCTTCCAAAGACCTTGCAATGAGTTCCGAGACCAATTCAGCGCTACCCCGCACGCTTGTGATCGCTTCGCGAGAAAGCCGCCTTGCCATGTGGCAGGCTGAGCACGTGCGGTGTGCGCTGCACAAATTATATCCATCTTGCGACGTAAAAATCCTCGGAATGACAACACGTGGCGATCAGATTCTCGATCGCACGCTTTCGAAGGTGGGTGGCAAGGGGCTCTTCGTCAAGGAACTCGAAAACGCGCTGGCCGATGGCCGCGCCGATCTGGCGGTCCATTCGCTCAAGGATGTGCCGATGGAACTCCCCGAAGGCTTCGTGCTTTCCACGATCATGGAACGCGAAGATCCGCGCGACGCATTCGTGTCGAACACCTATGACTCGCTGGCGGCGCTGCCGGCCGGCACCGTCGTCGGCACCTCCAGCCTGCGGCGCGAGGCCATGCTGCGGACCCGTTATCCGCACCTCGTCGTGCAGCCGTTGCGTGGCAATCTCGACACGCGGCTCGCGAAGCTCGACCGCGGCGACTACGCGGCGATCATCCTGGCGGCGGCCGGCCTCAAGCGGCTTGGCCTCGCTGAGCGCATCCGCGCGCTGCTTGATCCCGAAGACAGCCTGCCCGCCGCGGGCCAGGGCGCGCTCGGCATCGAGATCCGCGCGGATCGAGCTGACCTCGCCGGGTGGCTTGCGCCGCTGCATCACGAACACACGGCCGCGGCGGTGGAGGCTGAGCGGATGGTGTCGCGCGCGCTGGGCGGCAGTTGCGAGGTGCCGCTCGCGGCTTACGCAACCTGGCATGACGGCGCGCTGCATCTGCGCGGTATCGTCGCGACGCCCGACGGCCAGCGCGTGCTGCACGCACAGGCGTCCGCGCCCGCGCCAACAGTCGGCGCTGCGATCGAGTTGGGGCGCGAAGTGGCAGCCCAGCTCGCAAGCCAGGGCGCGCTCGACATCGTCCGCGCGCTCGCCACCGCGAGCGGCAACGCATCCGGCGCGTGATGTCATCCAGCGCGCCGCCAGAAGCGGGCATCGATCCTCCTGCCGGCGTGGTTGCACCGGTGTTCACCGTCGTCGTTACACGCCCGGCCGGGCAATCGGCCGGACTGATCGGGCTGCTCGCTGCGGCAGGCGTGGAGACGCTCGAGTTCCCGCTGATCGATATCGCCGACGTCGAGGACGCCGGTCCGCTGCGCGCCGCACTGGCGTCGCTCGAAAACTTTGCGCTGGTGGTATTGGTTTCGCCGAATGCGGTCGATCGGGCGTTCGCCCACCATGACTCGATCTGGCCGCATGCGCTGCCGGTTGGCGTGGTCGGGCCGGGCAGCGTTGCGGCGCTCGCGCGCCATGGCGTCGAGGCGCCTGCGTATCGCGTGATCAGCCCGGACGTCGCGCCCGATGACGATGCCGCGCGTTTCGATTCGGAGGCGCTCTTCGCGGCGCTGGAGGCCTCGCTCGGAACCAGCGGTTTTGAAGGGCGGCGTGTTCTCATCGTGCGCGGCGACGGCGGCCGCGAATGGCTCGCGGACCGGCTGCGGGAAGCGGGCGCGCAGGTCGACACGGTCGCGGCTTACCGGCGCATCGTCCCCGAGCCGTCAATCAGTGCCTGGGCGCGCGTGCACCGGCTGTTGTCCGGCGAGCCGCACGCGTGGCTCCTCACCAGTTCCGAAGGGGTGCGCAATCTCGACGCGCTCGCGCAGGACCACCTGACCGCCGGCGAGATCACGCAACTGAAACACGCGGCGCTCGTCACGCCACACCCACGCATCGCGCAGACCGCGCGGGGAGTGGGTTTTGATAGGATTACGGTGTCAGGTGCGGGCGACGAGCGTATCGCCCGCTCGTTGCTTGCTTCCGCAGCTTCCGTTACTTCCGTTGTTAAACCGGTACCGTCCAACCCGGCTCACTCACGCATGACAGAATCGAACGCTTCCACGAACGCCCCAACCTCGCCGGCTGCCATGCCTCCGTTGCCGCCGAACCCTCCCTTCACGCCCTTCGAAGCGCAGAAGCCGCGCAGCATAAGCGGACCGCTGCTGTGGTTCGTACTCGTAGTGGTGATCTGCGCGGTGGGTGTCGGCGCGTTCGCGTTGAATCGCAAGGTCGATCGTATGGAGCAGCAGCTGGCGCAGCGCCAGCAGGCCAACGACGCACTCACCGCCGCGCTGAACGTGAAGACGGAACAGGCGCTCGCGACCGTGCATCAGTCCGATTCGCAGGTGTCGCAGCTCGAGGGCAGGCTTGCCGATGCCCAGGCCGGACAGCAGGCGTTGCAGCAGCAATACGCGGACCTCGCCCGTAACCGCGACGACTGGACGCTCGCCGAAGTCGGGCAGATGCTGTCGGCCGCAAGCCAGCAGCTGCAGCTCACCGGCAACACGCAACTTGCGCTGTTTGCCCTGCAAAGTGCGGACACGCGTCTCGCGGCATCGGATGGCGCCCAGGTGATCGCGGTGCGCAAAGCCATCGCGCAGGACATCGACAAGCTGAAGGCCGCGCCGTCCACCGATCTCACGGGCCTCGCGATCAAGCTCGACAACGCGATCGAGCAGATCGACGCGCTCCCGCTTGCGGGTGAGGCACCGATCGGCCACGCCACTGCGCACGCCGCCACGCCGCCCGATTCGACGAAGGTCGCGGCCGCAACCGGCGAGCCGCGCTGGAAGGTGTTGTGGTTCGAATTCACGAAGGGCGTCGGTGAACAGTTGACGAGCCTCGTTCAGATCCGCCGCATCGACAATGCCGATGCGATGCTCGTGTCGCCCGATCAGGGCTACTTCGTGCGCGAGAACCTGAAGCTGCGCCTGCTGTCGGCGCGGCTTGCGCTGCTGTCGCGCAACCAGACCACGCTCAAGTCCGACCTGCGTGCGGCTGACGTCGCGCTGGGACGTTACTTCGACAACGCGTCGAAGCGCGTGCAGACGGTGCGTGAACTGATCAAGGACGTCGATACAGGCTCGGCCGCCGTCGAACTGCCGAACCTGAACACGAGCCTGCAGGCTATTCATCAATACCGGAGCCGGGGGTAATCATGGCAATCCGGGGACTCCTTTGGCTGGCCTTCCTGTTCGTGATCGCGGTCGTGCTGGCGACAGCCGGCCGCTTCGACACCGGCCAGGTGCTGCTCGTCTATCCGCCATACCGCGTCGACATCTCGCTGAATCTGTTCGTCCTCGGTTTGATCGTGATGTTTATCGTGCTGTACGCACTCCTGCGCGCCATCCGCAATATCTGGCGCATGCCGCAACGTGTCGCGGCCTTCCGCGCACGCTCTCGTGTCGCGAAGGCGCATGCGGCATTGCGCGATGCGATCGGCAATCTGTACGCGGGCCGTTTCTCGCGTGCGGAAAAGGCGGCGCGCGATTCGCTCGCGAACCCTGACAACAAGGGCGCGGCCGGTCTGATCGCCGCAAGCGCGGCACACCGTATGCGCGAATATGCGCGCCGCGACGAATGGCTTGCTCAGATCGACGAGGCCGACCTGCAGGATGCGCGTCAGATGGCCACCGCCGACATGCGCGCCGACGGCCGCGACGCGGACGGTGCGCTGGAAGCGCTCAAGCAGATGCAGACGCAGGGGGGCCGGCGCATTCACGCGCAGCAGATCGCACTGCGCGCCCAGCAGCAGTTGAAGAACTGGGGCGAGGTGCTGAAGCTCGTGAAGACGCTGGAAAAACGCGAGGCAATTCATCCGGCAGTCGCGGTGCGGCTGCGTCAACTGGCAGCCGAGAATCTGCTGCGCGACCGTCGCCACAATGCGGATGCGCTGCTTGAACTGTGGCATTCCCTGTCGGCGACCGAGCGGCATTCGCCGCGTCTTGCCGATCTGGCGGCCGAGTTGCTGATCGCGTTGAACCGTCCGAACGACGCGCGCAGAATCGTCGAGGAAGCGCTCGCGCAGAACTGGGACGCGCGCCTGCTGCGGCGTTACCCGGATACCGCGGGCGACGACGCGCTGCCGCTCATCCAGAAGGCCGAGGCGTGGAAGAACGAGCGCCCGGAGGATGCGGATCTGCTATTCGCGCTCGGAAGGTTGTGCCTGCGTCAGCAGCTTTGGGGCAAAGCCCAGTCGTTCCTCGAAATGGCGCTGAAGCTCGCCGACAATGAGCCGCTGAAAATCCGCTCGCATCGGGCGCTCGCGCGGTTGCACGAGCAGTTGGGCGATACCGCCAAGGCGAGCGAGCACTATCGGGAAAGCGCGCTGGCGATGAATGTGGTTTGAGCTGTTCTGGAAGGTGAATTGAAACAAGCCTCCGGTGGATTGAATCCCCGGAGGCTTGTTTCTTTCGACGGCTCGCGTCGTTGTTTCGATTCGCTGACTCGCTTCTGCAGGCGCGGCGCGTGCAATCAAGCGCCTGGGAAGGTTGCGGGCAACGTAAGCGCTATTTGTTCACGACCCGCGCGGGCACACTGATCGCCAGCAGGCCGCCGAGAATCATGCATCCGGCCAGCAGGTACATGCCGGAGTCGTTGGCAGCCCTCACCTGTTTGAGCCAGCCCACCGCATAGGGGCTCAGAAAGCCGGCGAGATTGCCGAGCGAATTGATCATCGCGATGCCTGCCGCGGCGCCTGTGCCGGCGAGAAAGGCCGTCGGCAGACTCCAGAACAGCGGCAGCGTCGTGAGGATGCCCATCGTCGCGAGCGTCAGCGCGGTCATCGCGAGTAGCGTGTTGTGCGCCCAGACAACCGATAGCACCAGCCCGATCGCTCCCGCGAAAGCCGGCAATGCGACGTGCCAGCGACGCTCGCGCATGCGGTCCGCGCTGCGCGCGACCAGCACCATCGCGACCACGGCCGCCGCAAACGGGATCGCCGACAGCAGGCCGATCACGAACGCGTCGGTGACGCCCGTCGCCTTGATGATGGTCGGCAGCCAGAAGCTCACGCCATAAAGCCCCATCACGAACGAGAAGTAGATCAGGCTCATCAGCAACACACGCGGACTCGACAGGACCTTCCTGATCGGCATGTCATGCTTGGTCGCGTCTTCCGCGGCGATGTTGCGTTCGAGCAGTTGCCGTTCCTGGTCGGTCAGCCACTTTGCCTTGCTGATCCGGTCGTCCAGCATGAAGAACACCATCACGCCCACGATTATCGAAGGCACCCCCTCCAGCAGAAACAGCCATTGCCAGCCATGCCAGCCGTTTGCGCCATTGAACGTCTTCAGGATGTAGCCCGACACCGGGCCGCCGATCACGCCTGAGAGCGCAATCGCCGTCATGAACCAGGTCGTCATGCGGCCGCGCCGATGCGCCGGATACCAGTACGTGAGATACAGGATGATGCCGGGGAAGAAGCCTGCTTCGGCGAGACCGAGCAGGAAGCGCATCACGTAAAACATCGTCGGCGTGGTAACGAACATCGTGAGCATCGAGATGACGCCCCACGATGCCATGATCCGCGCGATCCACACGCGAGCACCGACCTTGTGGAGGATGATGTTGCTCGGAATCTCGAAGATGAAGTACCCGACGAAGAAGATACCGGCGCCAAAGCCATAGACGGCGTCGCTCAAACCGAGGTCGGTGGTCATCTGCAGCTTGGCGAAACCGACGTTGACGCGGTCGAGATACGCGACCACATAACACAGCATCAAAAGCGGCGTGAGCCGCCATGCGACCTTACGGTAGGTCGCTTCTTCGAAGGTGGAAGGCGGCGCGCCGGCGCCGGGATGGTGTAGCGGATTCGCGGGACTGGCCATGGAGTCTCCTCATTTTTTCTAGGTAAAAGAAGTGCCGTGTCTCGCGCATTCTATACACGGTTCATACGAATCCCCGGCATATGGCGCCGGGGAAAACACCGAGATGTGACGGCCACACGAACACAGAGCGTCGCATGTTGCCGTGCGACGCGAGATGCAGGACGAGACGCAGGGCTAGACCCAAGGCTAGACGCAGCGCCCGCCGTCGACTTCGAGGCACACGCCGGTGATGAACTCCGCTTCGTCCGAGGCAAGATAGAGGCACGCATTGGCGACATCCTGCGGGGTGGAGAAGCGACCGAGCGGAATTCCCGCGAGAAAGCGCGTGCGGTTTTCCGGCGTGTCCTCCACCCCCATGAACTCTGAGAGCAGGGCGGTTTCGCCCATCACCGGACTGACGCAATTCACGCGAATCCGCTCTGGCCCGAGTTCAGCGGCGAGCGCCTTGCTCGCGATGATCACGGCGCCCTTGCTGCCGTTGTACCAGACGAGCCCGGGGCGGGGACGTACGCCCGCCGTCGACGCGATATTGACGAACACGCCGCCGCCTCTTTCGCGGAAGTACGGCACGAACTGCTGCACGCTCCAGTAGATACTTTTCACGTTCACCGCGTAGACGCGATCGAACTCGGCTTCAGTGATGTCGAGTACCGGTTTGTTCCGGTGTGTTGTGCCGGCGTTGTTGACGACGATCTGCACGCTACCGAAGTCTTCGAGTGCCGCTTCGCGCAGCAACCGCCAGTCATCGCTCTTCGTGACGTCGCCGGCCACGGCGATCGCCTTGCCACCCGCCAGCGCGATCTCGCTTGCGACACGTTCGGCTGCCGCGCCGTGCAGATCGTTGACGACGACGTTCGCACCCTCGCGTGCATAGGTTTTTGCAATGCCTTCGCCGAAACCCGAGCCGCCACCTGTCACGATGGCTGTCTTGCCTGTCAACCGCATGATGTCTCCTGTGTTTTGGTCAGTGTTCGAACTGCAGTGATGTGAAGCGTGCCGGCTAGCCGTGACGGATCGCGACCGTTTTCAGAACCGTGAAGCCGTACAGCGCCTCGAAGCCTTTCTCGCGTCCGTGGCCGGAATGCCGGACGCCGCCAAACGGCAATTCGACGCCGGCGCCGGCGCCGTAGTTATTGATGAAAACCTGGCCGGAACGCACCCGGCGTGCCAGGCGTAGCTGACGCGCGCCGTCGCGCGTCCAGATGCCGGCGACAAGCCCGTACGGCGTGCCGTTGGCAAGCGCGACGGCTTCGTCCTCGCTGCTGAATGACATGGCGGCAAGTACCGGGCCGAACACTTCTTCGCGCGCGAGCCGGTGAGCGGGCGGCACGTCGCGTAATAGCGTCGGCGCCTGATAGAAGCCCGTTTCGGGCGCTTCGCTGACGACTTCGCCATGGGCGGCCATCGCGACGCCGTCGTGCTGCGCGTCGGACAGGAAGTCCCACACGCGTTGCTGCTGCTTCGCGCTGATAAGCGGCCCGCAATCGAGATCGGCCTGCGACGGCCCGACGCGCAGCGCATTGAACGCCGTGACCAACCGGTCGAGCAAGGGCTCGTAGATCGCGCGATCGATCAGCACCCGGCTGCCTGCCGAGCAGGTCTGTCCTGCGTTCTGCACGATGGCCGAGACCAGCACGGGCAGCGCGGCGTCGAGGTCCGCGTCGGCAAACACGATTTGCGGCGACTTGCCGCCGAGTTCGAGCGTGACGGGCACATGATTGTCGGCCGCCATCTGCGTGACGAGCTTGCCGGTTTCCGGCGATCCGGTAAACGAGATGTGATCGATGCCCGGATGACGTGCGAGCGCCGCGCCCGCTTCGTGTCCATAACCGGTGACGACATTCAGCGCGCCCGCCGGCAACCCAGCTTCGGAGGCCAGTTCGGCGACGCGCAGCACCGTCAGGCACGCGTCCTCGGCGGGTTTCACGACGCATGCGTTGCCCGCCGCGAGCGCCGCGCCGACGCTGCGGCCGAAGATCTGCATCGGATAGTTCCACGGCACGATATGGCCCGTGACGCCGTGCGGTTCGCGGATCGTGAAGACCGTGTAGCCGGCCTGGTACGGGAGCGTTTCGCCGTGCAGCTTGTCGGCGGCGCCCGCGTAGTACTCGAAATAACGCGCGAGCGCCGAAGCATCCGTGCGCGCCTGCTTCAGCGGTTTGCCGGTGTCCCGCGCTTCGAGCTTCGCGAGTTCTTCGTGACACGCGGTGACGAGCATCGACAGCCGGTAAAGCACGCGACCGCGTTCGGCGGCGCTCGCCGCGCCCCATGTGCCCTCGAAGGCACGCCGCGCCGCCTGCACGGCACGGTCGACATCGGCGGGAGTGCCGCGGGCGAGCCGCGTGAACGGCTGGCCGTCCGACGGATCGACGACGTCGATCGCCTCGCCGCCCGCAGGATTGATCCATTCGCTGCCGATGAAGTGTTTCGCTTCTTCCATGCATGCTCCTGGTTGAAAAGCCACAGACAGGGCGAGCCGACAGCCGAACCGCCGGATGCAACGGCCAGCGATTGGCGCGGGCGGTGCGGACGCCGCCGGGACTTCCGGATCTGACCGGAAATACCCGGAAGCAACTCGCAGGACGCAGAACGATTATCGCGCCGATCCCGCGCCGGGTGCCATCGGCCGATTGGCTATAATGGCGCATTCCGCACGGTTCGCGCCGCGTCGCCGCGCGTGAGGTGTTATCCACGCCTCATGCGCGTGATGCACCTGATGTCTGTCAGGTGTCGCGCCGTACGTCCTGCTCCGAATTTCATCCCGACCAGAGAACGCTCATGAGCTTCAATCACGTCCCCCCAGGCAAAGATCTCCCGCAAGATTTCAACGTCATCATCGAAATCCCCGCGCAAAGCGATCCGGTGAAGTACGAAGCCGACAAGGATCTGGGCCTGCTCGTCGTCGACCGCTTCATCGGCACGGGCATGCGCTATCCGGCCAACTACGGCTTCATTCCGCAAACGCTGTCCGGTGACGGCGACCCGGTCGACGTTCTCGTGATCACGCCGTTTCCGCTGCTGGCCGGCTCGGTGGTGCGCGCCCGCGCGCTCGGCATATTGCAGATGACGGACGAATCGGGCGTCGACGCGAAGCTGATCGCCGTGCCGCACGACAAGATCTGCCCGATGACCGCTGACCTCAAGTCCATCGACGACGTGCCGTCGTACCTGAAAGACCAGATCAAGCACTTCTTCGAACAATACAAGGCGCTCGAAAAGGGCAAGTGGGTGAAGGTGGACGGCTGGGCGGGCATCGATGCCGCGCACAAGGAAATCAGCGAAGGCGTGGCGAACTACGGGAAGTAAAGTTTTCGCCTCGCGCGGCTTTCGTTATTCCAGCCAGCCTCGCGCCGCAGTATGGAAAAACCGCGCGTGCCCCTAACGGGCCGCGCGGTTTTTTTTACGCCGCTCTGGAGGCGTCGGTTTCCGCGGAAGCGATTTCGGAGTCGGGCTCCGACTTCTGCTCCTCGTCGGCAAGAGGCGCGGGCAACACTGATTCAAGTGAGCGGACCCCTGCCGCGAGCGCGCGCTTTTCGACTGCCGGAAGCCGCTTGACCCAGTACTCGGCGCGCGATGCGCTGGAGCGGTCGGCCAGTTCGAACCACGCCAGCAACTGCCGGGGTTTGCGCGAACGCGTGTAGCGCGCGCCGGTGCCGCTGACATGCTTGTCGAAGCGCGCCTGAACATCGGTGGCGATGCCCGTATAGACGCTGTCGTCTTCGCATTCGATCAGGTAGAGAAACCACGGCATGGCGGCGATGAAAACGTAAGTCGTCGAAAGTGAGGGCGGCGCGGGCGCAAGTTTCCCACAGAAACCCGCCGCCGTAACCTGCTGCTGTCGCCTTCGGTTTGTGCTTCAACCGGCCCTGCACTCAGCCCTTCATTCGGCCCTTCAACCCGCTCTTCGATCAGCTCTTCAGTCAGATCCTGAACGGATTGTGCTCGCGCAGTTCATCGACGTAAGCGTGGATGTTGTTCGTTTCCCCTTCGAGGAATCGCGCGACCGCATCCGCGAAAGCGGGATGCGCGAGCCAATGCGCCGAGCGCGTGACGGTCGGCAGAAAACCACGCGCCATCTTGTGTTCGCCCTGCGCGCCGCCTTCGAACGCGCCGAGCTTTTCCTCGATGCAGAATTCGAGCGGCTGATAGTACGCGGTCTCGAAGTGCAGGCACGGCACGTGTTCGAGTGCACCCCAGTAGCGTCCATACAGCGTGCCGCCGGTCGCTGCGTCGCGCTGGTACACCACGAGCGAACTGGCGATCGGCTTGCCTTCGAACTCGGCGATCACGAGCAACAGGTTCTCCGGCATCGACTCGCCAATCATCCGGAAGAAATCGAGGTTCAGATAGGGCGTCGAAAAATGCTCCCGGTACGTCTGCCGGTAGCATTTGCTGAAGAAGCGCCAGTCGGCGTCGGTGGCGTCTTCGCCGCGCACGCGCCGGAACCTGATGCCCGCGTCGTGCACCTTGCGGCGCTCGGCGCGAATGTTCTTGCGCTTCTTCTGTTCGAGCGTCGAGAGAAAATCGTCGAAGTGGCGGTAGCCGTCGTTGAGCCAATGAAACTGCACGCCTTCGCGCTGCATCATCCCGAGGCCGGTGAGCGCATCGGCTTCGGTTTCGGTCGGGAACAGCACATGCAGCGATGAGACATCCGCCTGTTCGGCAAACGCCATCAACGTCGCGGCGAGGTGGCGCAGCGCGTGTTCGCCCGTCGCGAGCAGGCGGTTGCCCTGCACGGGCGTGAACGGCACCGCGCACAGCAGCTTGGGATAGTAGGGCACGCCGTTGCGCTTGTACGCATCTGCCCAGGCCCAGTCGAACACATATTCGCCGTACGAGTGCCCTTTCAGGTACAGCGGCGCGGCCGCTTCGAGGCGCCCTGTGCGCGCGTCGGTGAGCGTGACGAACTGCGCGGCCCAGCCCGTATCGGGGGCGGCGCAGCGTGTCGCGTGCAGCGCACTCAGGAATTCATGGCGCAGAAACGGCGTGGGTTGCGTCTGCCGCGCGAGAAGTGCATTCCATTCGGTGGCATTGACCTCGAGCGGCGACGCCAGAATGCCCGTGCGATAATCAAAGCGTTCCTGATTCAATCTGTGTGACCGTTCCACTTTGTTCGACCTTTAACCGCGTGGTATGCGGCCCGTCGTCCGTGTTGTCCGTTGTCCGTTCATCGAACTACTGTTGCCGCCGTCGCCGGCAAGCCGCGGGCTTGCCTCCCGGCCTTTGCTCCTGCCATGAAGACCCGAATCGCTCTAGCCCAACTCAATGTCACCGTCGGCGACTTCGCCGGCAACGTCGCGAAAATCGTCGACGCGGCGCGTGCTGCGCACAACGATGGTGCGAAGCTGCTGGTCGCGCCGGAACTCGCGCTGTCCGGTTATCCGCCAGAAGACCTGTTGCTGCGTCCCGCGTTCTACACGGCGAGCGCTGCGGCGCTCGCCGATCTCGCCGCACAGTTGAAGCCCTTCAAGGGCCTGCATGTGATCGTCGGGCATCCGCATCGCGACACGGCGAACGGCCATGGTAATGCAAACGCGCCAATCGAGCGCGGCGTACCGCCCGTCGATACGTTCAACGCGGCGTCGCTGATCGTCGATGGCACCGTTGTCGGTACGTATCGCAAGCAGGATCTGCCGAACACCGAAGTCTTCGACGAGAAGCGCTATTTCGCCACCGACCCGCAGCCGTTCGTGTTCGAACTCGATGGCGTCAAGTACGGCGTGGTGATCTGCGAGGACGTGTGGCATGCGTCGGCGGCGCAGATCGCGAAGGCGGCGGGCGCGCAGGTGCTGCTGATTCCGAACGGCTCGCCGTATCACCTGAACAAGGAAGCGGTGCGCGTCGACATCCTGCGCGCACGCATCCGCGAGACCGGTCTGCCGATGGTCTACGTGAACATGGTCGGCGCACAGGATGAGCTCGTGTTCGACGGAGGCTCATTCGTACTCGACGGCCAGGGCGACGTGGTGGCAAAGATGACGCAGTTCGAAGAAGGGTGCGCGATCGTCGAATTCGACGGCGCGGCCCCGGTGCCTTCGACGATTGCGCCGGAGCTGCCGGTCGAAGCGCAGGTCTACGCCGCGCTCGTGATGGGCGTGCGCGACTACATCAACAAGAACGGTTTCCCGGGGGCAATCATCGGCCTGTCGGGCGGCGTGGATTCCGCCCTGGTGCTGGCCGTCGCGTGCGATGCGCTGGGCGCGGACCGGGTGCGCGCGGTGATGATGCCGTCGCGCTATACCGCCGACATCTCCACCACCGATGCGGCCGACATGGCTCGCCGGGTTGGCGTGCGCTACGACGAAATCGCCATCGCGCCGATGTTCGACGCGTTTCGCGCCTCGCTTGCGGACGAATTCGCCGGCCGCCCCGAAGACGCCACCGAGGAAAACATCCAGGCGCGCATTCGCGGCACGCTGCTGATGGCGCTGTCGAACAAGTTCGGCTCGATTGTGCTCACCACCGGCAACAAGAGCGAGATGGCCGTGGGCTACTGCACGCTGTATGGCGATATGGCCGGCGGCTTCGCGGTCATCAAGGACATCGCGAAGACGCTCGTTTATCGCCTGTGCCACTACCGCAACATGGCGGCCACGTTCGGGAAGCAGGACATCATCCCGGAGCGGATCCTGACGCGCGCGCCGTCGGCGGAATTGCGAGAGAACCAGACCGACCAGGACAGCCTGCCGCCGTACGAAGTGCTCGACGCGATCATGCGCATGTATATGGAGGAGGACCGGTCGCTGGCGGAAATCATCGCGGCCGGCTTTGCAGCCGAAGACGTGAAGCGCGTCACGCGCCTCATCAAGATCAACGAATACAAGCGGCGTCAGGCACCTATCGGCATCCGCGTGACGCATCGCGCGTTTGGCCGCGACTGGCGTTATCCGATCACGTCGCGCTATACGGAACCCGTCGAATGAGATCGCTGGACGTGAGATACGTGCGCTTGACTACTCGCAATGCGTCTTGCGCGGCGTAGAATCAAAAGCATTCATCTGGTTTTCAATCTGTTCAATTTCTGACCCTCGACGAGGTACGCCATGAAGCGCATCACAGCAGTCATCAAACCATTCAAGCTCGACGAAGTGCGTGAGGCGCTCGCCGAAGTGGGGCTGACAGGCCTGACCGTGACGGAAGTGAAGGGCTTTGGACGCCAGAAGGGTCACACAGAGCTGTATCGCGGCGCGGAGTACGTTGTCGATTTCCTGCCGAAGGTCAAGATTGAAGTGGTTGTCGCCAACGACCAGTGCGATCAGGTCATCGATGCGATCATCGGCGCGGCGCGCACCGGCAAGATCGGTGACGGCAAGATCTTCGTCGCGGACGTCGAGCGTGTGATCCGCATCCGCACGGGTGAGGAGAACGAAGCGGCGGTGTGATGCGGCTCTTCCCGGGGCAGCGTCGTTCGATCACAACAACTGATACTGATCCGGGCTGACCTCGCTGGATATCAGACATCGCCACTGCACCAACCCGGTGCGCGCCTATTCTTTAGCCACAATAAAAAACGGTGCGATACCCTTTCGGGTACCGCACCGATACGCGCCTCTCGCAGCAGCGTGAAAACTTCTCTTTAACTGTTCTGATTACACCGTTCGATTAGAACGAGTGCTGGATGCCTGCGTACACACCCGTCTGGTGCTTGCCGACCGGCGGATTGTCGTTGAACGTGCCATCCGATTGAACACCGCCGGTGCCTGCCGGGTTCGCTTCCAGACCGAAGTTTGCAGTCGAGCTGTTACGCACGGTTGCGACCTGGATGTCGAGCAGCGTGCGCTTCGACAGGTTGTACGAACCGCCGATCGTGTAGATCGTCGCGTTGCCGCCGCCCTTGTTCGCGTTCACGTGATAGACCGCTGCGATCAGGGCTGCGGCGGGTGTTGCCTGCCACGTCACGCCACCCCATTCGTGATCGAGCGAGGTCGGCGACGCGTTAGCCAGCGTTGCTGCGTTGGCCGTACGAATTGCCTGGTACGCGGCCTGGACCTTGAACTGACCGAGGAACACGTTGACCAATGCCGAGTATTCGCGGGAGTAGTTGAACGGGTCGGTGAACTGACCGTTTGCCTTGTTGCGGATTTCGTCATAGATACCGCGGACCTGGAAGAGCGATGCCGTGTACGTAACCTGCGCGCCAGCTTCGCGGCCTTGCGGCGTCGTGCCGTTACCGTTCCAGTTCGTGGCGTTCGACAGGGCGTATTGACCGTAGAAGTCAAAGCCTGCGAACTTCGGCGACTGGTACGCAATGTTGTTGCTCGATTGCGGCCAGTTGCGGCCACGCACCAGCGAAGCCGACGACCAGTTCGACTGACCGAACGGATCGAAGTCCCACACGCCGTTCGAGATGAAGAGCATACGGCCCGCCGTCAGCGTACCGTACATATCGTTCGACATACCGACCGTTGCCCAGCGATTGAAGAGGCCGCCGCCGCCCGGGCCTTGACCCGTCATCGTGTTGAAGGAGCCTTCCAACTGGAACAGGACCTTGTTGCCGCCACCGATGTCCTCGACACCCTTCATGCCCCACAGGCTGGTGCCCCAGTCGCCGCTTTCAGCCTTGAAACGGCTAGTTGTACCGCCAGTGCTGTTTGAGAGACCGCTGATGTACTCAAGGCCGGCATCCAGGCGCCCATACAGCGTAACGCTGCTCTGTGCGTGTGCTGCCACGCCGAACGTCAGCAGCGATGCCGCGAGCAAAGCTTTCTTCATCTTCTCCTCCTCCATACCCTGTCAAAAAGTAAACCCAGTACTGCGAATGGTGTCCGGACGCCAGAGGCGCCGAACAGAATTTCTGTACCAGAGAGCTTTTACGGCCGGGGGCTTGTTGTTATGACGTGCAGCCTGTGTGAGTGGCCGTCTGTTCGTCATTTCCGATCCCACGTCGACCGGTATCTCCTGTGACCTATGAAGTGAAACTACTTTTATCGAACTTTGTTTTGCTACTTTGGTTACTAATTTAGCAAAAATACCCCTACGTGGCGAAGAAAATCGTCGTCTCCCAAACAGGTGTCGCCAAATTGCAATACTGGTATGCGTGCCGGCCTGCGGCTGGTACGAAGAAATGCGCCGAAAGCCTTGTCAGACAAGGGAATCACGGATCGAAGGAGGGAGCGTCAAGGATTGCCACTATTGACGATATAAATCTTCGGGAGTAGAGCGTTTCAGTTTTTGAAATCTCAGATATTGGGAGATATGACTTGAAACGTGAGGAGGCGGGAATAAAAAAAGGCGCTGTAAGCGCCTTGTAAAACTACATGAACTACAGACTCATTTGAGACTGCCCGAAAGGAACTGCTTTAACCGCTCGCTCCTGGTGTTTTTGAAGACTTCTTCGGGATGTCCTTCTTCTTCGACGCGCCCTTGATGCAGAAACATCACGTGATTCGACACGTTGCGCGCGAACGCCATCTCGTGCGTGACGACGATCATCGTGCGGCCTTCCTCGGCCAGCGTCTGCATCACTTTCAGTACCTCGCCCACGAGTTCCGGATCAAGCGCTGACGTCGGCTCATCGAACAGCATCACGTCCGGGTGCATCGCCAGTGCCCGCGCAATCGCCACGCGCTGCTGCTGGCCGCCCGACAGATGCGACGGGTACTGCTTCTCGACACGGGGAGCGAGACCCACCTTTTCGAGGTACTGGCGTGCACGCTCTTCGGCTTCGCGACGTGGCAGGCCGAGCACGTTGACCGGCGCCTCCGTCACGTTTTCCAGAACGGACATGTGCGACCACAGGTTGAAGTGCTGAAACACCATCGACAGTTTGGTGCGCACGCGTTGCAACTGTTTCTGGTCGGCGACGCGCAGCGCGCCGTTGCGATCCTTCGCGGTGCGCACTTCCTCGTTGTCGACGAAGATGCGCCCCGAGTTCGGCTGTTCGAGGAAGTTGATACAGCGAAGCATCGTGCTCTTGCCGGAGCCGGACGAGCCGATCACGCTGATCACGTCGCCGGCATTCGCCTTGAGCGAGACGCCCTTGAGGACTTCGTTATCGCCGTACTGCTTGTGCAGTTCATCGACGAAAAGTTTCTGCTGTTTTGATTTCTGGGTGTTCATCTGGATCCTTGTCTGGCTTACTTGCCCTGCGGCCGCAGATAAGCGAGCCAGCGGCGCTCGGCACGGCGGAACAGCCACACGAGCGCGAAGGAAATGGCGAGATAGAGCAGGGCGGCAATGCCGAATGCTCCGAACGACTGATACGTGGCGGAATTCACGTCGCGCGCGATCTTGAGGATGTCCGGCACGGTCGCGGTGAAGGCGACGGTCGTGGCGTGCAGCATCAGGATCACTTCGTTGCTGTAGTACGGCAGCGCGCGGCGCAGCGCCGACGGCAGGATCACGTGCCGGTACAGTGTGAACTGCGACATGCCGTACGCACGTGCCGCTTCGATCTCGCCGTACGGGGTGGCCTTGATGGCGCCGGCGAAGATTTCGGTGGTGTACGCACAGGTGTTCAGCGTGAACGCGAGCAGCGTGCAGTGCATGCCGCTACGGAAGAACGCGTCGGTGAGCTCATGCGAGCGGACGATTTCGAGGCTGTAGAGGCCCGTGTAGCACAGCAGCAACTGCACATAGAGCGGCGTGCCGCGGAAGATATACGTATACAGCCACACTGCACGGGACAGCCACTTTTTCTTCGACACGCGCGCCACGGCAAGCGGGATCGACAGACAGAATCCCAGGCCGATCGACACCACCAGCAACCACATCGTGATCGCAAGACCGGTGAAGCGATAGCCGTCCGTGAAAAGATAGTTGCGCCAGTATTCCTGGATCAGCCCGATCATAGGTCCGCCTTTCGCACGCCGGTCGAGTAACGCTTTTCGAGGTACATCAGCACGAAGTTGGAGACTGTCGTGATGACGAGGTAGATCGCACCCGCAAGCAAGGTGAAGAAAAAGAACCGCAGGGTGCCTTTGCCGGCATCCTGAGAAGCCTTGACGACGTCGGCAAGCCCGATGATCGACACCAGCGCGGTGGCTTTCACCATCACCTGCCAGTTGTTGCCGATACCGGGCAACGCGAAGCGCATCATCTGCGGGAACATGATTCGCGAAAACACCTGCCACGAACTCATGCCGTACGCGGAGCCTGCTTCCAGCTGGCCGCGCGGCACCGACAGGAACGCACCGCGGAAGGTCTCGGTGAAGTACGCGCCGTAAATGAAGCCGAGCACGATCACGCCGGCGATGAACGGGTCGATGTCGATCTGGTCCCAGCCGAGCATGTCGGTCAGGTTGTTGAGCCAGATCTGGATGCTGTAGAACAGCAGCAGCATCAGCACGAGATCGGGAACGCCGCGAATCAGCGTCGTATATAGTGTACCGACGCCGTACGACACGCGGTTTTTCGACAGTTTCGCCGCTGCACCGAGCAGCCCGAGAAGAAATGCGAATGCCAGTGACAGCACCGCCAGTTTGACGGTCTGCCAGGTGCCGGCCAGGATCAGCGGGCCGTAGCCTTGAAAGAGCATATGAAGTCCTCGTCGGCGCCCGAAGCGCCGCGAAAGACGCGGTTTGCCCGCGCCGTGCGTCCCTGACCGGTGGTGGATCCTCGATCCGGCCGGACGCCCGGCGCACAGCGTGCCGCTGTGCGAATCATGACCGCTCCTCCGTGCCCCGGATCCCGGGGCCGCGAAGCACGACACGCTGTCTCGTTTCAACTGAGGCGCATGCCGAACTGCCGCCGGCGGAGCAGCGCGTTTTTTTAGCGACTGCCTTTAACTGCTGCTACTGCTTTTCACTGACTGCGACTGTATTACCGGAACCCTATCCAGCCCATCGGTGCACGCCCCGATGGGTCCGCGTTGCCGAAATTGCCCGGTGCCGTGCAACGCTTTGTATGGTGCATGATTCTCCTGATTCTGACTGATCGTCGGGGTCCGGACGACGACCGCCGGCTGGTGGCCGGCCGTCGCTATTCTAGGCGGACAAAATTGCGGCGCCGGGCGCTATGTCGCCTGATCCGGCGTGCGGCCCGGGTATGCCGCGCGCGCGCATCCGCCTGACCCAGCCCGACCGAAAAGCGCGGTATTTTACCCGAAGAGCCGGGCGGCGCCACCGAAGACCTGACCTGGAGCGTGACCGGCCGCCTCGTATGGCAAAGCCGCGTGCCGCAAGCTGCATCGCAAGGCATTGCCGTCACGGATGGAACGATGCGGTGCGTCGGTGCGGATTGTCCTCGAGGTCAATTGCCCATACATTCCACGCATCGCCAATCACTGACGGGAGACCGACATGCTTCAGATTCGCCGCTCGGCTGAGCGAGGTCATGCCAACCACGGCTGGCTCGATTCGTATCACAGCTTCTCGTTTGCGGATTACTACGATCCCGACCACATGCAGTTCGGTCCGCTGCGCGTGATCAACGAAGACGTGATCGCGCCCGGTCAGGGTTTCGGCGCACATGGCCACCGCGACATGGAGATCGTGACCTACGTGCTAGCCGGCGCGCTCGCGCACAAGGACAACATGGGCAACGGCTCGACCATCCGTCACGGCGACGTCCAGCGGATGAGCGCCGGCACGGGCGTGATGCATAGCGAGTTCAATGCATCGAAGGACGAGGCGGTGCACCTGCTGCAGATCTGGGTGCTGCCGGCCCGCCGCGGCGATCAGCCGGGCTATGAAGAAAAGCGCTTCGACGATGCTGACAAGCGCGGTCGCCTGCGCGTGGTGGCGTCGCCGGATGGACGCGACGGCTCGGTGACGATTCATTCGGATGCGTCGATCCATGCAGCGTTGATCGACGGCGCTGAACGGGCGGACTATGCCGTGCCGGCGGGTCGGCGCGTGTACGTGCACGTGGCGCGAGGTGGCCTGACGGTGAACGGCGAGGCGCTCGCCACCGGCGATGCCGTCATGCTGTCGGATGTCGACAGGGTCACGCTGGAAAAGGGGGATGCCGCAGAAGTGCTGCTATTCGATCTCGCCTGATCGGTCGCGATTGCTCGCAGGCAGGCGCAGTAGCAGAAAACGCCACGGAATCGCTTCCGTGGCGTTTTTTTTGACCCAGCCTTTTGACCGGTCCGCATGGGCTTTGCGGCAGACGGGCCCGGTGCGGCCCGCCTGCCTCAGGCAGGGCGGAGCGGTTGCGCTACGGCTTGAGCGTCGAAGCGCCGCCCGGCGCCGCACCGCGATGTTGCTCCCAGCGCTCGCGCATCTTCTCGTGGCGCTGCTCCATCATCGCGAAACGTTGCTTGAGTGCCGTGCTCACGGTCGTTTTCTGCTGATCGTTCAGGCCGTTGTAGAAAGCGAGCCATGCGTTTGCGCTCTGTTCGCGCAGTTGCGCATCCTGCTGCTCGACCTTTTGATGCGCAGCGTGCAGTGCGTTCAGATCGAGGATAGGCTGTTGTTGCATGGCCTTGAACTGCTGCTTCATCTGTTCATGGTTGGCGCGCTCAGCCTCATGGGTCTGCTTCATCGTGTCGAGTGCGGACTGCCATTGCTTTTCCTGATCCGCGTTCAGGTTGAGCTGGCTGTGTAACTGGCTTAGCTCCTTCATGAAATGACCGTGCCAGCCGCCGGCACCGCCGGGACCACCCATCGGCGCATCGGGCTGAGCGGCATGGGCGATGCCGAGGCTCAGCGCAAGCGAAGTAGCAGCAACGGCGAGAAAACGTGATGTTTTGGTAGACATGGAACAACTCCTTGTATTGAACTAGCCGACGATGCAGATTCGACTTCAGCTCCCTGGGTTAGCGTGTGACGGCCTGCATTCGGTAAGACACAGCGTAGAGTTGTCCAGGACCCGGCGTGTTACACGGCCGCTTGCCGCCGTTACGCGACATTACGTGCGCCTTTCGCGGTAACACCCGGTAACCCTTTGCGGAGGGTTTGTGTCAGAAACGGTTAGGCGCGCGCGTTAAACTTCGTTCCATGGCTACTCAAATTCTTGTCGTCGATGACGACGTCGAACTGCGCGATCTCCTGCGCGACTATCTCGCCCGCCAGGGCATTGAGGTATCGGTGCTGCACGACGCCGGCTCTCTCGAGCGCCGGCTTGAACGCGAGCGCCCGGACCTGATCGTGCTCGACCTGATGATGCCGGGCGTAGACGGCCTGACGGCGCTGCGCAAGCTGCGCGCCGCGGGCGACGATATCCCGGTGATCATGCTGACCGCCCGCGCGGACGACGTGGACCGTATCGTCGGCCTCGAACTCGGTGCGGACGACTATCTTGGCAAGCCCTTCAACCCACGCGAACTGCTTGCCCGCGTGCAGGCGGTGCTGCGGCGACGCCGCACGATGCCGTCGGCGGCGGCGCCCGAGCAGCGCGAGCCGTTCGCGTTTGGCCGCTTCACGCTCGACTTCCAGTCGCGCACGCTGAATCACGACGGCCGGCCGCTGACGCTTTCGGGCAGCGAATTCGCGCTCCTCAAGATCTTCGTCAACCATCCGATGCGCACGCTTACGCGCGAACGTCTGCTCGAGCTGCTACACGGCCCGGAGTACGACGGCACCGACCGTGGCATCGACGTGCAGGTCTGGCGCCTGCGCCGCATCCTCGAAACCGACCCTTCCACGCCGCGTTTCATCCAGACCGTGCGTGGTCGCGGTTACGTGTTCGTGCCCGACGGCGAGCAGCATGCGCCGACCAGTTGATTCGCTGTTCGGACGGCTGGCGGTGCTGGTCGTCGGGGTGCTGCTGATCTCGCACTTCGCGTGGTATGGGCTGATGCGGCTCGAGCGCAACCAGCTGCAGACTCGCTACGCGGTCGAAGAAGCGACGTTCCTCGTCGACGCCGTGCGTCAGCACGTTGCGCGGACGCCTGATCAGCCGCTGCCGTCACGCGTGCGGCTGGTCGATCCGACCAGCACGGACGTTCCGGCCGATACCAATGATCTTCCGGCCCCGTTGCAGCGTTTCCGCGAGGATGTGCGTGATCGCATGCCGGCAGGCACGCTGGTACGCGTCGGTTCGCCCGGCAAGCCGCCTACCTTGTGGGTCCGCGCGGCGAGTGACCAAAGCTGGATCGTCGTTCCCGTGCAGCCGTTGCGGCCGCCGCGTCCGCTCGACCGGATGGTGTGGTGGCTCGTAATCATCTTTTCCACCGCCGTGATGGCGGCACTCTTTGCCGCCTGGCAGTTGCAGCAGCCGCTGCGCTCGCTGGCCCAGGCGGTCGCGCGGTTCGGCCGCGGCCTGCCTGTGCCGCCGGTGCCAGAACGCGGTCCAAGGGAGCTGCGTCAGCTGACGCACGGTTTCAACCAGATGGTTCAGGAAGTCGCGAGTACCGAGAATGACCGCGCAGTGATGCTCGCGGGCGTTGCTCACGATCTCAAGACGCCGCTTGCCCGGATGCGCCTGCGCGCCGAAATGATGGAGGAAGCGAAGCTGCGCGACGGCGTCGTGCGCGACGTCGATTCGATGGCGCATATCGTCGACCAGTTTCTGGTGTTTGCGCATGACGGCGCCGATCGCAGCGAGCCGGTCGAGGTCGACATGCAGTGCGAGCGTGTCGTGCGCAGTTATCGTGCGGTCGCCGCCGGCGCACCTGCTGTGCAAACCGTGCTGGAGGCCGGTCCGGGCTTTCGCCTGCCTGCCGCGACGCTAGACCGCGTCCTGTCGAACCTGCTCGACAACGCCCATGCGTACGGCGCGCCGCCGATCGTTGTAGAGACGGCGCGCACTCCCGACGGTTTCACGCTCGCTGTCAGCGACAATGGCGGCGGCATCGCCGTACACGATCTGATCAGCGCAAGCCGTCCGTTCGTACGGCTGGATCCGGCGCGCGGCGGTAACGGCCATAGCGGGCTCGGGTTGGCGATCGTCGAGCGGCTGGTGCGGCGTGCGGGCGGAGAGTGGGAAATTGGTAACCATGAGGGGCGTGGCCTGCGTGTCCTGATGCGTTTTCCTTTCGACGCGGTATCGCGCGAAGCATCCGCGGCCGAGAACACCTGGGGCAGGTGAGCCGTCGGCGGGCTGAACAGGCAATCGCGCGACATTCGCGCGAATGGCAGCTTCCTTCAACCGGCAACGCCACCCACGTAGGGGCGGGTGACCCGCAGTCATGCTCTGGCCTCGCGCCCTGAACGTTATTCCGTGAAAAGTGTGTTCAACGCGGTGGCTGCGTCGCTGTCTACCGTGTTCCAGGTCACCGTATCCGCCTCGAAGATATAGTGGGTGGTGTACTTGCCGAGGCGCGCGAGGATTTCCTCCTGAATGACTTCCGGCGCCACTTCGAGCTTCAGATACCAGGTGGTCGACGATAGCCGGGTCTGGAACGAACCGTATTCGGCCAGCAGATGGTCGAACGCGTCAGCATCCTGATCGCGACAGACGATGACCAGATTTCCCTTCATGCGAATCTCCCGGTAGAGCGGTAACAGTAACCTTCGTACGAAAGTCGATGATACCTGCTTCCTTCCGGGTGGATCAGGAGGATGGTCAGCTTACTTTCTGGTTGACTTGCCGGACCAGCTTGTCAGGCTCAGTTACCGGACCAGGTTACCAGACTGAAGCAGCCGCCCGCGCGGGCGGCGCGGTGTCGTCCGGCGGGACGGCCTTGCTGCGGTCGCGGCCGGCCGATTTCGCCTGGTAAAGTGCGAGGTCGGCGCGGCTCATGATTCGTTCGGGGAGATCTTCGGCGGAAAGCTCCGTTATTCCAATGCTCACGCTGAGTGCCGCCGAAGACGGCAGTTTCGCCGACGGCGCAGCCTTCAGCCGCTGGCGCAGCCGTTCCACGACTTCGAGCCCGGCCGCGAGTGTGGTTGCGGGCAACAGAATGCCGAACTCCTCGCCGCCCAGCCGGCCGATTGAATCGCCTCCGCGCAGTTCGGCCCGGCAGGTGTCGACGAAATGTTCGAGAGCACGGTCGCCGGCGGCGTGGCCGAAGCGGTCGTTGATCTGCTTGAAATGGTCGAGATCGGCGATCGCCACGCACAACGGCTCGCGTTTGGCGCGAGCGGTATCGATTTCACCCCTCAGCAGATCCAGGAAGTAGCGTCGCGACAGCGCGCCTGTCAGCGCGTCGTGCCGGGCTTCGGCCGACAGCAGCGTATTGGCCGACTGGAGCTGCTCGGCCAGATCGCGCGTCGCCCGGTGATGGCGCCGTTCGCGCATGTACGACACGGCGATCACCCATGCCAGCGCAACCGTGCCAGCAAGCGTCAGGAACACCAGCAACCGGTCGCGGGTGTGATTGCGCAGCAGTTCGGGCCACGCCGCGAGCGGGTCGACGAGATGGGCGGACAGCCCGGAGTTCAGGCCGATGCGGTATTCATACAGCGCCGGCATATGCTGCTCGGGCATGTTGAAGAGCTGTGCGGCAAGCGCCTCCGGGATCCATGGCGCCCGCTGGCGCACCTGTTCCGTGGCCGGGAGGATTTCAATCTCGGGGAAAGCGTCGCGGCGATAGATGCTCAGGCGTTCCGCAACCGGCATCCGGGTGACCCGTGAGTGGGGCAGTGCGCGGCCTTCGAGCGAGCTGTCGTGC
Source organism: Paraburkholderia sp. BL10I2N1 (assembly GCF_004361815.1). Classification (NCBI taxonomy): domain Bacteria; kingdom Pseudomonadati; phylum Pseudomonadota; class Betaproteobacteria; order Burkholderiales; family Burkholderiaceae; genus Paraburkholderia; species Paraburkholderia sp. BL10I2N1. Next base: position 139,946 of record NZ_SNWA01000001.1, on the reverse strand, counting down.
GCCATGATGATGACGCCGTTGTCGTCGGCGACGAAGGTGCCCGCGTGCGCGACCCAGTGGCGCAACCGCGCGATCCCGACCTTGGCGACGACCGCGCCGACCAGCAGGCCGTCGTCATAGACGGGCGCCGAGATGAAGATGCCCGGCTCGCCGCTCGCCCGGCCGACGCCGTAGGCCTCGGCGAACGCGCCGAGCAGCGCGTTCGCCAGATAGCTGCGCGCGCGCATGTCGATGCCGATCAGGGTCTGCGAGTTCTGGGAGTTGCTCGACGCGACGCACAGCCCGTTAGCGTTCACAAGCCAGATCGAGTCGAGCCCGGAGAAGCCCTGCGCGTCGTGAAGGAAGTTGCTGACGGCGATCAGCTCGGGCACCTTCAGCAACTCATCGCGGTGCGAGGGTTCCCCGTCGGTGCTCTTCACGGCATAATCCTGCGTTTGCGCGAGCGCGTGCTGGATCACGCCCAGTTCGGCCATCGTGGCCGGAATGGCGCGCGACATTGCGAGGTCGCTTGCGATCACCTCGGCCATGTTGTCGACAATCGACGAGGACATCTGTTGCTGCGAACGCATCGCGGCGTCCAGCTCTTGCTGTACCATCCGGTCGGCGATCATGCCCGCGATGAACCAGCACAGGAACACGATCAGTACGAAACTGACCGGTCCGGTTGCCTGGCGCAAGATTGTCCTGTTCATCAACCCTCTGATCCGTCTGACTGTTACATGCGAGGTCATGCGTTGCAGCGCGCCGGCGCTGGTTCGTACCTGCGGACCCGGGCAGCGAGGTGTCGCAAGCACGCGGGAAAAGCGGGTGCCGCTGGCCATCACGGGATTTTAACCGCCAGACAGCGTGGCGAGAGAGCGTTATTCCGCAACTCAGGTACCCATCAGGTTCCTTATCGGCTGCAGGCGTCATTTTCTGAATGGGCTCACGGGTTTACCGGATGTGGCTTGCACGCGACGCCGGTCGCGGGAAGCGGGCGCGTCGCACGTCAAATGGCGCCCGATTGCGCGAATTTGAGCGCGCGAGGTTGTGCCTGAAACACAGGTTGTAGTAGTGTCGTGCCGTCCAAAACAAGGAAAGCCCGCCAGCCTTCGGGCGGCGCCAGCGGCGGCCGGTGAGCCGGGGGAAGCATGAGCCGGTGTGGTTCGCCGCAGGGCTCAACCGGCCAACGCGTCTCCAACGCCAACGATTTATCCCGCACAAGCGTTTAGCCATGCCTGAATTCCGCTTTCCGGACCGATCTTTCGACCGCTGCGTCGCTCGCGCCCCGCTGGCCTCGCGCCTGCCACGAACTGCTGCGGCTTCTTCCGCTGGCGTTGCTCCGGCTCAACCACACAGGAAGGGCGCCTGATGGACTTCACCTTCAACCTGAACCGCACCGCCAATGCGTCCGCATGGCGGGTGCTGCCTAATCGCTGGGACTTCGTCGCCTTTCCGCTCATCATCTGCCTCATCGCGATGGCGGCGATCGGTTTCCACGAGACGATGGCGCCGATCTCCACACTGAAGACGCAGACGATCTCGCTCGATCCGACAAATCTGCCGGAGTATGCAATGCGCACCACGCTGCGGATGCTCGCCGCGATGGTCGCCTCGCTGATCTTCACGCTGGTTTACGGAACACTGGCTGCCAAGAGTCGCCGTGCCGGGCTCGTGCTGGTGCCGATTCTGGACATTCTTCAGTCGGTGCCGGTGCTCGGCTACATTTCGTTTACGGTCACCTTTTTCCTCGCGCTGTTCCCGGCGCGCGTACTGGGCGCGGAACTCGCGGCGATCTTCGCGATCTTTACGAGCCAGGCGTGGAACATGACGTTCAGCTTCTATCAATCGCTGCGCACGGTGCCGCGCGATCTGGATGAAGTGTCGCGCGGCTTTCACCTGACTTCCTGGCAACGGTTCTGGAAGCTCGAAGTGCCGTTCTCGATGCCGGGCCTCATCTGGAACATGATGATGTCGATGTCCGGTGGCTGGTTTTTCGTCGTGGCGTCGGAAGCGATTACGGTTGGCAACAACACCATTACGCTGCCGGGGATCGGCGCTTATCTCGCGCAGGCGATCACGGAGAAGAATTTGCAGGCGATCGGCTGGGTGATCCTCGCGATGACCGTCGTGATCCTCGCCTATGACCAGTTGCTGTTCCGGCCGCTCGTCGCGTGGGCGGACAAGTTCCGCATGGAAACCACCAGTTCGGGCAACGCGCCGGAGTCATGGCTGCTCGACCTGGTGCGGCGTACCCGGCTGATTCACCGCCTGCTCGTGCCGCTTGGCTGGATGTTCGCGAAGGCGGCGCGCGTGCCGCTCCAACTGCCGACGATCGACCGGGCGCGCTTCCAGATCCCGCAAAGCGAGAAGTCGTCGAAGGCCGGCGACATCGCATGGTCGGTCATCGTGCTGCTCGCCACGGTGTACGTGGTCTCTCGCGTGGTCATGTATGTGCGCACGGGCGTCTCGATGGACGAGGTCGGCCATGTGTTCGTGCTCGGGCTCATCACGCTGCTGCGCGTGGGCCTGCTGATCGCGATCGCCTCGGTGGTGTGGGTGCCGATCGGCGTGCTCATCGGGCTGCGTCCGGCGCTCGCCGAGAAAATGCAGCCGCTCGCGCAGTTCCTGGCGGCGTTCCCGGCGAACCTGCTGTTTCCGGTGTTCGTGATCGTGATCGTGCGGTTTCACCTGAATCCCGATATCTGGCTGTCGCCGCTGATCGTGCTCGGCACGCAGTGGTATATCCTGTTCAACGTGATTGCCGGCGCGACCTCGTATCCGAACGACTATCGTGAAGCCGCTGCCAACTTCCGCATTCGCGGCTGGCAATGGTGGCGTCAGGCGATGCTGCCGGGCATTTTCCCCTATTACGTGACGGGTGCGATCACGGCTTCGGGCGGCGCGTGGAACGCGAGCATCGTCGCGGAATTCGTCCAGTGGGGCGACACGAAGGTCGTTGCGCACGGCCTTGGCGCCTACATTGCGCAGAACACCGCGGCAGGCGACTATCCGAAGATCATTCTCGGCATTGCCGTGATGTCGCTGTTCGTGACCTTGTTCAACCGCCTGTTGTGGCGTCCGATGTACGCCTATGCCGAAGCCAAGCTCCGGCTCGATTGAGAGCAAATTTAGGGCAATCCGCGATGCAAAATCCCAAAGCCGTAACCGCCCCGCCGATCCAGACGCCGCCGATGCCCCCTCGCCTCGGCGAAGAGATCTTGCGCGTCAAGGAAGTGTGCCGTGGCTTTAACAAGACGCAGGGCGAACTGCTCGTGCTCGACGACGCGAATCTGTCGCTGCGCGAGGGCGAGATCGTCGGGCTGCTTGGCCGTTCCGGCTCGGGCAAGTCGACCCTCCTGCGCATCATCGCCGGGCTGATCGAGCCGACGGGAGGCGAAGTCACCTATATGGGCAAACCGCTCGACGGCCCCGCCAAAGGCGTCGCGATGGTGTTTCAGACCTTCGCGCTGTTCCCGTGGCTCACCGTGCTGCAAAACGTGGAAGCCGGGCTCGAGGCGCAGGGCGTGGGCGCACGCGAGCGTCGCGAGCGCGCGCTGGCGGCGATCGACCTGATCGGCCTCGACGGCTTCGAAAACGCGTATCCGCGCGAGCTGTCGGGCGGCATGCGCCAGCGCGTGGGTTTTGCGCGTGCGCTGGTCGTCGATCCGACGCTGCTTCTGATGGACGAGCCGTTTTCCGCGCTCGACGTGCTGACCGCCGAAACGCTGCGTACCGACCTGCTCGACCTCTGGACGCAGGGCCGCATGCCGATCAAGTCGGTGCTGATCGTCACGCACAACATCGAGGAAGCGGTGTTCATGTGCGACCGGATTCTCGTGCTGTCGTCCAATCCTGGCCGTGTGATCGCAGAAATCAAGGTGCCGTTCAAGCATCCGCGCAACCGTCTCGACCCGACGTTCCGCCGTCTCGTCGACGACATCTACGCGAAGATGACCGCGCGTCAGACGGGCGAAGCGACCAGGAAGGGGCTCGAACTCGGCAGCTGGCTGCCGCATGTGTCGACCAACCTGATGGCCGGCCTGATCGAAACGCTGGCCGCCGCGCCGTATCACGGCCGCGCGGACATGCCGGAAATTGCCCGTTCGCTGCATCTCGAGGTCGACGATCTGTTCCCGGTCGCCGAAGTGCTGCAGCATCTCGGTTTTGCGGACGTGCGCGAAGGCGATATTTTCCTCACGCCGCCAGCGCGCGTCTTTGCGGAGTTCGGCACGCAGGAGCGCAAGATGATGTTCGCCGAGCATCTGCTGCGACATGTGCCGCTCGCTGCACGGATCAAGAAGGTGCTGAACGAGCGTCCGGGACACCGTGCGCCACGCGTGCGCTTCGAGCAGGAACTGGAAGATTTTCTCTCCGACAGCGCCGCCGAAGAGACGCTCGACGCCGTGATCAACTGGGGCCGCTATGGCGAGATCTTCTCGTACAACGACCAGACGGAAATCTTCAGCCTTGAGGACGTCGAGTCCTGATCGTCAGCCTGCTGGCGCAAAGAAAAGGCCGTGCGATGTATGAACCGCACGGCCTTTTTGCGTGGACGGCGCGCATGCGCGGGACCCGGCGTCCCTATTGCAGGTTGCCCCAGCGCTCCACGGCCGGTTCGGCCGACGCCCATTTCCAGCCCTTGTCGTCGTGGCACGCGCTACCGGTGAACCACGCTTCGTGCGCGCCCGGGCCGTCGCTGTCCTGAACAGAGAAGACGAAGTCCTTGCAGATCGCGAGTGCCGAAGCGAACGCCCGCGTCACGCGCACCTGGCCGTGGCCGTTCTCGATCGGTAGCGAATGCTTCACGCTCCACGGCCGCGTTTCGCCGACTGGCATCGCGCCCGCGAGCGCGGCAATCAGGTTCTGCTGGTCGCCGTGCATCTCGCGCATGTAGCGCTTCACGGTTGCATCGGTGGCGGCCTGCACCGCGATACCGACGCCGATGCCGACCGCCGGGTTCGCCGTGACAAGGCCGGTCGCGACGCCGGCCGCCGCACCGCTCGCCGCGCCGACCGACGCACAGCCGCTCATCAGGATGCTGGTGCTCGCGAAAAGCGCGCCGGCTACAAGCAGTCCTGCGCCTCGCCGGCCGCTCATTGCAGCGCACCCCAGCGTTCGGTGGCCGGTTCGGCCGAGGCCCATTTCCACGCATTGCCGTCGCGGCAGACCGACGCAACGTAAAACGCGCTGCTGGCCGGTACGTTCGGCGTGGCTTTCGTGTCGACGGAGAAGACGATCTCCTTGCAGTCGAGCGCGCCGCTGCTGATCGTACGGCTGACCGTGACGCGACCATGTTCATCATCTTCGATCGGCACTGAGTGCGTGACGCTCCACGGTGCGACGCCGCCCACCTCGAGCGGGCCCGCGGCCTGGGCAATGCGGTCCTGGGTATCGCGATGGACCACGCGTTGCGAATATTGGACGCCGGCCCGCGCCGCGGCGACGACGCCAAGGCCGATACCGGTTGCGACCGCGGCATTCTGGGTGACCTGTCCGGCGATCGCTGCACCCGCGATGCCCGCCGTGGTGGCCGCGCCTTCCGAGTAGAGCGAACTGCATCCGCTCAACGTCGCCGCCAGGGCGACAGCAAGCGTCGCGAGTATCGTGATACCCGGACGCAGGGCCCAACTGGCCCGTTGATTCCTGTTTTGCATTTCCCTGTCTTGCTCCTGCATGCGCTGCCTGCCGGGGGCTTGATGCCTCGTGTTCAGGCGGCGGTCACACGACGCGCGAATGCATCGTGTTACGCCGCAGCATTGTGCAGGATGCGATTTGTAATTGGCAGTGGGCAAGTGCAAACAATTGCAAAAGATGTTGTGGGCTCTCTCCAGGCTCTTTTCCGTTTTGGAAAGTACTTCGCGCCGTTGCGCGTGGCGTGGTTTTCTGCCAAAACGTACTGCTTCGCACTGCATGAGAACTTGAACAATTCGCGAAGCTGCCGCTTGCGCGCGGCCCTTGCGTAGCAGGGCGACGGGATAGTGCCGACAGGACACGCCGGCCTGCCGCGGCTATTCTTCCTCGGCGTCCGCTTCGCCTTCGCTGCCGTAAGCGCCAAGGCGGTTGTAAAGCGTCTTCAGGCTCACGCCGAGCGTCTTCGCTGCGCGCCGCTTGTCGCCGCCGCAGTACTTCAGCGTGCCAAGGATGATCTGCTTCTGCGCGTCGGCGAGCGGCGTACCGATCCATACGCTCATCGAATCGCCCTGTGTGACCGGTTTCTTCACGCGCGACGCAATGTGCGGATGCGGCAGTTCGACTGTCTTCTCCGCGAGGATGAATGCCCGATACACCGCATTCTTCAGTTCGCGCACGTTGCCGGGCCACGACCAGGCCCGTAGCGTTTCGATCGCGCGTTTGCTGAACGTCTTGTTCGTCCCTTCCTGCTGATTCATCGACGCGAGGAAATGATGCGCAAGCAGTTCGCGATCGTTGTCGCGTTCGCGCAGCGGCGGGGCGCGAAGCGGAAACACTGCGAGCCGGTACATCAGGTCCTCGCGCAGACCGTTTTCCTTCATCGCGACGACGGGGTCGCGGTTGGTCGCCGCGATCACGCGCACGTCGCCATGAATCAGTTCCGTGCCGCCAACGCGAAAGAACGTGCCGGTTTCGAGCGCACGCAGCAACTTCACCTGGCGCACGGGCGCCATCTCGGTGACTTCGTCGAGAAACAGCGTGCCGCCGTTCGCGTGCTCGAAATAGCCAACGCGGCCCTGCACGGCGCCGGTAAAGCTGCCTTTCTCGTGGCCGAAGAGTTCGGCTTCGATCAACTCGTCAGGAATCGCGCCGCAATTGACGGCGATGAAGGGCGCCTCACGACGTGCGCTGCGCTCGTGAATGGTTCGGGCGATCAGTTCCTTGCCAGTGCCGGATTCGCCGATGATCAATGCGGTCGCGTCGGTGGCCGCGACGCGTTCAATCTGTTCGTAAAGCTCCAGCATCGCCGGCGACGAGCCGTACAACAGGCCGTATGACTTCAGTCCCGCAACTTCGCCCGCGATGCGCTGTTTCGTCTGCGCCGACGCGCCGTCGGCTGAGACGACGGCCGGCGAGTCCAGATCGATTGACGCCATATGGAGTGTCCTGCAAACGTTCTTCGTTGTAGCGGCGCAGGCTCGGGGCGAATCGTGAGCCTGCATCGATTCGTAATCTCACAAATACGATTTAACCACTCGCACGCGGGTCACCGCAATGTGCGTGAGCGCATGTTGGGAGTCGATAGCGGCTCACAATCGAGGATCGTCGATGCGCGAACCCTGAGCGGTATGAACGACGGGTTTCCGGCGCACAATCGGCAATATCGACCGGATCCTTACGGGTTCACGCGCGCTGTCGCGTTGCCGTCGTTGCCGCCGGAACTCAACGTGCCCAAATGGATCGACATGAAAGAGCAGGCCCGCGGATTGCTGCATGAACCTTTAGCCCGCCGTGCATCACGACGCTGCACTGCATAACGCATTCCTGAACAGAACGGAGGGAATTCTTGAAGATGAACGAGACCACAGTACAGCTTGCACTGGGCAAGCAGAAGATCGTTGAGGACCTCAGGGTCCTGTTGACGGACTCGGAAGAAATGTTGCGGCTCGCATCCACCGTACCGGGGGAGGGTATCGAAGCGCTGCGCGAACGTTTGCGCATGCACGTCGATACGCTGCAGTCGGCGCTTGGCGATGCGCAGTCCGAAGCCAGGCAGCGCTATCGCGTCGCTGCCGACAACACCGATCGCTATGTACGCGACAACCCCTGGCAGGCGGTAGGCATTGCCGCCGGGATGGGTCTATTGCTGGGTGTGCTGGCGGCACGCTGAGTCTTCACATCCCGATTCGCGCTATCGAGGAGTTCGACATGGCACGACCAAGAATTGGCATTTTCGGTGCATTGGTGGCCGTAGGCAGTGTACTCGCGTGGCGCTGGGCGCAGCGGCATCGCGCGTCCCAGACCTATCTGAATCGCGATCTGAACCGCTGGGAAGGCGAAGGCGGCGCGGTTGCGGCCACGACGCAGACGGCGCCCGGCATGCAGGTGGGGGCGACACCGCCTGCGCCCGGCGCTGCCGGCGGGAACGGTTCAACCCACCCTGGCGGATCCGGCGACGCCTGGCCTTTCCCGCATAGCTGACCTGCTGAGAAGCGGCGCCGGCCAAGGCCGTTTCAGGCGGTCGGCCGGGGCTGGCGCCGATACGCCCTGACGCAATAAGATGTTGTCGATTGACTGTAATGACTCTGTATAGTGGAAAACCAACCACGATGTCTTTTTCACGGCTCATAAACCCGTTGATGCGTCGATGAGCAAAGTCATATGAACTTGGTCGGGCGAATCTGCGAGCCCGGATGAACAGGTTGGCGTGTGCCGATGTCGCATTGCGCCAGCCTGAGCCGCGACTGGACGCTTGCCTCCGGATCGTCTGCCGTGCGCTCGCCGCGCGTTTTCCCTAACGCTTTTAAAGCCTTCGAGACGAGATGCCACACGTATTGATTGTCGACGACGATCCTGGTACCCGCGAGGCGCTCGCCACCATCATCGCCGAGGATGGCCTGACCACGGTCACGGCTGGCGATCTGCGCGAAGCCCGCATCCAGCTGGTCCGGCAAACGCCGGATGTCATTTTCACCGACCTCAAGCTGCCAGACGGCAGTGGGGTCGACCTGTTCGAAGATCTCGATCCGCAATCGGGCGTCGAGGTCATCGTCATTACCGGCCATGCGACGGTCGAGTCGGCTGTCAACGCGCTGAAGATGGGCGCGACCGACTACCTCGTGAAGCCGATCAACATGCAGCGTGTGAAGGCGATCCTGAGCCGACTTCCGCGCGCGGGCGACCTGAAGGCGGAGATCGGCACACTGCGTGGCGAGCTGCGGCGGATGGGCCGTTTCGGTTTGATGCTCGGCAATTCGCCGGTCATGCAGGAGGTCTACGACCAGATCAGCCGCGTGGCGCCGACGGCCGCTTCCGTCATGCTGGTCGGCGAATCGGGTACGGGCAAGGAAGTCGCCGCGCAGACCGTGCACCAGCTGAGCCTGCGTCGCAAGCATGCCTTCCTTGCTGTGAATTGTGGCGCGATCTCACCCAATCTGATCGAGTCGGAAATGTTCGGTCATGAGCGCGGCTCGTTCACGGGCGCGGATCGTCAGCACAAGGGCTATTTCGAGCGCGCGAACGGTGGCACGCTGTTCCTCGATGAAATCACCGAAATGCCGATCGAGTTGCAGGTCAAGCTGCTGCGCGTGCTGGAAACGGGCATGTTCATGCGCGTCGGCACGACGAAGGAGATCGAAACCGACGTGCGCCTGATCGCCGCGACGAATCGCGATCCAGAGCAGGCCGTGTTGGAAGGTAAGCTGCGCCTTGACCTGTACCATCGTCTGAACGTATTCCCGATCAGCCTGCCGCCGTTGCGCGAGCGCAGCAAGGACGTGGAACTGCTGGCGCAGGCATTCCTCGACGAGCTCAACGAGCGTCATGGCACAAAGAAGCACTTCCCGCATGCCGTGAAAGACATGCTGCTTTCGTATCCTTGGCCGGGCAATGTGCGTGAATTGAAGAACTACGTGCAGCGTGCGCACATCATGTCCGGCACCGATTCGGACAGCACAGCGACGGTACCGTTGCAGATTTCACTGTCGAAGCCGGCGGTGGGAACGGCGGTCACGATTCCGTTCGGCACGTCGCTCGCCGAGGCCGACCGTCAGCTGATTCTCGCGACGCTGGAGCAGTGCGGCGGCGTGAAGACGCGCGCGGCGGAGATTCTCGGCATCAGCCTGAAGACCTTGTATAACCGACTCGTCGAATACGGCAATGATGCAAACCGGACCGCCGATGGCGAAGCAGACGATGAGTCTCGCGCGTTGGGCGATGCCGACGCCTGAGGCGCAGCGAAGCTCGAGTCGAAGAAGTGGGCTATCGTGTGCGTGATGGCCCGTTTTTTTGCGGCGGCATATGGCTTGCCTGAAACGGTGAACCTGCACGAGGAGCCTTTCATGCCACAACCCTATGCATTCGTGACATCCGATGCGGGGTCGCTTTTTGCACATCGGCCAGAGCCTACCGAGCCGCCGACACCGTACGAGCCGCCTGAGCCCGACCCGCCCGGTCAGCCCGATCCGGCTCCAGACCCGACGCGCGAACCTCCGGAACCGGAGACTCCACCCATCGGCGATCCTCCGCCGCAACCCAATCAGACGCCTCACATTTATGTCCGCTCGCACCGTGTAGTGAGGCGCACTTCAGCGCATCCAGCTTTTAATGTACTTGTTACAAGGCGGCCCACGTTTTTACCGGCAATTTTCGGTCCAGCACGCTAGACTATTTTTGAGTGCCACCGCTTCGGTGGCGGCCTTCCGTTGGAGGCTTCGACATGAGACACCCTGCATTGCGGCGCTCCGCCCGCCATTCGAAGCGCGATTCGCGCCCGGCAAGCGGAGTGGGCGCCCCACCTCCTGCCGTCGATCCGGCGGCACAGAACCGGCCAGCACCTCACGCCCCGCCCGACGGTGACCACAACCAGGGCGGCGCCCGTCCCGAAGGTCTTGAGTACCAGCGCGATCTCGGTTCTGAACAGGACGCCTGAGCGCTCCACGAGCGCGGAAGGGGGTTAAAAAAAACTTCTACGCGGCGCGGATTGCGCGGCGCGGTTTTGTTCGTTTGTCACATTTCCACACATTTTTATTGCCGATTTTGTGCAACGCGGCACGCGACTTGCATTACCCCAGGCGCTGAATGTCCCCGCATGCAATGCATAACTGAATGAGGTGGAGCCGAATGAGCAGATTGATCGTGGTATCGAATCGTGTCGCACCGACCCAGGAAGGCCGTCCGGCCGCCGGTGGTCTGGCGATCGGCGTGCTGGACGCGCTGAAGGAAACCGGTGGTGTGTGGTTCGGCTGGAGTGGCGAGATCGTCGGCGAACCGTCGGCGCCCGTCATCGAAAAGCAGGGCAGCGTGACATACGCCACCGTGGGCCTCACGAAACGCGACTATGACCAGTACTACCGCGGCTTTTCCAACACCACGCTGTGGCCGACCTTCCACTATCGCAATGATCTGTCGCGCTACGACAGGCAGGAGTATTCCGGCTATCTGCGCGTCAACGTGACGCTCGCCAGGCGGCTCAAGGCGTTGCTGGAGCCGGGCGACATCATCTGGGTTCACGACTACCATTTGCTGCCGTTTGCGCGGTGCCTGCGCGACCTCGGCGTGCAGAATCCCATCGGTTTCTTCCTGCACATTCCGTTTCCGGTCCCCGAAGTGCTGCGCACCGTGCCGCCGCATGAAGAACTCGTCAAGTGCATGTGCAGCTTCGATGTGGTCGGGTTCCAGACGGAGGCGGACCGCCAGTCGTTTGTGGACTACATCGAACGCGGGCGGCACGGAACATCAAGCGAAGACGGCATGGTGCACGCCTACGGCCGCTTCCTGAAGGTCGCCGCCTATCCGATCGGCATCTATCCCGACGCCATTGCGAGAGCAGCCGAGCAGTTCATCGACCGCAAGCCGGTGCGCAGCCTGCGCGACGGCATGCGCGGCCGCAAGCTGATCATGAGTGTCGACCGGCTCGACTACTCGAAGGGGCTTGTCGAACGCTTCCAGGCCTTCGAGCGGCTGCTGCTGAACGCGCCGGGCTGGCACGGCCGTGTGTCGCTGGTGCAGATCGCGCCGCCGACGCGCGCCGACGTCGCCACCTATCAACGCATCCGGCAGAACCTCGAAGGGGAAGCCGGACGGATCAACGGTCGTTTCGCACAACTCGACTGGACGCCGATCCAGTATCTGAACCGCAAGTACGAACGCAGTCTGCTGATGGCGCTATTCCGCCAGTCGCAGGTCGGATACGTGACGCCGCTGCGCGATGGGATGAACCTTGTCGCGAAGGAATACGTGGCTTCGCAGGACCCGGCGGATCCGGGCGTGCTCGTGCTGTCGCAGTTCGCCGGCGCGGCCGAGCAGTTGCCGGGCGCGCTGGTCGTGAATCCGTTCGATCTGTCGCAGATGGCCGAGGCGCTGGAGCGTGCGCTATCGATGCCGCTCGCGGAACGGCAGGCGCGTCACGCGGACATGATGGCCGCGCTGCGCGAGAACAACCTGTCTGTGTGGCGCGACAACTTCCTTGCGGATCTGCGCAACGTGGCGACGGCGTCGTCGGTGACGGCAAAGGCGGTCAAGCTCGCGGACGCGACGGCGACGTAGAAAGCCGGCGTCCACTGCGCAGAACCCGCGCAAGACAATCTTCGCGGCGGCCCTCGGTCTGCGTGCTTCAGGCAGAAGCCGGTGTGCCGCGCTGCACCACGCGCATCATGCTGACGATGGCCGCCACAATCGAAAAGCCCACTGCCACGTACAGGGCGATCGTGGGTCCGTGTTGCGGGGCAACGCCGAAGATGAGCGCGACCAGTGCGGCGCCGAGCGTCTGGCCGGTGAGCCGCGCCGTGCTGAGCATGCCGCTCGCGCCGCCGCTGCGTTCGCGCGGGGCGGACGACAGCATCGCGCGGTTGTTCGGCGACTGGAAGAGGCCAAAGCCCGCACCGCATAGCGCCATGCGCCACGCGATGTCGAACGGCTCGTGGTGTGCGCCGAGCGTGGCCAGCAGTAACAGGCCGCAGGTCATCACGATGAGGCCGATGCCGCCGAGTATCCCGGCGGAATAGCGGTCCGACAGTATCCCCGCAAGCGGTGCCGCGAAGATGATGACGAACGGCCATGGCGTCATCAGCAGGCCGGTTTGCACCTGCGAGAAGCCGAGTGTCTCCTGCAGCATGAACGGCAACGAGACGAACGCGAGCATCTGCGCGGCAAACGAACAGATCGACGTGCCGATGGACAGGGAGAAGACCGGAATCCGGAGCAGGTCGACGGGCAGGAGCGGCGCCGGCTGTGTCAACTGCCGCCGCACGAAGAAGTAGCCGATCACCGCGGCAGCGACAAACTCTGCAATCACGTAGCTGCGATGCTCCCCGTGGCCGAGACCGTCGACGGCAAAAATCAGCAGGCCGAACACGAACGCGTTCATGACGGCGCTCAGATAGTCGTAGGGAGAGTTGTGCGGCTTGTTGCGCGGCAACGCCCTGAAGCCGCCGATAACGGCCGCGATGCCGATCGGCACGTTGATCGCGAAGAGCCAGGGCCACGACGCGACGGCCAGCACGGCGGACGCGACCGTCGGGCCGACGGCCGACGAGATCGCCACGACCATCGCGTTGATCGAGATGCCCCGGCCGAGATGATCGGGCGGATAGATCATGCGCACGAGCGCGGTGTTGACGCTCATGATCCCGGCGGCGCCGAAGCCCTGAATCACGCGCGCGAGTGCGAGCATCGGCAACGAATGGGCGAGCGCGCAACCGAGCGACGCGACTGTGAAGAGAATGAGACCGGAGAGATAGACGCGTCGATAGCCGATGCGGTCGCCGAGCGAGGCGAGCGGCAGCAGTGAGATGGTGATCGCCAGTTGATAGGCGTTGATGATCCAGATCGAGCCAGCGGGGCTGGCGCGCAGATGTCTCGCGATCGTGGGCAGCGCGACATTGGCGATCGCGCTATCGAGGACCGCCAGCGTGATGCCGAGCGCGACGACGAGAATGGCGCCGTAACGTTGCGGCAAGGGCAAGCCTTGTTCGTCGGCCATCGGTACGGATCGGGCGGGTGAGGAAGCGCCCGATTGTACGGAACCGTCCTTACAGGAGGGTTGTACGCGCATCGTTCTATCGTTTGTTTGCAGGCGAGGGCGCCCGATGCACACCTGGGTCATTGAGGCATCAGGCAGGAACACGATGCATTGTCTTCCTGCCTCGCTTCGATCTGAGCCTGTACCCGGATGTCCGGTTACTTGAGCTCGTACAGACCCGTGTGCGTCGTCGAGTCGATTTCGTTCAGGTGCGTCATGAAGCGCGCAACCGCGTTAGTGGTCTCTGCGCTGACCGGCAGATTCGGCACCTTCAGCGCGTGCAGACGGAAAATATAGCGATGCGTCCTGTCGCCACGCGGCGGCGCGGCGCCGCCGAAGCCGACCGTGCCGTAGTCGTTTTGCACCTGCAGCGCGCCTTGCGGCAGCAGGCTGCCGTCGGCCTTGCCGGCATTGCGCGGCAGCGAACGGGCTTCGGCGGGAATGTTGACGACGACCCAGTGCCAGAAGCCGCTGCCAGTCGGCGCATCGGGATCGTGGACGGTCAGCGCGAAGCTTTGGGTTTCGGGTGGCGGCGCGTCCCACTGAAGCGCCGGCGAGATGTTTTCGCCGGCGCAGCCAAATGCTTTGTCGTCGTATTCCTGCGCCTTCGACATGAAGCCGTTGGTGGGAAACTCATCGGACCAGAGTCGGAAATCAGCCATCGGATGTCTCCTTCGAAGATGGTCTCAAAGTGGGCGGACGCCCCGGGTGACCGTCGGTTTATCAATCGAGTTTAGCACCGGATGTCGAATAATCTGCGCGGTTTCTGCGTGCAACGACGAAACCGGTCAGCCCCGCAGGTCGAGCGCGTCGATGTCGCTGTGCAGCCAGTCGGCGAGACGCTGGATGACGCCGTCAACGTCCCGGTTCGCGCCGCGCAAGGCGCATTCCCACACCACGGCGACGCGCCAGCCCCCCGCGTGAAGTGCGAGCTGTGCGCGTTCGTCGTTGCTGCGGTTGCGGCCGATCTTGTCGCGCCAGAACTCGGGGCGCGTCTGCGGCCATTTGAACAGATGACAGTCGTGACCGTGCCAGAAGCAGCCATGCACGAAGACCACGGCGCCGTAGCGCGGCAACACGATGTCGGGCCGGCCGGGCAGATCGCGGGCATCCAGACGGAAGCGGAACCCGCGTCGATGCAGCAGGCAGCGGATCAGGATTTCCGGTTTGGTGTTGCGGCCGCGAATGCCGGACATCATCCGGCTGCGGGTGGCCGCGTCGACGACGTCGACCATCAGGCCACCAGTGCGACGTCCTGCGGCGTGTCGTCCAGTGCCCCGCTGCCGGAAAGCAGCGCTTCCACGTGGGGTGCCATGATGCGGGCGACTTCCTGCATCACCGGCATCACAACGCTGTTGCCGAACTGGCGATAAGCCTGGGTATCGCTGACCGGAATCCGGAACGTGTCCGGAAAGCCCATCAAACGCGCGCATTCGCGCGGTGTGAGCCGTCGTGGCCGCAGCCCTTGGCCCTGATGGACCAGAATCTCGCTGCCGTCCTTGTGATAGCGCGCGGACAGCGTGCGGGTGACGCTCTCCGGATACGCCATGCCAAAGCCGAAACCGTTGCCTGCAGCACGATGCTTCTCGGCGTAGTGCTGCAGATAAGCCCATAGTTTCGGCGTCAGTGTGTACTTCGGCTGGATGCGTCGCGCGGCGTGATCGAAGAAGCGCTCGCCGTCCCAGGGGAGTACCGGTTCCTTGCCATCCGTCCGATGCAGGATCGAGCCGAGGCGCGGACCTTCTGTCGGCAGACGCAGGTCGTCCCACGAAAAATTCGTTTCGCCGCGAAAGCCCACGATAATGATCCGCTCCCGATGCTGCGGTGTGAAATGTTGGCCATCGACGACCCGGTAGTGCACTTCGTAGCCGAGTTCGTCGCGCAGGGTTTGCAGGATCACGTCGAACGTGCGGCCTTTGTCGTGCGACAGCAGGTTCTTCACGTTCTCGAGCAGAAACGCCGCCGGACGCTTCGCCGCGATAATCCGCGCGACATCGAAGAATAGCGTGCCCTGGGTGGTGCACTCGAAGCCGTGCGGCCGGCCGAGCGCGTTTTTCTTGCTGACCCCGGCAATCGAAAACGGTTGGCACGGGAAACCGCCAAGCAGGATGTCATGAGCCGGCACGTCGTCGGCGGGAAACGAGACAATGTCGCCGATGAAGGAATGGCGGCTGCAGTAGTTGTCCAAATAGGTTTTCTTCGAGAATTCGTTCCATTCGCTCGTGAAGACGCATTCGCCGCCTTGTGCCTCGAAACCCATGCGAATGCCGCCGATGCCGGCGAACAGGTCGATGAACCGGAAACGTGAGGGTGCCGCAGCGATGCCGCCGACGCCGGTGCCGGAGTTGCCGGTTGCGAGCAGCGCGCGAAGGGCGGGCCCCAGCATGGCGGGGCAAGGGGTGTCGGCCTTTTCCCAGCGTCGGACGGTCTTGATGTCCTTGCCGACGTGTCCGGCGATTTCTCGTTGTGTGTAGCGGTTGCGAGCCTGTCTGAGCAGTGCTAGCAGCGTGGCCTGGGTCACTATCGGTCCTTGCTGGGGATTTTTGCGGACATTATGACCTATAGCCGTCCCTTTTTAACCGAGCGGTGTAGATCTCGCGATGAAAAAAGTTCACGCGCCGAATGGAAGAGCGTTCGGTTCGCCGATCCACGTGAAGCTGCGGAAACCGCAGGAAGCAGCCCTGGCGGCCGGGGAGCAGGACGCTCGCGCCGGCCGCCAGTTGTTCGCGCTGCGCGGGAAGCATGGGCGATTGCCCATGGGATGGTCAACGATTGTCAATTCGCCGTGCGTGGTCTTGAGGTTGTCACACACGGCTGTATACGCTTGAGGAAGTGACGCAAGATCCTCAGCGTTGGGGGGTGTGGCTCAGCCGCGGCAGTTCGTCCGCGGCTTTTTTTCGTCGGCGGCGGACGAGCGGCTGGGGCTTCCCCGCTTCAGCCGTGTCGCGCGAGATCTGGCGCGGCAGCAGGGGACCCGGAGCGCACGTTGATGCCTGGCGGCAGATCGTGCAGGCAGAAGTGGTCCAGTTGCAGCAGCAGGCTGTCAATAGCGCACAACTGCGATTTGGTCAGGTGGTCGGCGTCGAGCAACTTGTGGAGCCGCTGCCGCCAGTAGGACGCCGGCAGGATCGGCCCGCCAAGGTCGCCGTGCAGCGCAGGCCGCATGACGCGTGCAATATGTGCGATGTCCTGGTCGATCAGCGTCGCCCGGAACGAGCCGGTGGGTGCGTTAGGTATGCGGTCCATGCCCCGTTAACGGCACCATGGCAGATCACTTTAGGGTCGAAGTGAAGATTTTTTGAGGGGTGGCTTTGGGGGCATATCGATCGTCCGTTCGACACCAACTCAGGACGCGGAAGCTGGCAGACCAGATCAATGCCAGCGCCAGCGCTGAGGTAACGACTACGGGCGTGAGGCATACTGCAAGCGCGCGACCGATCACCTAGCGTTGCCTCAGACTGACCCGGTCTGGCTGTCGGGGCTTGTCAGGTCCTGGGTTGCGCTTTCGAGAAACCGGCGCGTCGCTTCGAACGAGGCGAGCATCTGCTCCGGCCAGGGCTTTTGCAGCATGAGCGCCTGATGCTGCTCGAACGCTGCGGTCAACTCGGCGCGTAGTTCGGGCGATTTGAGGTGACGAATCAATACATGCAGCGCTATCGCGGTGGCCTGGCTGGCGCCGGCTGTCTGCATGCCTGAAACGGTGAGGGCGGCGATCTGCTTGCTGGTGTCCACGGGGTTCCCTGTGTCTTGTGCGAATGGAGTGAATGCGGATGGCCTCGCGGCCGACATCCGTGCATTTTGACATTGCGAAGCGTCACATTCCAGGCGTGGTGATCGGATTCATGATCGGGAATGGACGATTGGTCAGGCGGGGGTGTGAAAGCTCGCTTCCGTCATCGGCGTGGATACAGGAAGCAGATTGTTACCAGGCAACATGCGATGTGCCTCGGCGGAAGGATCGGATCGCTGTGGCATCACCATAGGCCACAATTACGGCGATACGGCGCGTGTCACGCGGCAACTACGCGTCGGCACTTTCTTACCCTGCTTCGGCGGCAGTCGGACGCGCGCTTGACCGGTGCCGAACCCGGACGCGAAGCTGCAGCCGTTTGTGCTGGATATATCTGCGTCTGACGGGTGACGGGGCGGGCGGTCGTCCGGTCGAAATGGTCCAGCTCAAGCAGGAGGCTATCGATTGCGACAAGCTGGGCTTTCGTCACGTGGTGCTCGTCGAGCAGTTGATGGAGGCGCCTGCGCCAGTACGCAGTAGACAGGATGGGTCCAGCAGCGTCGCCATACAGAGACGGTCGCATCACGCGTTCGATGTGCGCAATATCCTGATCGATCAATGTCGGCATGTGCATCCGTCGTGTCCTGGTTGGTTGGTCAATGACCTGGTGGTGACGAGCGCCTCATATGGAGGGCTCGTTTTCGGCGACTACGCCGCGTGGGGCAGATTGCCCATGATGGTTTCGCAGCTGTCCAGGCATCGTATGGACAAAGCGTACCGGGACACCCGGAGCGGCAATTCAATGATCAAAGGGCGACTAGCTCTCCAGTTCGCGCGGTGGGGGTGAAATGCAGTTCGCCGGCGCTGGATGACCGGCGTGGGATCTGGGAAATGGGATGAGGAAGGCGGGAATCTGACTGGTCCCCCCGACAGGAATCGAACCTGTATCTAGCGCTTAGGAGGCACTTGTTCTATCCATTGAACTACGGGGAGATAGAAAAACTAACAGGGTGGATCGGAGCCTTGCCGCTTTTGGCCGATGTCTAATCCCGTGGGCGTTTCGGCATGTCAGCTTCATCCTAAGTGAAGCGCCGCGAACCATTACTGCCTGCCAGCTTTATCGGATCACCGGTCAGACTTTCGTTGCGAGACGACTCTCTGGCCGGGGTATCGATCCTGCACTGTGATTCAGTTGCCGGACCGGATAAATATGGCTTGAATCACGCTGCTCGGCAAGCGCCAGCGTGCCCAAATTCGCCAGCGAGGGAGGAGTATAGCAAAGACGCTCGACACAAAGGCTATGGCGGAACCGCGAGCACCTGAATGGTGACCACCTCAAACGGATCAGTTCAAGCCGCCCCATAAAGCAAATGGCCCGACAGATCCGGGCCTGTCGGGCCATACATATGTACCGAGGCGATTCTGTCGACGAAAGGCGCGAACCTGCCCCCGCACCCCGATGCAGGATCGTCCTTAGAATTCGACGACGGCGAATTCCGCCTTGCCCACATCGCACAGTGGGCAGCGCCAGTCTTCCGGGATGTCGGCGAAGCGCGTGCCTGCCGGGATGCCTTCTTCCGGGAGGCCTTCTTCTTCGTTGTAGATCCAGCCGCAAATCAGGCAGACCCAGCTCTTGTACTCAATGATCACTTCGCTCACGACGCACTCTTTCTTCAGTTCAATAACCCGCGCGTTCTGCCCCCGAGTTGCGAGGTGCGCGGCGAGCCGCAATCTTACAGGAATTCGCAAAATGCCTTCTGCATAGCGTTGTCGCGCTTGCCGGCGCCCCATGGGCGCGGGCTGTTACGAAGCGCGGTGCTCCGCTCCGTCATACGCCCGGTGTATGCTCTGCAGCGCGGCCTCGCTCGCCTGCTCGACAACCATCGATGGATCTCCAGCCTCGGGGCGGCAGTTGCGCACCAGGTGAGCCGCCTGTCTGCGACTTGCAGTGTGCCTTGCGCGTCTGGATTCGCACGGTGTCGGCCGCTTTCCTCAAGGAGAAGACGATGCTCAAGAACAAATGGCTGGCCAGCGCCGTGTTTGCCGGTTTGCTAATCGTGTCTGGTGTGGCGCGGGCAAACGGGGTGTCGTTTGTGGCGCCGACGGACGGCGCCACCGTCAGCAATCCCGTGCACGTGGTGTTTGCCGTCGATGGAATGAAGATCGCACCCGCCGGTACGATGACCGAAGGCACGGGCCATCACCATCTGCTGGTCGATGGCGCACCGCTGCCAAAGGGTGAAGTGATCCCGGTCGGCGACAGGTCGCTCCACTTTGGCAAGGGGCAGACGGAAACGGACCTGACGCTCCCGCCGGGCGATCACAAGCTTACATTGCAGTTTGGCGACGGCGCGCATCGCTCGTATGGCCCGGAGATGAGCAAGACGATCACGGTACACGTGAAGTAACAGGCTGCGGCCGGGCGCGCATGAGAACTCATGATCGCATGGGGTTTCTGCGCGCCGGCGCCTTCGCCTCTGGCGGTGTGCGAGCGCATTATCCGCACTAACCGGGCTGAATCAAGCTGGCCAGACGGCCTATGCCATCCGGCGGACGGGCATAGACTTCGGCGCCCGGTACAATGAGCAGTTCCGATTCATCGCGGTCTTCTTCTTTTTCCCCATGTCGCTTTACACCATTACCGGGGCGCAACTGGCGTTCGGTCACGTCGCGTTGCTCGATCACGCGGATTTCTCTCTCGAGGCGGGCGAGCGCGTCGGGCTGATCGGCCGCAACGGCGCAGGCAAGTCGTCGCTGCTCAAGATTGTCGCCGACCTGACGAAGCCGGACGACGGGCTCGTTACGCGCCAGCAAAACCTGACGACGGTCTACGTGCCGCAGGAGCCCGAGTTCGATGGCGACGCGTCGGTATTCGATACCGTCGCCGCCGGGCTGACCCACGCACGCGCGCTGCTGGACGAATACGACGTGGTCGCGCACCGTCTTGCCGAAACGCCCGAAGGCGCAGAACACGATGCGCTGCTCGCGCGGATGAACACGCTGCAGTCGTCGCTCGATGCGATCGATGCGTGGAACTGGCGCATGCGTGTCTCCACGACGCTCGCGCAGATCGGCCTGGACGGTGATGCCCGCGTGGGCGCGCTGTCGGGCGGCATGCAGAAACGGGTGGCGCTTGCGCGTGCGCTGGTGGTGCAACCGGACGTGTTGCTGCTCGACGAGCCAACCAACCACCTCGACTTCGATGGCATCCGCTGGCTTGAAGATCTGCTGATCGCGCAGCGCTCGGGGCTGCTTTTCATTACCCACGACCGCGCGTTTCTCGACCGGGTCGCGACGCGCATTGTCGAGCTCGACCGCGGACGGCTGCTGTCGTACCCGGGTAACTTCTCTGCCTATCAGACACGCAAGGCGCAGCAACTGGAAGTCGAGCGCATCGAGAACGAGAAGTTCGACAAGTTGCTCGCGCAGGAAGAAGTCTGGATCCGCAAGGGCGTCGAGGCGCGCCGCACGCGCAGCGTCGGCCGCATCGGGCGGCTCGTGCAGATGCGCCAGGAACGCGCGGAACGCCGCAATGCGCTTGGCAACGTCAAGCTGGATGTAGGGCAGGGCGAGAAGTCCGGCAAGATCGTCGCGGAACTGATTGACGTGACGAAGCGCTATGGCGCACGCACGGTGGTCGACCGTTTTTCGACGACGGTGATACGTGGCGACAAGATCGGCTTCATCGGGCCGAATGGCGCGGGCAAGACGACGCTGCTGAAGCTGATCCTTGGCGAACTTGCGCCCGACGAGGGCAAGGTGCGTATTGGCACGAACCTGCAGGTCGCGTACTTTGACCAGATGCGGGCGCAACTGGACCAGGAGAAGAGTCTTGCCGACACCATCAGCCCGGGCAGCGAGTGGGTCGAAGTCAGCGGCACGAAGAAGCACGTCATGAGTTATCTCGGCGACTTCCTGTTCGCGCCGGAGCGGGCGCGTTCGCCGGTGAAGTCGCTCTCGGGCGGTGAGCGCAACCGCCTGCTGCTCGCGCGACTGTTCGCGCGGCCGGCCAACGTACTGGTGCTCGACGAACCCACCAACGACCTCGACATTCCGACACTGGAACTGCTCGAAGAACTGCTGACCGACTACGACGGTACCGTGCTGCTGGTGAGCCACGATCGCGCGTTTCTGGATAATGTCGTGACGTCGGTGATCGCGTCCGAAGGCGAGGGCAGGTGGCGCGAATATGTCGGCGGCTTCACGGACTGGCAGGTGCAGAGCGCCCGGTCGCAGCAGCTCGCGCAAAACGAGACGCCGAAAGAGGCAGTGAAGGAAGCGGCACCGAAGGACAGTGCCGCTGGCCGCAACGCGCAGCGCACGGTGAAGCTTTCATTCAAGGAGCAGCGCGAACTGGAAGCGTTGCCCGAGCAGATCGCAAAGCTTGAAACGGAGCAGAAGACCATCGGCGCCCAGCTTGAAGACGGCTCGATCTTTGCAAGAGACGCGCAGGAAGGCGCGCGCTTGACCGAGCGTTACGCTGCGATCGACGACGAATTGCTGCTCGCCCTGGAACGTTGGGAAGAATTGGAGAGCAAGCGGAAGTGAGGTGCCGGGCGAACCGTGGGCGGTCGCTTGCGGTTCATATCACCCAAATTGCCGCGCGCATCGAAATCAGTAAAATACCCCGCGAACCTGTTTCCTGTGGCGGTCGCGTCGCACGACCGCCACGCAGGTTGCAGGCAATAAAAGGATTGCCCGTGTTGCGGGCACGCCATTCACCCCGTTGTTTCGTTTCGCTTTTTTTGAAAACTCAACGGTTTGTCCACGCAGATGTCCACAGGACCTGTGGACAACGATGAACCGACGGACCACAGCAAGCCATGTCTACGAAAAAGCCAAACGCCGCGTATAGCGAAGCGTCGATCAAGGTGCTGAAGGGCCTGGAGCCGGTCAAGCAACGGCCCGGCATGTACACGCGCACCGAAAATCCGCTGCACATCATTCAGGAAGTCATCGACAACGCGGCCGACGAAGCCCTCGGCGGCTACGGACGTCAGATCATCGTCACGTTGCATACGGATCAGTCCGTGTCCGTCGAGGACGACGCCCGCGGCATCCCGTTCGGGATGCACCCCGAAGAGGGTGTGCCGGTCGTCGAGATCGTGTTCACACGCCTGCACGCGGGCGGCAAGTTCGACAAGGCCGCCGGCGGCGCGTACACGTTCTCGGGCGGCCTGCACGGCGTTGGCGTGTCGGTGACCAACGCGCTGTCTACGCGCCTCGACGTCACGGTCTGGCGCGACGGCAAGGTCGCCGAACTCGGCTTTGCCGACGGCGATGTCGTCAAGCCGCTGGAAGTGCGCCCCGCCACGCGTTCGGACAAGAAGTCGGGCACGCGCGTGCGTGCCTGGGCCAATCCGAAATATTTCGACTCGCCGAATTTGCCAATCGGCGACCTGCAGCGCCTGTTGCGCTCAAAGGCAGTGCTGCTGCCAGGCGTCGAAGTCACGCTCATCAATGAGAAAACCGGCGAGCAGCAAAGCTGGAAGTACCAAGACGGTTTGCGCGGCTATCTGCTCGAAGGCATGGCCGGGAGCGACCTGCTGATTCCGCTCTTCGAAGGCGAGCGCTACGCGGAAAGCTCGCGCTCGAACGAGGAGACCTTTGCCGAAGGCGAAGGCGCAGCGTGGGTCGTCGCGTGGAGCGAGGAAGGTCCGCTCACGCGCGAGTCGTACGTCAACCTGATTCCGACGCCCGCCGGCGGCACGCATGAATCCGGTCTGCGCGAAGGTCTTTTCCAGGCGGTCAAGAGCTTCGTCGAGTTGCACAATCTTCAGCCGAAGGGCGTGAAGCTGCTCGCGGATGACGTGTTCGCCCGCGTGTCGTTCGTGCTGTCGGCGAAGGTGCTCGATCCGCAGTTTCAAGGGCAGATCAAGGAGCGCCTGAATAGCCGCGACGCGGTCAAGCTGGTCTCTTCGTTTGCCCGTCCGGCGCTCGAGTTGTGGCTCAATCAGCACGTCGAGCACGGCAAGAAGCTCGCCGACCTCGTCATCAAGCAGGCCCAGGCGCGCACGCGCGCCGGCCAGAAGGTCGAGAAGCGCAAGGGTTCGGGTGTCGCTGTGCTGCCAGGCAAGCTGACAGACTGCGAATCGACCGAAATCGGCCGCAATGAACTCTTCCTCGTCGAAGGTGATTCGGCAGGCGGTTCGGCCAAGATGGGGCGCGACAAAGAATATCAGGCGATCCTGCCGCTGCGCGGCAAGGTGCTCAACACGTGGGAAACCGAGCGCGACCGCCTCTTCGCGAATAACGAAGTGCACGATATCTCGGTGGCGATCGGCGTCGATCCGCATGGTCCCGACGACAACGCCGACCTGTCGAACCTTCGTTACGGCAAGATCTGCATCCTGTCGGATGCGGACGTCGACGGCGCGCACATCCAGGTGCTGCTGCTCACGCTCTTCTTCAAGCATTTTCCGCAGCTGATCGAACGCGGGCACGTGTGTGTTGCGCGGCCGCCGCTCTTTCGCGTCGATGCTCCGGCGCGCGGCAAGAAGCCGGCGCAGAAACTGTATGCGCTGGACGAAGGCGAACTCGAAGCGATCCTCGACAAGCTGCGCAAGGACGGCGTGCGTGAATCGCAATGGACCATCAGCCGCTTCAAGGGCCTCGGCGAAATGAGCGCCGAGCAGTTGTGGGACACGACGATGAACCCGGACACGCGGCGTCTGTCGCCCGTCTCGCTCGGCGAACTCGATTTCGACGCGACCGTCGCACGCATGACGATGCTGATGGGCAAGGGCGAAGCGGCGTCGCGGCGCAGCTGGCTCGAAGAGAAGGGCAACGAAGTCGAAGCGGACATTTGAGCGCGCTGACGCATCCTGCGAGCGCTGCTCTCACGCCAAACCACGGACACGACATCTAGATGGACGATAACACTCCCGATCTTTTCACCGAGGCGGTGCCCGCCGGCGGCTCCCTGACGCTCGGCAACTACGCGGAACGCGCGTATCTCGACTACGCGGTGAGCGTCGTCAAGGGGCGCGCGCTGCCCGACGTCTGCGACGGCCAGAAGCCGGTGCAGCGCCGCATCCTGTATGCGATGAACGAGATGGGTCTCGCCGACAATGCGAAGCCGGTGAAGTCGGCGCGCGTGGTCGGCGACGTGCTGGGCAAGTATCACCCGCACGGCGACCAGTCCGCGTACGACGCGCTCGTGCGGCTCGCGCAGGATTTCTCGATGCGCTATCCGCTCATCGACGGGCAGGGCAACTTTGGCTCGCGCGACGGCGACGGCGCAGCGGCAATGCGCTACACCGAAGCGCGCCTCACGCCGATCGCCAAACTGCTGCTCGACGAAATCGACCAGGGTACGGTCGACTTCATGCCGAACTACGACGGCTCGTTCGAAGAGCCGAAGCTGCTGCCCGCGCGTTTGCCGTTCGTGCTGCTCAACGGTGCATCTGGCATCGCGGTGGGTCTGGCAACGGAGATCCCGTCGCACAACCTGCGCGAAGTCGCGGCGGCGGCAGTCACCATGATCCGGCATCCGACGCTCCCGCATGCCGAACTGATGCAGCACGTCCCGGGTCCGGATTTCCCCGGCGGCGGCCAGATCATTTCGAGCGAAGCGGAAATCTCGGCGGCCTATGAAACCGGCCGCGGCAGCCTGAAGGTGCGCGCGCGCTGGAAGATCGAAGACCTCGCGCGGGGTCAGTGGCAGCTCGTCATCACCGAATTGCCGCCGAACACGTCGGGCCAGAAGGTGCTCGAGGAAATCGAGGAGCAGACGAACCCGAAGATCAAGCTCGGCAAGAAAACCCTCACGCCCGAGCAGTTGCAGACGAAGCAGACGATGCTCGCCCTGCTTGACGCGGTGCGCGACGAATCGGGCAAGGATGCGCCGGTGCGTCTCGTGTTCGAGCCGAAGTCGAGCCGAATCGACCAGACGGAATTCGTCAATACGCTGCTCGCGCATACGAGCCTCGAATCGAACGCGTCGCTCAATCTGGTGATGGTGGGCGGCGATGGCCGGCCGCGTCAGAAGGGCCTCATCGAGATCCTTCAGGAGTGGATCAGCTTCCGCTTCGCGACCGTCACGCGCCGCACGCAGCACCGGCTGATGAAGGTCAACGACCGGATTCACATCCTCGAAGGCCGGATGATCGTCTTTTTGAATATCGACGAAGTCATCCGCATCATTCGCGAGTCGGACGAACCGAAGGCTGCGCTGATCTCGGCCTTTGGTCTGTCGGACCGCCAGGCCGAGGACATTCTTGAAATCCGCCTGCGTCAGCTGGCGCGGCTCGAGAAGATCAAGATCGAGAAGGAACTCGGTGAATTGCGCGACGAGAAGGCGAGGCTCGAAGAACTGTTGGGTAGCGAATCCGCGATGAAGCGTCTGCTCATCAAGGAAATCGAAGGCGACGCGAAGCAGTACGGCGACGATCGCCGCACGCTGATCCAGCAGGAAAAGCGCGCGACCTTCGAGGCGCGCGTGGTCGACGAGCCGGTCACGGTTGTTGTCTCGCAGAAGGGCTGGGTGCGCTCGCTCAAGGGCCACGGCCTCGATCCGGCTGGCTTCACGTTCAAGGCGGGTGACGGCCTCTACGCGGCGTTCCAGTGCCGCACGCCCGATACACTGATCGCGTGGGGCAGCAAAGGGCGCGTCTATTCGGTTGCGGTCGCCATGTTGCCGGGCGGTCGCGGCGATGGCGTGCCGGTCACGTCGCTGATCGAACTGGAGTCGGGCACGCACCTGATGCACTACTACGCGGCGTCGGCGGAGCAGGCGCTGCTGCTTGCGTCGAGCAACAGCTTCGGCTTCATCGCGAAGGTGGGCGACATGGTGAGCCGTGTCAAGGCGGGCAAGTCATTTATGACCATCGACGAAGGCGCGACGCCGCTCGCGCCGATGCCGATGTTGCCGGACGCGACGCACGTTGCGTGTCTATCGAGCGTTGGGCGCATTCTCGTGTTCGGCCTCGATGAAATGAAGACGCTGTCGGGCGGTGGACGCGGCGTCACGCTGATAGCGCTCGATCCGAAGGAAACGCTCGTGCAGGCGCTGGCGATCGGCAAGGCGGGCGTGGTGCTGGTCGGTACGGGCCGTGGCGGCAAACCGCAGGAAGAGACGCTGGCTGGTGCAGCACTGGCTCCGCATATCGGCAAGCGGGCGCGCAAGGGCCGTGCGCCGGATACGAAGCTGAAGCTGCTGGGTCTGCGGCCGGCGCTGGCAGGCTGAGGCTGAGCGCGGGTCAGGCGGTTAGCCGGTGGCAGGGGTTGCACCGGCTCATCAAGTCACCCCGTCATCGGCGCGATTGACGTAGCACATGCGTTCGGGGGAGCGTGTGCGCTACTGGCTTCTGCGTCTGACCTGCATTCAACATTTGCACAGGCGACGTAGCTGTAGCGCGCCTGTATGTAAATCAAACACAAAGATGAACTGCGGTGCGAGACAGTGGTCGAACGCGCTCATAAGCCGCGCCAACGGAGCGCGGCCCCCGCCATCGAGAAAGGAAAATAACCATGACCAAAGCCATTGAAATTGAAGTCGCGCTCTTTCTGCATCTGCTCGGTGTGGCCGTGTGGGTCGGCGGCATGGTCTTCGCGCATTTCTGTCTGCGGCCGGCGCTTGCCGATCTGTCTCCGCAACTGCGTCTGCCGCTCTGGGAATCCGTGTTTGCGCGCTTCTTCAACTGGGTCGCGGCCGCTGTGCTGGTGATCCTGTTGTCGGGTGGTTTCCTGCTGATGCAGTTCGGCGGCGGTCACGCATCCTGGACGCTGCACGCGATGGCCGGTCTCGGCATCGTGATGATGCTGATCTTCGGACACATCCGCTTTGCGGTGTATCCGCGCATCCGTCGCGCGGTACAGGCGCAGAACTGGCCGGACGGCGCACGCGCAGTCGGTACAGTGCGCCGGCTGGTCGTCATCAATCTGGTTCTCGGTGTGGTGACGATCGGCGTCGCGGTGATGTCGCGCGGGTTTTAGGCGTCGCGTCGTGGCGAGGTGCGTCTCCTGAACGCGCTCACACGATGTGTCGATAAACGAGCCACAGTCCACACGCGAGACCGACCGTCCCGTATACCGCATACACCGGCAGCCTGAGCTTCGCGAAACACACCAGTGAGAACAGCGCAGTGACAAGGTAGACCGGCTGAAGCGGCACGCGATAGCCGATCTTCAACACGGCGACGGCAAGAAACGCTGTCGTCACCGCCCGCAACACCCGCATGCCGTGCTCGAAGCGCGGGTGTGTCTTCAACTGGTACAGATGCCGCTGGGCAAGCACGACGAGGCAACCGGAAGGCACGAATAGCGCGACCGTTGCAATCAGCGCGCCAACCCAGCCGTCGATCAGATAGCCGAAGAACGGAATGACATTCAGGAGCGGCCCGGGCGAGAGCGGCGAGAGTGAGAATGCCAGCGTGAAATCGTTGTCGGATACGCCGATCGCGGGCGTGACGAACAGGGTCTTCAGTACCGGTAGCGCCGAGAAGCCGCCGCCGAAGAGCGTCATCCCGGCGCCGGCAAGGCGCGGCCACAGAAGCGCTAACTCGTAATCATGCGGCAACGGGACAGCGAACAGCACGACCAGCACGCCGAGCCACAACAGCAACTGACGGTCGCCCGAGCCGACCGATATCTCCAGTCTTGCCTTCTGCACGGGGCTTGTCACCCAGCCCGACGCGAACGCGCTGCCCAGTATCACGACATACGCCGCCGGACTGTGCGCGAAGAAGAGCGCGATACAGGCGAGTACCGCCACACTCCACTCGAGCCGACCGCGCACGAGCGCGCGCGTCTGCTTGTACCAGGTGACGGCGATCAGCGTCGCGAGCACGACGCTGAAGTGATTGAGCAGGGTTTCCGAAGCGGCCGCGCGAATCAGCGGCGTGCGATAGAAGATTGCGAACAGGGTCATCAGCATGAAGAAGGGCAGCACGCTTGCGATGCCAGCGACCCATGCGCCCGCGCGTCCGCGCAATGTATGACCCAACTGCACGGCGACGTTGCAACCCACCGGCCCTGGCACCATCCACGCGAGCGCAATCAGGTCGGAGAATGCGAGGCGCGACAGCCGCTCCTCGCGTTCCACGTAGTGATGCTCCAGTTGTGCCATCAGTGCGAGGCCGCCCCACGACAGCGCGGACAGGCCGCACACGACGCGAAAGAGCGTCCACAGTGGTTCGCGCTCACCGAGCCGCGTGGCTTCCCTCGTCGTGGTCATGTGCATGGCAAATCCGCGCCGGGCGCGCCGTACGCGTATTCTATCTTCGGGCCTGGCAGTTATTCGACGCGCGCCGCGTGGCCAGTCCGGCATGCGTCGTGACGTCGTATCTTTGTGTGCCGGATGCCGCCCAGCCTGCCCGAACGTTCAGGCGGACAGGCCGCTCGTGCTCGGTGTGTCGCTGGTGCTGTCGGCGTCGGGTTCCTGCGTGACGCGCCGGTCGTGCATCCCACAAACGCCGAAGCGTTCGAGCAGGGCGGAAATGCCTTCGGCCGGCACCGGACGCGAGAAGAGGAACCCTTGTGCCTCGATATGGCCGAGCGCGGCGAGCCATGCGATCTGTTCTTCTGTTTCGGTGCCCTCGACCACCACCGTCAGCCCCAGCGAGCGCGCGAGGTTGACGATCGCCGTCACCATCACGCAGACGCTGCGGTCGCCGGGAATGGCCTGCACGAACGAGCGATCGACCTTTAGCGTATCGACCGAGAAGCGGTTCAGGTACGACAGCGACGAATAGCCCGTGCCGAAGTCGTCGAGCGCGATGCGTACCCCCAGACGCTTTAACGCGAAGATTTTCTCCGACACGAGGTCGGGATATTCCATCATCGCCGTTTCGGTGATTTCCAGTTCGAGGCGGCGCGCGGGGACGCCGCTTTCCTCGATGGCCCGCGACACCGTCTCATACAGGTCGCCGCGCCAGAACTGCACGGCGGAAATGTTGATCGCGAGCGACAGCGGATCGTAGCCCTGCTGCTGCCACAGGGCGAGCTGGCGGCATGCGGTGCGGATCACGAAGTCGCCGATCGGCACAATCAGACCCGTCGATTCGGCAACCGGGATGAACTCGTTGGCCGGAATCAGGCCGTGCTGCGGATGATTCCATCGCACCAACGCCTCGAAGCCCGTGATACAGCGCCGCGTGAGATCGACTTTGGGCTGGTAGGCGAGAAACAGCTGGCCTTCAGCCAGCGCGACGCGCAGCTGTTGTTCCCACTTCATCAGATGGTCCGCGCGATGCGACAGCTGCGGCGAATAGAACTGATAGCAGTTCTTGCCCGCGTCCTTCGCGCTGTACATCGCGAGGTCGGCTTTCTTCAGCAGATCGATTTCGCTTTCGTTGGCCACCGAATAGAGCGCGATGCCGATGCTTGCATGCAGCACGAACGAACTGCCGCGCACCTCGAACGGTTTCGCAAAGACCTCGGCCGCGGCCTCGGCGAGTTCGACGGCACGCTTCTCGACGTTATCGCCCTTGACGATCACGACGAACTCGTCGCCGCCGATGCGGCTCAACGCGCCTTCGGCGCCCACTGCATCGGCGAGGCGCGAAGCGGTCATCTGCAGCACGATGTCGCCGGCGTTGTGGCCGAGCGTGTCGTTGACCGTCTTGAAGTTGTCCAGGTCGATGAAGAGGATCGCGAGGCGCCCGACGTTGGCCGTCAGCGCCACGTCGTGCCGGAGGCTGCGCAACGTGGCATAGCGATTGCGCAAGCCGGTCAGCAGATCGTATTCGACGAGATGGGTCATCTCGCGTTCGCGGCCGAGCAGCTTGCCGATGAGGCCTGTCGCCACCGCGAAGAAGCTCAGCATCGCGAGCGAGATGAAGCCCGCCATCAGCAGATAGACGTTGCGCGTGTGGTTGTAGTCGGCGAATTCCTCTGCCTGCGACAGGCCGACCAGCACACCGAGCGGATAGCCGTCGATATGGCGATAGGACACGATGCGCGTGACGTTATCGATCGGGTCGACGTAAGTGCCCGACACATGTTCCGAAGTGGGATAAGTGCCGCTCGCCGAGAACGCGCCGGCTGCGTTTTCCGCGCCGCCCGTGCGTCGCGCGAGTACGGTGCCGGTGTCGGAGATCACCGCGATCACGCCGTCACGACCGATCGCCGCGTTGTTGTAGAAGTCGGTCGTGAAGTAGCTCGGATCTTCCGACACCACCACGACGCCCGCGAACGAACCATCGGGATGATTGAGTCGCCGCGTCATCTGCAAGGTCCAGTGACCGGATACGCGGCCGAGCACCGGCTTGCTGATGTATAGCGCGTCGTCGTTCTCGTGCTCATGCACCTTGAAGTGTTCGCGGTCCGACAGATCGATACGCTTTGGATTCGGATCGGCGGTATTCGCGATCAGCATGCCGTGCTCGTCGATCAGCGACACCTGCACGAGCGTCTCGCTCTGCACGACACCCTTTTCGACAGTGCTTGCGAGATCGAAATGATCAGGCGACTTCTCGAATTCGTATTTGACGAAGCGCGTGATCTGGTCGACCTGATGGATGGCCTTGACGGTGTGCTGCTCCAGTGCCGCCGACAGGATCGCGCTTGAAGCCATCGCTTCCCGATAGGTCGTGTCCTTTTCGACTGAGAGCCGGGCGAAGATCACCGTCCATAGCAGGATCAGGACCAGCACGCCGAGGGCGGGGATCACAAGGAGAGCACGCCGGCGCGACACTGCCGGGTCGCGGCGAAGCCTCGCGTCGTGCCTCATGGATGTGCGCGAATAGTTCATCGGCAACGCAAGGTCCATGTGCCCGGCAGCGGCTCTGCATGCATCGACTGCGCGAGATTCGAGGGTGGCTGCATGATGAACTGGGTACCGGGTGCACAGGGTGGGAAGGCGTGGTATTGCGCCGAAGTCCGTCGGTCACCTGGACCTTTCGATATTACTGAATGCGAATAGATTAAGGAAGCATCCGCGCATCGGGTATACGCGCGCCTTGCCGGGCATAAGAAAGCTGATTTGTCGCCGCCAGGCCCTTATGCAGCATGGCTTGGGGCCGTTGTGTGCTTCAAGGCTTTTGTCCAGGGCGCGGGCCCCAGTTGTGGCGCGCTCTGGTTTCTCCGCATCCAGCTTCTTATGCATCATGAGTCAACGTGTATTGCTGCGGCGTTTTGTGGATAGCGGTGGCGCTGTGCCGTGCCTGGCGCGTTGTTTTGGCCACGGCGACGTAAGTCATGGCAGCCTGAACGTGCCGTCGACAACCGTTACCGATGCGCCGCCGATCCACGTTTTCCCGGCCGTGTCGTCATAGGTGACGAAGACGCGGCCATCGCGGCCAATGACCGTGCCTTGACGTGCGGTGTAGCTGTTGCCCGGGCGTCGGTTTTGCTGAGTGAGCAGCCCGGCCAGCGCCGCATTCGCACTACCCGTCACAGGGTCTTCCCCAATCCCCAGGCTCCCGCCCGCCATCAGACAACGTACTTCGAAGGTGGCAGGGCCGTTTGACGTGTGCGGCCCGTAGACAGCAAGGCCATGGGCGCCGACCGTATGCGCGATCTGGGCCAGCTTCTGTGCATCGGGTTCAAGCGCGAGGCAGGCGTCGGCCGATTGCAGTCGCACGACGAGCCACGGTGCACCATTGTCGACGCCGCAAGGTGGAGCGGTGAAGTCGATCACGGCGGTTTTCAGCGCCGCCTGCAATGCGGGGTACTGATCCGCAGGCAGTGGCGTGACCTTTGCTGGCGGTGCCGCGAAAGCCCATTTCCCAGCTGCCTGCGCGGCAAGTTCCACGAGGCCCACACCGCACTGCTGGATGAGCCTGCCGGGCTGTTTCGGTGTATGACCGCTTTCGAGCAATGCATGTGCCGTGCCGAGGGTCGGGTGTCCCGCGAACGGTAGCTCGCCATGCGTTGTGAAGATGCGTACCCGATAGTCCGCCGACGTATCGGTCGGCTTGAGCAGGAAAGTCGTTTCGGACAGATTCGTCCACCGGGCGATGGACTGCATCTGCGCGGCGGTCAGTTCATCCGCATCGAATACTACCGCGAGGGGATTGCCTTTGAGCGGGACTGATGTGAATACATCGACCTGCTTGAATCGGGTAAGCATAAGATTTGCTTCGCCTTCGTTGCCGGTTGGGACTGCGGTTTCCATTCGTCTTATTTTATCCGGCGGCTCAAAGGTACTCCGGTCTTTTTTGTCGTTTTTTAGTCAATAAATCGAAAAGAAATGATGACGGGAAAATAGCAAAAAGCCGGAATGCAGAAACAGAAGCGCCGCAGTCAGACCTCGACTGCGGCGCGTTAGGCGGACCTGGTGACAGGAGCCTGAGGCACGCCCTCAAGCCAGAACCGTCATCACTCTACTTCAGCAATCATTTCAATCTCGACGCAGGCGCCGAGCGGGATCTGCGCAACACCAAAAGCGGATCGCGCGTGCTTGCCCCGTTCACCGAAAACATCCGCGACCAGCTCAGATGCACCATTCGTCACGATATGCTGTTCGGTGAAGTCGAGCGTCGAATTGACGAGGCTCATTAGCTTGACGATCCGCGTCACGCGGTTCAGATCACCGACATGGTTGTGCAACGTAGCCAGCAGATCGATCGCGATCGAGCGCGCGGCAACCTTGCCTTCTTCGGTCGTCAGCGAGTCACCGAGCTTTCCGGCCCACACCTTGCCATCCTTCTTCGCAATATGGCCCGACAGATAAACCGTCTTGCCGCTTTGCGCGCTCATCACATAAGCGGCTGCGGGGGCGCCTGCCTGGGGCAGT
Organism: Paraburkholderia sp. BL10I2N1; assembly: GCF_004361815.1. Lineage (NCBI taxonomy): Bacteria > Pseudomonadati > Pseudomonadota > Betaproteobacteria > Burkholderiales > Burkholderiaceae > Paraburkholderia > Paraburkholderia sp. BL10I2N1. The sequence goes on along the minus strand of NZ_SNWA01000001.1, from coordinate 106,904 downwards.
TCGATGCCGAGTTCTTTCAGGCGGTCATACACATTTGCTTGAGCCATCACGTGTCCTTTGAGGTTGAGTTAATCCGGTAGGCGGCGCGCGTTGAGGTTCATCCTTTAACCTCACACGCGCGCCACGACGCGCGTCGTGTCGCGCGCTCAGACCCGCGCGCGGATCAGCGCGGCAAGCTTCGCGACGCCTTCGTCGATCTTCGCGGGGGGGACGGTCACGAACGACAGTCGCAGCGTGTTGTGCTGCGCCTCGCTCGCGAAGAACGGGCCGCCCGGCACGAACGCGACGTTCTGCGCGACCGCTTCTTCCAGCAGCTTCATGCTGTCGATCTGTGCGGGCAGCGATACCCACACGAACATGCCGCCTTCCGGGCGGTTCCAGCTGACACCTTCGGGCATGTAGCGCTCGAGCGCCGCCAGCATCGCCGCGCACTGGTCGCGGTAGAGCGCGCGGATCGTCGGCACGTGGGTGTCGAGGAAGCCGTCCTTCACCACTTCATGGACGATGCGCTGCGTAAAGCTCGGCGTGTGCAGATCCGTCGCCTGCTTGGCCTGCACCAGCTTGAAGTGCAGTTCCTCAGGCGCAATGATGTAGCCGATCCGCAGACCCGGCGCCAGCACCTTCGAGAACGAACCGAGGTGCACGATGTGATCGGGCGCCATCGACAGCATCGTCGGCAGCGGTTCGCCCGCGTAGTCGAGCGCGCCGTACGGATCGTCTTCGATGATCGGAAAGGGCGCGGTCTTCGCCAGCGCAGCCAGGGCGCGGCGGCGTTCGACCGGCAGACGCCGGCCCGTCGGATTCTGGAAGTTCGGTTGTGCGTAGAGGAGCCGCGCGCCAGCGGTCAGCTCTGGTGTGAGCGCTTCGGGGATCAGTCCGTTGTCGTCGGTGGGCACCTGCACGTAGCGCGGCTCGTACATCGAGAACGATTGCAGCGCGCCGAGGTACGTCGGCGTTTCGACGAGCACCGGGCTTTGCGGGCAGATCAGCACTTTGCCGAGCAGGTCGAGCGCCTGCTGCGAGCCGGTCGTGACCAGCACCTGGGTTGGGCGGACCTGCGCGCCGTTCACCGAATAGCGTGCGGCGATCCATTCGCGCAGCGGCAGGTAGCCCTCGGTTGCGCTGTACTGCAGCGCCGCGGCGGGCGAATCGCGCAGGATCCGGTCGGACGCCTCGCGCATCCGTTCGGCCGGGAACGTGGCCGGCGACGGCAGGCCGCCAGCAAACGAAATGACTTCAGGCCGTTCGGTGACCTTCAGGATCTCGCGAATCGCCGAGCTCGTGAGCTTGCGTGCGCGTTCGGAAAGTTGCCACGTAGGGGCTTGAAGGTCGCTTTGGTCCATAGTCTCCTCGACTGCTGTTGCTGGAAGTGGGTCGGTCAAAAGGTTAATTATCGCCCGTCTTGTCATGCGGCGCGCACGGGTAGCGGCGCGACGCGCAGAGCCGCACCGCGGCAGCCGAGCGAAACCACCGCGAGGCTCTTCATTGCAGGGTGTCTCTCCAGATGTTGCTGCTCATGCGTATCAACAGGTATCGGGCTGCGCTGAACGTTACTTGAGCGTGCGCAGGCCCGCGGGTGTTTCGATTTCGGCGACGAGCGACGGAGCGTCTGCCGTCATGCACAGCGTGATCAGATGCGCGACGCCGAGCCACTCGAGTTGTGCCCCGGCGACATCCGCCTGCGGGTGGAAACCCTTGAGCGATTTCAGCGCGAGCCCCGTTTCCGGCAAGACCTCCGACGGATGGCGGGGCGTGTCCCACTGGATCAGCGAAGGTACGATGCCGTCGCCTGCGCCTTGCCACGCCGGGAATGCGCCGTTGGCCGGCACGGTCAACCCCCAGGTGAAATCGCCGCGGCTCAACGGCACCACCGGCGCGAGCCGCTCCGGATACTGTTCCTGCCAGCGCTCGAGATTCTTCGGCCGTTCGACTCGCGCTACCCAGTGCGACAGGTAAGGGCCGTTGGCGAGACGCTCGTGCGTCGCCGGTTCGTCCAGCGCGAAGAGACGTGGGCGTGGCTCTGTGCCTGCCGCGCCGGAGGCGGCCCGGGCCTCCGCGTCCGGATTGATCGCGATCACTTCGAGATAGACGCCGCCCCACAGGTTCAGCAGCCGGTTGTGCGTGCGCATCAGCGGATGCGCACCCCCGCCGGCCGGCGCGACACCGAGCGTGTCGGCGACGTACTGGGTGCCCTCGTCGAGGGTGCGGGCGGTGATCACGAGATGATCGAGGTGCAGCTTTTGAGCGGTCATGGCGGAACGAAAAGAGACAGTTTTCTGCGGACGACCGGTACGCCTGCCCGCTGTCGGGCAACTGTACCGGGGCCGTTAGCATAACCTCTTGCCAGGCCGCCGGATCGTGCGCCGCGCCTTGTCGTCGGAACCGGCTCCGGATCGGCGGGCCGAGGGCCAGAACGAGCCGGCTATGAGGGCACCGTAGCGCACGTCACTGGACCTAATTTAATGGTTGCGACCAGCACAGTAACGGTACAATCGACTCGATACTTTTCAGTACAGTTGGAGCACGCCATGGCCGTTCCGCTCGACCAGATCCCCGCACCGCACGATGCGTCCTCGCTGACCCTCGTCGACCAGCTTGTCCAGTGGGCGCGGCGGCGAATCGAGGAGCGCGTGTTTCGCCCCGGTATGCGCATGCCGTCGATCCGCAAGCTCGCGCTCGACAAGGGGGTCTCACGTTTCACGGTAGTCGAGGCCTACGAGCGGCTCGTGGCGCAGGGCTACCTGGATTCGCGGCGCGGCTCGGGCTTTTTTGTACGCGAGCGGCTCGGCGGGCCGATGCCGGGCGAGCGTCGCGTCGTCCCGGAATCGGCGCCCGCGCCCAGCACGATCGACGTCGTATGGCTGCTGCGCAACATGCTGCACACGTCGACGCGTCCGGAAAAGGGCCCGGGCCTCGGCTATCTGCCGAGCCGCTGGCTGGACGGCGAACTGATCACCGGCGCGCTGCGGGCGCTTGGCCGGCAAAGCGGAGCGCAAATGCTCGGCTTCGGCACGCCGCAAGGCTTTCTGCCGTTGCGTCAGCAGTTGCAGACGCGGCTCGAGGAACTGGAGATCGGCGCTTCGCCGGACCAGATCGTGATGGTCTCCGGGATTACCCAGGCCATCGATCTCATCTCGCGCATCTACGTGCAGCCGGGCGATGCGGTGATCGTCGGCGACCCGGCGTGGTTCCAGATGTTCGGCCGCTTCGCATCGCAAGGCGCGCGGCTTGTCGGCATGCCGTACACGCCGGATGGGCCGGATCTCGACGCGCTGGAGCAACTGATCCAGATGTGGCGGCCGAAAATGCTCGTGATTAATTCAGTGCTTCAGAACCCGACGGGCACGTCGCTGACCGCCGCGCAGGCCTTCCGCATTCTGCGCCTTGCGGAGGAGCACGATTTCATCGTCGTCGAAGACGATATCTACGGCGATCTCTGCCCACCCGGCTATCCGGCGACGCGTGTCGCGAGCCTCGATCAGCTGAAGCGCGTGATTTATCTCGGCAGCTTTTCGAAGACGCTGGCGGCGAATCTGCGGGTCGGCTTTATTGCGTGCGCGCCGGAGGTGGCGAAGGCGATCACGGACCAGAAGATGCTGGTCGGCATGACGACGCCTGAACTCAACGAACGCGTGCTGTACCGGATCCTGACCGAAGGGCATTACCGGCGCCACGTAGAGCGCCTGCGCGCGCGCCTCGACGGCGTGCGTGACAAGTCCGCGCGGATGCTGGAGAAGGCCGGCATGAAGGTGTTTTTCGCGCCGGGCGCGGGCATGTTCCTGTGGGCCGACACCGGCGTCGACGCCGACGTCTTTGCCGCTGTCGGCCACGAAGAGGGCTTTCTGCTGACGCCGGGGAGCCTCTTTTCGCCCCAGCAGTCGCCGACCACGTGGATGCGCTTCAATATTGCCAACTGCGCCGATCCGGCGCTGTCCGCGTTTTTGTGCCGCTACCTCGACAGTGTCGCGCGGCGTGCCTCTTGAAACGGCCGCAATCGGCCCCAGCTAGAGCGCCGACCGCTTGGCCCTGCTGGCCTTGCGCGTGGCGCTGTGTGGGCGATGTGTGCCGAAAGCGCCGCCCGGCACCGCGCCTGCCGCGTGCACCGGGCCGGCGAGTGCGGCGCTCGTGGCCACTTTGGCGCCCGTTCCGAACAACCTGGTAACAGAGAGGAAATCCGACCATGGCACAAGAAACCATGAGCTTTCAGGCAGAAGTCAAACAGCTTCTGCACCTGATGATCCATTCGCTGTACAGCAACAAGGAAATCTTCCTTCGCGAACTAATTTCCAACGCATCGGACGCCGCCGACAAGCTGCGCTTCGAAGCGATCGAAAACAGCGCGCTGTACGAAAGCGATCCGAACCTGCGTATCCGCGTGTCGTACGACAAGGCGGCGCGCACCATCAGCATCGACGACAACGGCATCGGCATGAGCCGCGACGAAGCCGTTGCGCACCTCGGCACGATTGCGCGCTCGGGTACGAAGGAATTCTTCGGCAAGCTCTCCGGCGACCAGCAGAAAGATGCGGCGCTGATCGGCCAGTTCGGTGTCGGCTTCTATTCGGGCTTCATCGTCGCCGACCGCATCGCCGTCGAAACGCGCCGCGCCGGCCTGCCGGCGAGCGAAGGCGTGCGCTGGGTAAGCACGGGCGAAGGCGATTTCTCCGTGGACACGATCGAGCGCGCGCAACGCGGCACCACCATCACGCTGCATCTGCGCGCCGACGAAGACGAACTGCTGTCCACTTACAAGCTCAAGTCGATCATCCACAAGTATTCGGATCACGTCGCACTGCCGATCCTGATGAAGAAGGAAGAGTGGGACGCCGAAAAGAGCGAGACGGTCACGAAGGACGAAGACGAGACCGTCAACCAGGCGAGCGCCCTGTGGACGCGTGCGAAGAGCGACATCACCGACGAGCAGTACAACCAGTTCTACCAGCATCTCTCGCACGATCATCAGGATCCGCTGACGTGGACGCATAACCGTGTCGAAGGCCGCAGCGAGTATACGCAGCTGCTGTACGTGCCGTCGCACGCGCCGTTCGACATGTGGAATCGCGATCATCGAGGCGGCCTGAAGCTGTACGTGAAGCGCGTCTTTATCATGGACGACGCCGAGCAGCTGCTGCCCGCCTATCTGCGTTTCGTGAAGGGCGTGGTCGATTCGAGCGACCTGCCGCTCAACGTGTCGCGCGAAATCCTTCAGGAAAGCCGCGACGTGAAGGCGATCCGCGAAGGCGTGACCAGGCGCGCGCTGTCGATGCTCGAAGAACTCGCGAATTCGGATAACGATGCCGACAAGGCAAAGTACGCGACGGTCTGGACGGAATTCGGCCAGGTGCTGAAAGAAGGCGTCGGCGAAGACTTCTCGAATCGCGAGCGCATCGCGAAGCTGATCCGCTTTGCATCGACGCATAACGACTCGGCTGAACAGACCGTCTCGCTCGCCGACTACGTCGCGCGGATGAAGCCCGAGCAGACGAAGATCTACTACGTGACCGCCGACACCTGGCAGGCCGCGACGCACAGCCCGCACCTCGAAGTGTTCCGCAAGAAGGGCGTCGAAGTGCTGCTGCTGACGGACCGCGTCGATGAGTGGATGCTGTCGTTCCTCAATGAGTTTGACGGCAAGCCGCTGCAAAGCGTCGCGCGTGGGGACCTCGATCTTGGCGCGTTGAACGACGAAGAGAAAGCGTCTCAGGAGAAGGTCGGCGAAGAACTGAAGCCGCTTGTCGAGCGGATGAAGGAAGCGCTCAAGGACAAGGCGAAGGATGTGCGTCTGACGTTCCGTTTGACGGATTCGCCGTCCTGCCTCGTCGCCGACGAGGGCGATATGAGCGGCTACCTGCAGCGCATGCTAAAGGCGGCAGGCCAGCAGGCGCCGGCGTCGCATCCGATTCTCGAAGTGAATCCGGAGCATGCGCTGGTAAAGGGGCTGCACACGGATAGCGCGAACTTCGATGACTGGTGCCACCTGTTGTTCGATCAGGCGCTGCTCGCAGAAGGTGGCGCGCTGGAAGATCCGGCGAGCTTCGTGAAGCGCACCAATGCATTGCTGCTGGCGCGAGGCGCCTGACGCAGCAGGCTCAAGCCAGAAAGCTTGCTGGTTGTGAAAATGCGCTGCTTTGGCAGCGCATTTTTTTGGTGCTAGCGCAGGGACGCCTGGCGGCAACGCCCGCCGCGCGCATCTTATAATGCGGGCCATGCTTATTCGTTTCGATGCCGCGGACGCGCACTGGTGCGTCGCGCCCATGCCCGGCTTCACCCGCGATCAAAAGGACTGGCTCACGCGCGGCGGTTCGCTGACCGCGCATCTGGCCACGCTTGGCGCGGTCAGCGTGCGTGTCACGCGCGAAATCGTCGCTGATCCGTGGGCCGACGAACATGCGGCGCTGCGCGTGGCGCCCCGTTCACCCGTATGGGTCCGCGAAGTCGTGCTTTCCGTCGACGGCACGCCCTTCGTCGCTGCCCACAGCATCGCGCCGCTTGCCGCAAGCATCGGCGTCTGGCAAGCGATGCGCCGTCTGCGCAATCGTCCGCTTGCCGAGTTGCTCTACAGCGATAGCAGTGTCGCACGCTCGGCGCTCGTGAGCCGCAGGCTCACGGCGCGGCATCCGCTCTACCGGCTCGCTGCGCGTGAGATCGACGGTGGCCTGCCGCATGCGCTGGTCGCGCGCCGTTCCGTGTTCGAGCGACATGGCGCGCCGTTGATGGTCACCGAGTGCATGCTGCCCGCACTGTGGGCGCATCTGGCTGCGCGGTCGCGCATGGCCACCGGCGCGCATGAGACGCCGCGCGTCCACCAGCGCGAACATGGGCGGCCGCTCGAACACACCACATCGCGTGCACATCATCATGCCGTTGCGCGTTCTGGCGACGAGGCACCCCGCTGATGCTGTGCGGCTTTCCTCCCGCCGTCAGCGCTGACACGCATACGCTGGTTCTGGGCAGCTTCCCGGGCGAGGCGTCGCTTGCCGCGACGCAGTACTATGCGCATCCGCGCAACCAGTTCTGGCGGTTGCTGGGGGCGGTCCTCGAAGAGCCGCTCGTCGAGCTGCCGTATCATGCGCGCCTCGATCGCCTGTTGACGCATGGCATCGGCGTCTGGGACGTGCTTGCGGCGTGCGAGCGCGAAGGCAGTCTCGACGTGGCGATCCGCAACGCGACACCCAACGATTTCGCTTCGCTGCGCGCCCATGCGCCGAAGCTCAGCAAGGTCTGCTTCAACGGCAAGACGGCTGGCCGCTTTGCGCCGGTCATCGCCGAAGCGGGTTACACCACCCTCGTATTGCCTTCGTCGAGTCCGGCGAATGCTATGCTCTCGTTCGACCAAAAATTGCGTCTCTGGCGCGACATCCTTACATGACGAAACTCATCAAGCGCGCTTCTGCCGAGGCGCGTGCCTTCCGCAACAAACAGGCTGAACCCGCTGGCTCGAAGCAGAAAATGACGCGCACGAAAAAGCGCGCACTGAACGAAGATCTCGACGACGCTCCGCTCATCGAAGCGCCGCGCAAGCCGCGTTTTGCACCTGTTACGTTCTCGGAAGAGGGCGGTGTTCGCTATCTCCACTTCGGCACCGAATGGGTGCAGGGCGCAATGCGCCTGAGGAAACCGCAGCACATCGAGCTCGAATACGCCCAGCAGATGATGGCGTGGCTGCTGTTCCTCGAAACGCCGAAGCGCATTGTGCAGCTCGGCCTCGGCGCCGCGGCGCTGACGAAGTTCGCGCACCGCTTCCTCAAGGGCGCGAAGGTTGAGGCGGTGGAGCTGAACCCGGCCGTCGTGGTCGCCGCGCGCACGATGTTCGAACTGCCGGCAAACGACGCGCGGCTCACCGTACACGAAGCGGACGCATGGGACTTCGTCAATAACCGGACGAATCACGGCACGATCGGCGCACTGCAGATCGATGTCTATGATGCGACGGCGCGCGGTCCGGTGCTCGACAGCGTGGCGTTCTATCGCGCGGTGCGTGCGTGCCTGAGCCATGCAGGCATCGCGACGGTCAACCTGTTCGGCGATCATCCGAGCTTCGTGCGCAACATGAAGCGGCTGAACGAAGCGTTTGACGGCCGCGTCTTCGCGTTGCCGGAAGTGCACGACGGCAATCGCGTCGCGATCGCGTTCTCGGGTCCGACGCTGAACGTGCCGTTCGCGACGCTGCAACAGCGCGCGAAGCTGATCGAAACGCAGCTCGGCCTGCCGGCCCGCAAGTGGATCAAGGGCTTGCAGGAATCGACCGGCCAGAACACGGGTTCGTTCTCCATCTGAGAATCCGCAGCGCAGGCGCATTCCGGGCGCGTCTGCTGACGAAAGACATGGCCGCGACGGCATCGATGCCGCTGCGGCCATTTCACATGCGACTGCTTCGCACGAGAGCCTCACGCATCTCATCGGAAGATCCCTCGTGCAGCGCGCGCGGCCCTCTGCGGCCCCTGTACGTCCGCGATCACAGGTGTTCCTCTCTTGACAAGCCCAGCCTGCTTGGGGTCACCCCCGCTTGACCACAGGTTCGCGGCTCCTATACTCTTTCGAAGCTTTCGGGGTGCCCGTGGGCTATCCGCTTCCGGGGCCGGTACCCGTCGAACACGGGCGACAATTCAATAAAAGTAAAGAGGAGACGTCATGGCTCACGACGCCGACGCCAGCAAGGCCAGCAAACACTGGCTGTGGTTATTGGTACTTCCCTGGATCGCGATGATCTGGGTGCCGTCCTACAACAGGATCGAACCGCAGCTGTTCGATTTTCCGTTCTTCTACTGGTATCAGCTGGCGTGGGTGCTGATCAGCGCGGTCATCACGGCCGTCGTCTACTTCAAAACCAGGCAACGCCCGACGGAAGGGGGCGCGCGATGAACGCCACCGCAACCTTTGTCTTCGTCCTCTTCTTTATCGGTGTCACGATCCTCGGTTTCGTCGCGGCGCACTGGCGGCGCGGCGACCTCGCGCGTCTGGAAGAGTGGGGCCTCGGCGGCCGGCGCTTCGGCACCATCGTCACCTGGTTCCTGCTCGGCGGCGACCTGTACACCGCGTACACCTTCATCGCCGTGCCGGCTCTCGTGTTCGGTGCGGGCGCAACCGGCTTCTTCGCGCTTCCGTACACGATCCTGATCTACCCGTTTGCGTTCGTCGTGTTTCCGAAGCTGTGGACCATCGCGAAGCGTCACGGCTACGTGACCTCGGCCGACTTCGTCAGTGCGCGCTATGGCAGCCGCATGCTCGCGCTCGCGATCGCCGTGACCGGCATTGTTGCCACGATGCCGTACATCGCGCTGCAACTGGTGGGTATCGAAGTGGTGATCGGCGCGCTCGGCTTCGACACGACGGGGTTCGTCGGCGATCTGCCGCTGATCATCGCGTTCGCGATTCTTGCCGCGTACACGTACACGTCGGGGCTGCGCGCGCCTGCAATGATCGCCGTCGTCAAGGACCTGCTGATCTACATCACGATTGCCGCCGCCATTATCGTGATTCCACCGCAGCTGGGTGGCTTCGGCCATATCTTCGGTGCGGTGCCGCCGGCCAAGCTGCTGCTGAAGTCGCCGGACGTCTCGAGCCTGAACGGCTATAGCGCCTACGCCACGCTCGCGGTCGGCTCGGCGCTGGCACTGTTCCTGTATCCGCACTCGGTCACGGCCATCCTGTCGTCGAAATCCGGCAACTCGATTCGCCGCAACATGGCCATGCTGCCGGCCTATTCGCTGGTGCTGGGTCTGCTCGCGCTGCTTGGTTTCATGGCGCTCGCGGCAGGCGTCAAGGACATGCCGGAATTCGTGCCGTACTTCAAGGCGTTCGGTCCGAACTTCGCCGTGCCTGCGCTGTTCCTGCACTTCTTCCCGTCGTGGTTCGTCGGCGTCGCGTTTGCGGCGATCGGCATCGGGGCGCTGGTGCCCGCGGCGATCATGTCGATTGCGGCAGCTAATCTGTACACGCGCAACATCCACAAGGAGTTCGTCAATCGCAACATGACGCACGAGCAGGAGACGAACATCGCGAAACTGGTGTCGCTCATCGTGAAGGTCGGCGCGGTGGCGTTCATTCTGGGCCTGCCGCTCACGTACGCGATCCAGCTGCAACTGCTCGGCGGGATCTGGATCATCCAGACGCTGCCGGCTATCGTGCTGGGGCTCTTCACGCGGGTGCTCGACTACCGGGGTCTCCTGATCGGCTGGGCGGTGGGCATTGCGACCGGCACCTGGATGGCGATCTCGCTGAAGCTCGCCAGCTCGATCTATACGATCCACATTGGCGGTCTGGGGATTCCGGGCTATGCGGCGTTCTGGTCGCTGATCGTGAACCTGGTGGTGGCGATCGTCGTGAGCCTGCTGGTGCGTGTCTTCGGCATGGCACGCGCGGAAGACCGCACGCGTCCGGAAGACTATCTGGATGTCGTCGAAAGCTGATCGAAAGACGCGCGCGGCGCGTTGATCATTGCCATCGAAACGGACGCCCGCGACGAAAGTCACGGGCGTTACTGTTTCTGGTGGGCGATACTGAAGTCTCTCCGAATCAATCAGACCGCTCCGTCAGCATGGCTAGTGCCGATTCCGACCCCCTTCCGCCACGTCGCACGCGTTTTGGACGCACGGGGCGAATGGTGCGCGTGATCGGTTCGCCTTACTACCGGTATCGGCACGCCAGGCTCGTTCACAGCCTGCGGGTCGGCCTCGCGATGCTGGTATCGATACTCGCGACGACCGGGATCAATATTCCGCACGGCATCTGGGCGTCGGTGACGCTGCTGGTCGTCATCGGCGGCTTGCAGCATCACGGCAACATCCGCAAAAAGGCCGCCGAGCGGGCGCTCGGGACGATGCTTGGCGCGACCATCGGGCTCGTGATGATCCTTCAGCGCGACCTGATTGGCTCGCTGCCGCTCACCTATCTGCTGATGTCGGTGGTAGCCGCCATCTGCGCGTGGTTCGCGATCGGCAAGCCGGGCTACATCGCGCTCCTGACGGCGATCACGATGTGTATCGTCGCGGGTCACGGCGACAACCTGATCGACACAGGTCTCTGGCGCACGTTGAACGTGATGATCGGCATCGTGGTTGCGCTCGCGTTTTCGTTCGCACTACCGCTGCACGCAACCTATTCATGGCGCTACCTGCTCGCCGACAATCTGCGCGCGTGCGCGCGAGTCTACGCGCGGATGCTGAGTGGCAAGCCGTTCTGTGCCGACGAGCAGTTGAAAATCTTTCTGGTGCTGAGCGCGCGGCTGGTGCAGTTGCGCGCGTTGATCCCGTCGGTGGCAAAGGAAATCGACGTGCCGCAGACGCGGCTTGAAGAGATTCAACGGTTGCACCGGGCGCTCCTGAGTGCAATCGAGTTGATGGCGACGGGCGCGCTCGCGCATCTCGATGCTGCCGGGCGTGAAGCCTTTGCGCGGCAATGCGGGATCGAGGTGCGGACGGTGCGCGCGACCCTGCTCGCGATGGCGCGCGCCCTGCGCTTCGCGGGCGCGACGCGGTTCCGGATTCCAGAAGCGTCGGCGCTGAAGGAGCCAGATCCTGCGCTTGCGGCTGGTCTGCCTGCCGATCTGCAGGGGCCTTACTGGCTGGGCCTGAGGATAGCCGAGCAGGTGGACCGGTTGCGCGCGCTACTGCTGGAAACGGAGTCGCAGTGGAACATCGAGCTGCACTCGCGGGTGCTGGCGCTCGGGTAGGGCACGGCCTGAGTCACTGCGACGCTTCCTCACCGCCTCACTGCGGACTCGCTTCGTGCGGAATCGTCACCATCCACTGGACACCAAACCGGTCCGCGACCATGCCGAACCCTTTGCTCCAGAAGGTGGCTTGCCATGGCAACGTAATCTTGCCGCCGTCAGCCAGCGCGTTGAACAGCTTTTCGCCGGCGGCGGCGTCGTCGGCGGTGAGTGACAGGCTGAAGCCGGCATACGGAGTGGCCTGGGCTTTGCAGTCGCCGTCGGAAGCCATCAGTTCGGTCGTGCCGATCCGCAGCGTGGCGTGCATGATCTTGTCTTCCGTGCCTGGTGCGACGGGGTGTTCGTTTGAGGGCGGCGCGTCCTTGAAGCGCATCTGGAACAGCACCTCGGCGCCGAGTTTCTCTCGATAGAACGTCAGCGCCTCTTCGCAACGGCCGTTGAAAAATACATAAGGCTGGACTTGCATTCTCATCTCCTGGTATGCGTCACGCGGGCGGGGCGCCGCTGACCTCTTTGCCGCAATGCGGCAAGTCGGGACGTGACAGTGCAGATGATTGTAGGCGCTGCAGCCGCGCCAATTGTGACGACGTGTGAAGTTCCGCGAAGAGGGGGCAGAAGGCTGAGGGGGCGGAAGTCTGAGGCGGCGCGGAAGTGAGGGAAAAACAGCGCAAAAAACAGCGCGCGTGGCCGGGCGGCCACGCGCAGATCGGCGAAGTGCCTGCGGGGGCTAGCGCAGACCCTCGATCAGTTTTTCGAGCTTGACGGCGTCGGCCGCGAACGCGCGGATGCCTTCGGCGAGCTTTTCGGTCGCCATCGCCTCGTCGTTGACCTGGAAGCGGAACGACGACTCGTCGACCGGCACCTTCTTGATGTCGGCGCTCTTGCCGAGCTCCGGCGACAGCTTGCGTTCAACCGTTTCCGTGCTGTCCTGCAGCTTCTGCAGCAGGTCGGGGCTGATCGTCAGCAGGTCGCAGCCGGCCAGTTCGGTGATCTGCGTGGTGGTGCGGAAGCTCGCGCCCATCACTTCGGTCGGGTAGCCGAACTTCTTGTAGTACGCGTAAATGCGGCGCACCGACTGCACGCCCGGATCGTTCGCGCCGCCGTCTTTCGCCTCGTCCCAGTTGGCGCCGGCGTTCTTCTTGTACCAGTCGTAGATGCGCCCGACGAACGGCGAAATCAGTTGCGCGCCCGCTTCGGCGCAGGCGGCGGCCTGGGCGAGCGAGAACAGCAGCGTCATGTTGCATTTGATGCCGTCTTTCTGCAGGACTTCGGCGGCGCGGATGCCTTCCCATGTCGACGCGAGCTTGATCAGCACGCGTTCACGTTCGATGCCGGCGGCCTTGTAGAAACCGATCAGTTCGTGGGCCTTGGCGATCGACGCTTGCGTGTCGAACGACAGGCGCGCGTCGACTTCGGTGGATACGCGGCCCGGAATGATCTTGAGAATTTCAGTGCCGAATGCGATCAGCAACTGATCGATGATCGCGCCGACCGGTTTCGACGCGTGATCGCGTACGGTTTTCTCGAGCAGCGGACGATAGTCGTCCTTCTGCACGGCCTTGAGGATCAGCGACGGATTGGTGGTCGCGTCCCGCGGCTTGTACTGGGCGAGTTGCTGGAAGTCGCCGGTGTCGGCGACGACAGTCGTGTATTGCTTGAGCTGATCGAGTGCGGTAGTCATGTCGAGCCTTCTGGGCGCACACGCGCCGTGGTCCAGGGAAAGATGAGACTGCTGCTGGGGACGCTGGCGGCAGCCGCTCACATGCGACGCTTACGCAACCCTGCCGTAAAGCGCCGCCCGATACTTCTATTCTATGGCGGATCGGATGATGCGGTTTTGACAATGTCGCATCGGCATTTCGTTCGCGCCTGCCGGCTCACGTGCGGCGGGCAGTCAGCACGAACTGGGTCAGCACGCCGGCTACCAGCCCCCAGAACGCGGAGCCGATCGACAGCAGCGTAAGCCCGGAGGCCGTCACCATGAACGTGACGAGCGCCGCTTCGCGCTGCTTCACGTCCTGCATGGCGTTGGCGAGGCCGCTCATGATCGAGCCGAACAGCGCGAGCGCCGCGACCGACACCACCAGCGCCTTGGGCAGCGAAGCGAACAGCGCTGCGATTGTCGCGCCGAAAATGCCGGCGATCAGGTAGAAAGTGCCGCACCAGACAGCCGCGGTATAGCGCTTCGAACGGTCTTCATGGGCTTCATGACCGGTGCAGATGGCCGCGGTGATGGCGGCCAGGTTGATCCCGTGCGAGCCGAAAGGCGCGAGGATCAGCGAGGCGATGCCCGTCGTCGCGATCAGCGGCGCGGAGGGCGTCGTATAGCCGTCCGCACGCAGCACGGCGATGCCGGGCACGTTCTGCGACGCCATCGCGACGACGAAGAGCGGAATCCCGATACTGATGATCGCGGCGAGGGAAAACACCGGCATCGTCAGGACCGGGCGCGCGAGCGCGACGTGAAAGCGGCTGAAGTCGAGGAGCCCGAGCCCGCCGGCCACCGCCGTGCCCACCACGAGCGTCGTCACGATCGCATAGCGCGGCGCGAAGCGCTTGATGACGAGGTAGACGAAGAACATCGTTAGCACGAGCGCCGTCTGGACCTGCGCCGCGCGGAAGATCTCGATGCCGATCTCGAACAGGATGCCGGCCAGCAGGGCCGACGCAATGCCTGCGGGAATCTTCTTCATCAGCGTATCGAACCAGCCGGTCAGGCCGACGACGGTTAGCAGCAATGCGCAGACGATGAACGCGCCGATTGCCTCGGGGTAGGCCACATGCGGCAGAGACGCGACGAGCAACGCGGCCCCCGGCGTCGACCAGGCGATCACGATCGGCGCACGAAACTTCAGTGACAGGCCAATGGTGGTGAGCGCCATGCCAATCGACAGCGCCCAGATCCACGACGAGATCTGCGCGTCGCTCAGATGCGCGGCCTGGCCGGCCTGGAACATCAGCACCAGCGAGCTGGTGTAGCCGGTCATCATCGCGACGAAGCCCGCGACGACGGCGGACACGGAGGTATCGGCAAAGGGCCTGAGCCGCGCGGGACGTGCCGCGGAAGGGGACAGTTCAGGCATAGGAGACTGCGTCATGCGGTTCTTTCGAAGGTTTGAGTGTAACTGGGGTATTGGGCGCTATTTGCTGAGCATGCGCATCGCGGCTTCGAGACCGGCGAGGGTGAGCGGATACATCCGGTGACCGAGCAGTTCACGGATGATCGACACCGATTGCCGGTATTCCCACAGGCCCTCCGGCTCCGGATTCAGCCACGCATGGTGCGGAAACTGATCGGCGAGGCGACGCAGCCACACGGCGCCCGGCTCCGCGTTGTTGTATTCGACCGAGCCGCCGGCCTGCACGACTTCGTACGGGCTCATCGTCGCGTCGCCGACGAAGATGAGCTTGTAGTCGGGTGCGAACCTGTGCAGCACGTCCCACGTCGGCGTGCGCTCGGCATGGCGGCGCCGGTTGTGCTTCCACAGGAAGTCGTACACGCAGTTGTGGAAGTAATAGAACTCGAGATGCTTGAACTCGGCCTTGGTCGCGGAGAAAAGCTCTTCGGTGCGCTTCACGTGATCGTCCATGGATCCGCCGACGTCGAGCAGCATCAGCACCTTCACATTGTTGTGCCGCTCGGGGACCATCTTCAGGTCGAGCCAGCCGGCGTTCGCGGCGGTGCTGCGGATCGTGTCGGGCAGATCGAGTTCTTCGGCCGCGCCTTCGCGCGCGAAACGGCGCAGGCGGCGCAACGCGACCTTGATGTTGCGCGTGCCGATCTCGACCTGATCGTCGTAGTCGCGGTACGCGCGTGCTTCCCACACCTTGACGGCCGTACGGTTGCCCGACGCTTCGCCGCCGATGCGGATGCCTTCCGGGTTGTAGCCGCCATTGCCGAACGGCGACGTGCCGCCCGTGCCGATCCATTTGTTGCCGCCTTCGTGGCGACCTTTCTGTTCTTCGAAGAGTTCCTTCAGGCGCTCCATCAGCTTGTCGAGACCGCCCATCGCTTCGATCTGCGCTTTCTCCTCGGGCGACAGGTCGCGCTGCAGCTTCTTTTTCAGCCAGTCGAGCGGCACGTCGAGCACAAGCTCCGACTTGCCTTCGACGCCGCGGAAATACTCGCCGAAAGCCTGATCGAAGCGGTCGAAATACTGCTCGTCCTTCACGAGCGTGAGGCGCGCGAGGTAATAGAACTCGTCGAGCGACGGCGCGATCACGTTCGCCTTCAGCGCTTCGAGCAGCGTCAGGTATTCCTTCACCGAAACCGGCAGTTTCGCGGCGCGCAGCGAATAGAAGAAGTCGATCAACATGCTGTTTCCTCTGTGGTGCCTGTGCGGATCTCGTCCCGCTTCGTCCCGCTTCGTCCGGTTTGCTGGTCGCGTGTGCGCGTGACTGGATGTGCGCTTTCGATAAGTGTGTCGACGGGCGGATCAACGCCCGAGCTTGTACTTCAGGTTGGCGCCCACCGCCGGCCATTCCGATTCGATGATCGAGAACACCACGGTGTCGCGCAACACGCCATCCTTGCCGATCTGGTGATTGCGCAGGATGCCGTCCTGCTTCGCACCGAGCCGCTCGATGGCGGTGCGCGACTGCTGGTTCATGAAATGCGTGCGGAACTCGACAGCGATTGCGCGCAGCGATTCGAAGGCGTGTGTGAGCAGCAGCAGCTTGGCTTCGGTATTGAGCGGCGTGCGCTGCACGCGCTTCGCGTACCACGTATGACCGATCTCGAGCCGGCGATGCGCCGCTTCGACATTGAACATGCGCGTCGAGCCGACGATGTCGCCCGACCCGACGTCGCGCACGACGAAGGGTTGCGCGCCGAGGTTGTCGCGCATCGCGAGCGCTGCTTCGATCCATGCGCGCTCGGTGCCCGGCGCCGGCACGCTCGTGTACCAGAGATTCCACAGTTCGCCGTCGGCGGCGGCCGCGGCGATGGCCTGCTCGTGATCGAGGGTCAGTGGTTCGAGGCTGACGTGTTGGCCCTTCAGGATAACGGGCTCGATCCATCGGCTCATATAACGGTCTCCGTGCGCGTGTTGTCTGTTGCGGATGCAATGCCGGTTCCCGCGCAAGGCGGAGGGCGCGACATTCTGTCGCACCCCGTCATCGGCCGTCTAGCGGTTGTTGCGGTTCATGAATATGAGCCGCTCGAAGAGGCTCACGTCCTGTTCGTTCTTCAAGAGCGCGCCATGCAGCGGCGGGATGATCTGCTTGTGATCCGCCGAACGCAGGGCTTCTGGGGGAATGTCTTCCGCGAGCAGGAGCTTCAGCCAGTCGAGCAGTTCCGACGTCGACGGCTTCTTCTTCAAGCCTGACACGTTGCGCAGTTCGAAGAAGCTCTGCAGCGCGGCAGCCACCAGCGCCTTCTTGATGCCCGGATAGTGGACCTCGACGATCTGCTCCATCGTCTGCGCATCGGGGAACCGGATGTAGTGGAAGAAGCAGCGGCGCAGGAACGCATCCGGCAGTTCCTTCTCGTTGTTCGACGTGATGATCACGAGCGGGCGCTGTTTCGCTTTCACGAGCTCGCGCGTCTCGTACACATAGAATTCCATGCGGTCGAGTTCGCGCAACAGGTCGTTCGGGAATTCGATGTCGGCCTTGTCGATCTCGTCGATCAGCAGCACGACCTGCTGGTCGGACTCGAAAGCCTGCCACAGCACGCCTTTGACGATGTAGTTGCCGATGTCTTTCACACGCTCGTCGCCGAGCTGCGAGTCGCGTAGGCGCGAGACCGCGTCGTACTCGTAGAGGCCTTGCTGCGCCTTCGTGGTGGACTTGATGTGCCACTGCAGAAGCGGCATGCCGAGCGCTGCCGCGACTTCTTCCGCGAGCATCGTTTTGCCCGTGCCGGGCTCGCCCTTGATGAGCAGCGGCCGTTTGAGCGTCATCGCGGCATTGACCGCGAGCTTGAGGTCGTCGGTGGCGACGTACTGCGATGAGCCTTCGAAACGCATGGCGAACTGCTCTCTCGAAAAATTGCAGTATAAGTCAGAAGCCCTTTCTGCCTGAAACGGGCTCGCGTATGGTGTAGACCGCAGTGTGACCCGCGTATGCCGCACACGACAGCGGTTCGCGGGCGCGGCTGTACAAACGCAGTGCACCCGGCTCTCGCGCCCGCCCGGTGGACGTCCGGCGTGGCGTCGCGGTACAATTAGCGCGATTTTTTTGGCCTGCGTGGCTCCTTTACAAGAATAACGGCGCAGGCCGTTGCCTTTTTGGGCGCCCGTTTCCCCTCATGCCAGGTTACAACCTATGAACAGAATCGTCGGCAAACACCTCGTGATCGCAGCGCTGTCGGCGCTCGCAGGCTTTGCGGCCAGCGCGCAGGCGGCGGATGTCGTTGGCAACGCGAAGGCGGGCCAGGGCAAGGTCGCGATGTGTATTGGCTGCCACGGCATTCCCGGCTACCGCACGGCGTATCCGCAGGTCTACCGGGTGCCGATGCTGGGCGGCCAGAATGCGCCATACCTCGAAAGCGCGCTGCGCGCCTACCGGAAGGGCGACCGCCATTTCGAATCGATGCATGCCGTTGCGGCGTCGCTGTCCGATCAGGACATTGCCGACATCGCGGCGTACTACGCGGCGCAAACGGTCTCTTCGAAGAACAATCCCAACAAGTGATCGGCGTCGGTCACCAGCTCATTCAATTCGCGGGATAGGAGAATTCATGAAGAAGCCCCATCAGGCACTCCACACGGTGTTCAAGGCTGCGTGCGCGTCGGTCGTTTTCGCTGGTTTCGTCGCGTCGAATGTCGCGCACGCAGCCGATGCGTCCAACGGCAAGGTGCTCGCCGACAGCCATAACTGCGCGGCCTGCCACGGCCCGAACCTCAACAAGCCGGTGAGCCCGGAATATCCGAAGCTCGCGGGTCAGCATGCCGATTACGTCTACTGGGCGTTGCGCCAGTATCAGATGGGCACCGGCAACCCGCACCTCGGTCGCAACAACGCGATCATGCAGGCGCAGGTGCAGAGCCTCTCGCAAGGCGACATGAAAGACATCGCGGCCTATATCGAATCGATCGACGGCGATCTCGTGCAGAAGAAGTAAGCACGCCTCGCGTGACTGGTTCGCAGATAACAGAACACCCCGCTACGGCGGGGTGTTCTGTTATCTGCCAAGTGGTACGTGCAGGCTTGCCGATTGCGGCGCGCCATGACGCCTGTGGCTCGCGGCGCCTGCGCGGCTTGCTCAGTCCCGTGAAGCGCGGCGTTCAATGCGGGCGAGATATGCGTCCGTGTCCGGTGGCGTGCCGGTGCGCTGAGCTTCCCAGATGGTTTCGCCGAGGCAGTCCATGATCGCGTGCTGCGCGTCGTGGGTCGACCCGAGGCGGCTAGCGAGACGCTCATGAGCAGCACGGATGCCCGGCGGCTGGTCGATAGAGAGCTGTTCGCTGATCGCCAGATGCATGGAGAGATGCAGGAACGGGTTCGTTTGTTCCCGCTCGGGCGAATAGTCCTGCGCAGTCGCGGCCTCGGTGTCTGACAGATCCGCATGGTATTCGGGATGCTCGACGATCCAGTCGGCGGCGATCGCTTCGAGCGGCGTGAGGATTTCACCCGCGCGTTGTTTGCGCCAGGTGTCGGTGAAAAAATGTCGGACTTCGTCGCGGCTGGGATTGAACATCGTGGGCTGGATCGGGGAAGTGAGAGGCGGAGAGACTGGCTGTCCGCAACGGCAAGCCGTCATTTTACGCCGGGCGGAAAAGGCCCGCTGGCGGCCTCTGGGCGGTGTGACGTCGCGAAGCGGACTCAGGCGTGCCGCAGAGCGGGGCTCACCCGGGCGGACGTCAGTCAAAGGTCCGGCGGCGGTGTTTTCTGTTTGAACTCGCACAACGGCTCGATCACGCAGTGCCAGCACTCGGGCCGGCGAGCCTTGCAGACATAGCGGCCATGCAGGATCAGCCAATGATGGGCATCCTGCAGGAACTCGGCGGGCGTGAATTTTTCCAGTGCGATTTCGACGGCGCGCACGTCCTTGCCTGGCGCAAGCCCCGTTCGATTGGCAACCCGAAAGATGTGCGTATCGACGGCGATCGTCGAATGGCCGAACGCCGTGTTCAGCACGACATTCGCTGTCTTGCGGCCGACGCCGGGCAGACTCTCCAGCGCCTCGCGATCAGCCGGAACCTCACCGCCATACTGTTCGAGCAGGATGCGGCAGGTGGCGACGACGTTCTTCGCCTTGGTCCTGTAGAGCCCGATCGTCTTGATGTAATCGGCGACGCCTTCCTCTCCAAGTTCGAGGATCTTCTGTGGCGTATTGGCGACCGGGAACATCCTGCGCATCGCTTTGTTCACCGATACGTCGGTGGCCTGCGCCGAGAGCATCACCGCGATCAGCAGTTCGAACGGTGTCGTGTATTCGAGCTCGGTCGTCGGGTGCGGGTTGAGGCTCTGCAGCGTTTCGTAGATGGCGCGGCGTTTGTTCGCGTTCATGCGCGGCGCTCAGGAATGGGTTGAGTGGGTATCGTCGGCACTGCCTGCGCCTTCCTGCGTGGAGTGCCTGGCTTCCCCATCCGTTGCCTCCGGCGCGATGCCAAGGCGGCGACGCCGTGCTTCAACGGCGTCGATCTGCGCCTGTACATCGGCGCTCACCTGCTCCGTATTCTGCGGACCCTGGCCTTGCGTGGAAAGCGCTTCTTTCTTCTTGCGCGCCCGTTCGAGTGCGGCCTGGATAATGGCGCGTTTCTTCGCTTCAGGGTCCTCGTTGGATGAGCCGGTAGCGCTCGTGTCGGCGGCAGCGGTGGCCGACACGCCTGCTCCGGCGCCCACTCCCGCGCTGGCGGCACGGCGCGCCGCTGCGCGCGCTTCGGCCGCCTCGCGCTCGCGCGTGAGCCGGGCGTTGCGGCGTTCATAACGTTGGCGAGCCGCGTCCGCCTGTTCCTGCGACCACGCGTCCCAACCGGTTAGCCCGTCGGTGACGGGCACCATCGCGATACAGTCGACCGGGCAGGGCGCGACGCAAAGGTCACAGCCGGTGCATAGCTTTCCAATGACGGTGTGCATCTGCTTTGGGGCGCCGACGATTGCATCGACCGGGCAAGCCTGTATGCACAGCGTGCAGCCGATACACAGGTTTTCGTCGACGACAGCCACCGGGCGGACGCGTTCGACGCCATTGTCGGGATTGAGCGGGATGACCGCTTTGCCGAGCAGGTCGGCGAGGCGCTCAACCCCTTCGGCGCCGCCCGGCGGGCACTGGTTATAGTTCGCCTCGCCTCGGGCGATCGCCTCGGCGTAGGGGCGGCAGCCTTGGTAGCCGCATTTCGTGCATTGTGTCTGGGGGAGCAGATCTTCGATGCGATCAGCTACTGTTCTGGAATCGGTCACGGTCAGGACTTCGGGGCTTGCCGGCTGTCAGTCATGGGGGTAGGCCGGTTGCGGCGGCAGTGCGGAGCAGGTTCTGCGCTGCTTGCGCGGCAAGGCATCCGCTAAATGAGCCATTATCGCCGATTTTCCTGATTGTGCTTCGCAAACCATGTGCCATAATCGAAGCGCTTTTTCGAAAGACCGCAGAAGGGTGTTCCCCCAACATGGCGCGCCCGTTTGTGCTGTCGGTGCATGGCCGAGGAGAAGGCCGGCGGCACGATTCGGATAACGCGGCTCACGAAGCATGATGCCACCATGAATCAGCCGAAAATCAAAAGAGATCCTGAAGGCACCCGTCGCCGCATCCTGCTCGCGGCGGCCGAGGAGTTTGCAAATGGTGGGTTGTTCGGCGCTCGCGTCGACCAGATCGCCCGCCGCGCGGAAACCAATGAACGCATGCTCTACTACTACTTCGGTAGCAAGGAGCAGCTATTCACCGCCGTCCTGGAGCACGCGTTCAGCGCGCTCAACGAAGCCGAGCGCCTGCTTGACCTGAACGGCGTTGCACCCGTTGAGGCGATCACCCGTCTTGCGCATTTCGTCTGGGACTACTACCGCGATCATCCCGAACTGCTCCGGCTCGTGAACAACGAGAACCTGCATGAGGCACGCTACATGCAGAAATCGACGCGCATTCGCGAAATGATCTCGCCTATCGTTGCAACGCTTGGAAGTATTCTCGAACGTGGCCAGCGCGCGGGACTGTTTCGCACGAACGTCGATCCGCTGCGCTTCTATGTGACGTTGTCGGGGATGGGTTACTACATCGTGTCGAACCGCTTCACGCTCGAAGCGACGCTCGGCCGCGATTTCAGCTCGGCGAGCGAGCGCAGTGAGATCGTCCAGATGAACACGGAACTGCTGCTGGCCTATCTGATGCGACGCTAGGGTCGCAGGGAAGCGGCACCCGGACAACCGGGTGCGCATTCTGCCTGCAATCGATGCACGCACAACCATTGCACCTGACTGAACAGCATGACGCGCAGACGAAGCGGCGCGTCATGCGCGGGCGCATCCCATCTGGGTGACGGGCGCCCTGCGTGCTTCTCTTCACGCCTGCGCGGCGACCTTTTCCTGTACGGCTTTGGGCGCCTTGGTGTACTCGAGGATGAAGTCGCGCAGTTGGGGGTAAATGATGGTGCGCCAGCGGCGGCCCGAGAAAATGCCGTAGTGGCCGCACTTCTCGGCGGTGAAATGCTGCTTGTTCTGTTCGGGGATACCGCTGCACAGCTCGTGCGCAGCGCGCGTCTGGCCGCTGCCGGAGATATCGTCGAGCTCGCCTTCGATCGTGAACAGCGCCGTTCGGGTGATGTCCTGCGGGCGTACACGTTCGCCGGCGACATCCCATGTGCCTTCGGCGAGCCGGAACTCCTGGAACACGACACGGATCGTTTCGAGGTAGTACTCAGACGCCATGTCGAGCACGGCGTTGTATTCGTCGTAGAAGCTCCGATGCTGCTCGGCATCTTCTTCGTCGCCGCGCAGCAGGCTCTGGTAGTAGTCCCAGTGCGATGCCGCATGCCGCTCCGGATTCATCGCGACAAAGCCGGTGTGCTGCAGGAAGCCCGGATACACCTTGCGTCCGATGCCCGGATAATTCGGCGGCACCGTGTGGATCACGTTGTTGTCGAACCACTCGTACGAGTGCTGCGTGGCGAGCGAATTGACGGACGTCGGGCTCCGGCGGGCGTCGATCGGGCCACCCATCATCGTCATCGTGAGCGGAGTGTCCTCGCCGCGGCTTGCCATCAGCGAGATGGCCGCGAGCACCGGCACCGTCGGCTGGCACACCGAGATCACGTGCAGATTCTTCGCGCCGATATGCCGGATGAATTCCTGGATGTACGCGACGTAGTCGTCGAGATGGAACGGACCGTCTTCGAGCGGCACCATGCGCGCGTCGATCCAGTCGGTGATGTAGACCTTGTGGTCCTGCAGCAACGTGCGAACCGTGTCGCGCAACAACGTCGAGTGGTGGCCCGACAGCGGCGCGCACACCAGCACCACCGGTTCGTCTTTCAGCTGCGAGACCGCGCCGCTGTCATCGGCGTAGCGCTTGAAACGCAGCAGGCGGCAGAACGGCTTCTCGATGATTGTCTGCTCGACGATCGGGATGTTGTGGCCGTCCTTGACGATCTGGTGCAAGTTGAATTCGGGTTTTTCGTAATCCTTGCCGAGCCGGTAGAGCAGTTCGTAGCCCGCTGATAGCCGGGTTGCGCCCGGTACGTACGCAAACGGGCTGGCCGGATTCGCGAAGGATTTCGACGCGGCCTGGGCCCAGGCGGTAAGCGGGCTCAGAAGTGCCCGCTGGAATTCGTGCAGTTGATAGAGCATGGGTGCTCCAGCGTTGGTGTTGTTCGCATGGGGCGGCGCAAAAACGCGTAAGGCGTTGCGGCGGGCCGTTATTGGGTGCAGACCTTTGGTTATCGGCCGACATTCGGATTGGATGATATCGGACAAACCCCGATTGTGCAATGCAACAACCGTGGCGCAGCGCACGTAAGTAACGTCAACGAATCAAAGGCTTGGCCAGGCTGACAGGGTCTTCCCTACGATCCAGCCGAGGCATTGCTTTGGTCCCCGCCGTTACCGTGAGCCGTCTCACTGGCAGGTACGCCATTGTGGGCGGGATGGCCAGTCGCTTTCGCCATTTCCTGCTCGTGTTTCATCAGGTTCAGCCCGGTATGCACCAGCGCGACGTGCGAGAAGCCCTGCGGGAAATTACCGACGAGCCGTTTCGCGGCCGGATCGTATTCCTCAGACAACAACCCGACGTCGTTTCCAAGTGACACCAGACGCTCATACATGGTGATCGCTTCCTGTACGCGGCCCTGCAAGGCGAGGTTGTCGACCATCCAGAAACTGCAGGCGAGAAAGGTGCCCTCGCCGGGCGGCAGGCCGTCGTCGAATTCGGTGGTGCGGTAGCGCATCACGAAACCGTCACGCAGCAGGTATTTTTCGACGGCTACGACGGTGCCTGCGATTCGGGGATCGGCTGGTGGCAAAAATCCCAGCAGCGGCAGCAGCAGGACGCTCGCGTCGAGCTCATCGCCGCCGTAGACCTGTGTGAATGCGTTGAGTCCGGCGTTCCAGCCTTTGGCGCAGACGTCGGCGTGAATCTGTGCGCAAACCTGGAGCCAATGATCGAGCGGCGCCGGCAGGTTAAACGTTTCGGCCGACTTGATCGCGCGGTCGAACGCCACCCACGCCATGACTTTAGAAAAAGTGAAATGCTGGCGGCCGCCGCGCGTCTCCCAGATGCCTTCGTCGGGGTCACTCCAGATTTTCTCGAGGTGTTCGAGCATCGCGCACTGGATATTCCACGCCGTTTCATCCGCCTGCAGGCCGCCGACGCGCGCCAGATGCAGCGCGTTCATGACTTCGCCATAAACGTCGAGTTGCAACTGATTGACGGCATTGTTGCCGACGCGGACCGGTCGGGCGCCCTGATAGCCGGGGAGCCAGTCGATCTCGAACTCAGGCAGACGCCGTTCGCCGGCGATGCTGTACATGATCTGCAACTGCTGCGGCGAGCCGGCCATCACGCGGCCCAGCCACTGGCGCCACTTGCGCGCTTCGTCGAAATGGCCGCCGCGCATCATCGCGAGCAGCGTGATCGTGGCGTCGCGCAGCCAGCAATAGCGGTAGTCCCAGTTGCGTGTGCCGCCCAGCTGTTCGGGCAGCGATGTTGTCGGTGCCGCGACGATGCCGCCCGTCGGCTCATAGGCGAGCGCCTTCAGCGTGATCAGCGAGCGGCGGATGGGTTCGGCCCAGCGGCCCTCGACGGTGCCGCGCGCCGACCATTCGAGCCAGTAGTTTTCGGTGCGGGCCAGCGCGGTGTGCGGATCGCGGGCAGGCGGCGCGTGCAGGTGCGACGGCGTATAGGCCAGCGAGAACGGCACGCGCTCGCCTGCCGTGACCGTGAATTCGGCAACGGTGCGCATGTTCTCGCCACGTACTTCGACAGGTGTGCGCAGTACGGTCGTGTCTGGGCCGACCACCGCCTTGATGCCGCTGTCGTTCGCGAGCCGGCTCACCCACGGCACGGAGAAGCCGTAGTCGAACCGCAGCACGAGTTCCATCTGCATGCGCACCGTGCCGCGTTTGCCGACGACGATGCGTACCAGTTCCGACGACCCATTCCCCGGCGGCATGAAATCGATGACGGTGACAGCGCCCTCGGGCGTTTCGAAATCGGTCTCGAGAATCAACGTTTCGCCACGATAGCGGCGCGTGGCGACGGGCTCGGATGAACCTTCGCCGACCGCGGGCGCGATCAGCCAGCGGCCGTTGTCCTCGGTGCCGAGCAGCGCAGCGAAGCAGGCGCCGGAGTCGAAACGTGGCCAGCAGAGCCAGTCGACGGAGCCTGAGCGGGAGACCAGCGCGGCGGTGTGACCGTCGCCGATGAGTGCGTAGTCTTCGATGAGAGAGGGCATAGAGGGCAGCAAATAGATGCGTCCGGTGCGTGACCTGTCGCGGGAGTTCAGGGGTAATAGATGGATCGTTCAGAGGCGTTGTCGCTCTTGACCTGCAAGGGTATCCGGTTCATTACGCTGCACTGCAACGACAACTGGCGTTCTGAATATTGCCTGCCTACAATCAGATTTTTCGGGCCGTGGCCCGAATCCACTTTCCAGCGCTTTCCATTGTTTCCACGCAACGCTCTTTTGGGGATTGAAGCCATGCTGAACCCGTCGAAATCCGATTGCATTACGATCCTCTCCGCCGCCAGCGAACTCACCGACGACGCGATGTTGTCACTCGACGCCAGCCAGCTCGGTTTGACGCGCAACGGAATGGAAACGGCCGCGGCGTTTCTCGTCGAACGTGCGTGCTTCAAGTGTTATCAGGAAAGTGACGGTCATTATGCCGTCGGCGGGCTGTCGTTGCAGGGAAGGTTGCGCCTCGAGCAGCTTTCGAACGGCTAAGGGCTGGTTTCGGCAGGCGGCCCGATGCGCCGCCCATTCATGCAGTCCACGCTATCTCTATCAGCGATATGCGCCTTGCATCGCGTGCCGCCGTTGCATGGCGCGTCATTCAGGCCGCTGTTCGGCTGCCAGGTGGTGGTTTGCGCTCGGGTGTTCTCGTGGACAGGTGTCGCCGGTCGGGCGTCCGTGACCTGGCGTGCCCCAGGCGCCCCCAGCTAGGCGCCCCCAGCTAGGCGCCCCCAGCTAGGCGCCCCCAGCTAGGCGCCCCCAGCTAGGCGCCCCCAGCTAGGCGCCCCCATCAAAAATGCTTCGAACCCACGTTGAGAATACCGATGACGCCGATGATGATCAGATACAGTGCCACGATGTAGTTGAGCAGGCGCGGCATGACGAGGATAAGAATGCCGGCGATCAAGGCAACGAGTGGACCGAGGCTGAGGGTGACGTTCATGAAGACTCCGTTGTGTTTGAGACTGCCTTTTAGAAGTACAACCATGCCGAATGCGTTGCCCGACCACGCGCAGTGCCCGCAACCATGTACGAAACCTGCCTGTCGGCCTTACGGGCTGTGCGATCCGCCGCAACCACCCTATACTTGCGCGACAAGAAAACAAATCCGCAGCGCGCGTGGCAGACCAGCGACACCATAACCGAACCAGCCCGATGTCGAAGGAGGTTCATGCATCGCACTGTCTGCCGGGCAGCATTCGCCGTGCCAGCGTCCGTGCCGCAAGCGGCACCACTCCGTACCGGTCGCTCGATAATAAGGGGTTTCGCACTCATGGTCTCTATCGTTGCTACGCATGCCGTTGCTGAGGGAAGTGCCGCTCCTCCCGCCGATGGCGTCTATGACCTGATCGTCGGTACCTACACTGGGGGTAAGAGCGAAGGCATCTACGTCTACCGTTTCGACACGAAGACCGGTGAAGCCACCCGGGTGTCCGCGACGAGGACGGTGAACCCGTCATATCTCGTCGTCACGCCCGATCGTCGCCACGTGTATGCGGTGAACGAGTCGCCTGGCGACAACGGCCCTGCCGGCCAGCGCGGCGGCATCAGCGCATTCAGCTTCGATGCGAAGAGCGGCCAGTTGACCTTCCTGAACAAGGTTTCTTCCGAAGGCAACGATCCGTGCTATCTGAGCCTGTCGCCCGATGACAGATATCTGACGACGGCCAACTATTCTGTCGCTCCCGATCCCGGCGGGAGCTTTGCGATCTTCCCGCTCGAGGCCGACGGCCAGATCGGTACAGCCGTTCTCACGGTTCATCACGAAGGCAGCGGGCCGGTGAAAGGACGGCAAGACAGCGCCCACGTGCATTCGACGGTCTTTTCGCCGGATGGCCGTTATCTGTTCGCGCAGGATCTCGGCGCCGACAAGCTGTACGCGTACCGCTACACCCCTGACGGCAGCCGCGGCCTGCTCGGACCGACCGACACGCGCTACACCAAGACGAAGGCCGGCTCGGGCCCGCGCCATCTCGTCTTCGGCTCCGACGGCAAATATGCGTATCTGACGAGCGAACTAACGGCGACGGTCAGCACCTTTCGCTACGACGACGGCAATCTCACGCTGCTCCAGTCGCTGCCGCTCACCCAGCCGGGGTTCAAGGGCGAGGTCGGCGCGGCGGCGCTCCATCTGTCGCCGGACGGCCGTTTCCTCTACGCCACCAACCGCGGCGACGCGAACGAAATCGTGATCTTTTCGGTCGACCCGGCGAACGGTCATCTGAAGCTGGTGGGGCACCAGTCGAGCCTGGGTGAGGCGCCGCGCGAGTTCGCGATCGATCCGAGCGGACAGTGGCTGATCGTGGGCAACCAGAACAGCGATACGGCGTACGTGTTCCGGCGCGATCAGCAGAGCGGTCTGCTGGACCCGAACCCGAAACGTATCGATATCGGTTCGCCGGTCGACTTCAAGCTGGTGTCACCGTCCTGACGGCGGGGCGGGGCATGACCCGGAGGCAGCGCCTCCGGGTTCGGCTTGTTTGAAAGGAACCGCGTTTATTCTGCCGACCCGGGCGCGAGCACTTCGCGACTGCCGTTGATGCCCATCGGCGAGACGAGGCCTGCGGTCTCCATCTGTTCGACCAGGCGCGCCGCGCGGTTGTAGCCGATGCGCAACTGCCGCTGCACAGAAGAGATCGACGCGCGCCGCGTACGCACGACGAACGCGACGGCTTCGTCGTAGAGCGGATCGGCCTCGGCATCCGGCGCGTCGCCGAAGAGATCCGGCGCCGCGCCTTCGGTCGCCGGGCCGTCGAGGATGCCTTCTTCGTACTGCGGCTCGCCGAACTGCTTCAGATATTCGACGATTCGGTGCACTTCCTCGTCTTCGACAAATGCACCGTGTACGCGCTGCGGATAACCGGTACCGGGCGGCAGGAACAGCATGTCACCCTGGCCGAGCAGCGATTCCGCGCCCATCTGGTCGAGAATCGTGCGCGAGTCGATCTTCGACGACACCTGGAAGGCGACGCGTGTCGGAATGTTCGCCTTGATGAGGCCGGTGATCACGTCCACCGACGGCCGCTGCGTCGCGAGAATCAGATGGATGCCGGCTGCGCGCGCCTTCTGCGCGAGGCGCGCGATCAGTTCTTCGATCTTCTTGCCGGCCACCATCATCAGGTCGGCAAGCTCGTCGATCACAACGACGATGAGCGGCAGCGGGGCAAGCGGCTCGGGCGCTTCAGGGGTCAGCGAGAACGGGTTGCCGAGCTTCTTGCCGGCGGCCTCGGCATCGCGGATCTTCTGGTTGAAGCCCGCAAGGTTGCGCACGCCGACGGCGGACATCAGCCGGTAGCGCTTTTCCATCTCGCCGACACACCAGTTGAGCGCGTTCGCGGCGAGCTTCATGTCGGTGACGACCGGTGCGAGCAGATGCGGGATGCCCTCGTAGACCGACAGCTCGAGCATCTTCGGGTCGATCATGATGAGGCGCACTTCCTCGGGCGTCGCCTTGTAGAGCAGCGACACGATCATCGCGTTGATCGCCACCGATTTGCCCGAACCGGTCGTGCCCGCGACCAGCATGTGCGGCGCCTTCGCGAGGTCCGCGACGACGGGATGACCCGTGATGTCCTTGCCCATCGCGAGCGTCAGATTCGAGCGCGAGTTCTGGTAGACGTTTGCTTCGAGGATCTCGGACAGACGGATCATCTGGCGTTTGGCATTCGGCAGTTCGAGACCCATGCAGGTCTTGCCGGGAATCGTCTCGACGACGCGAATCGACGTGAGGCCGAGGCCGCGCGACAGGTCCTTCATCAGGCCGACGATCTGGCTGCCACGCACGCCGAGCGCCGGCTCGACTTCGAAGCGCGTGATGACCGGGCCCGCCGAGGCGCCGACGACGGTTACGGGCACCTTGAATTCCTGGAGGCGCTGCTCGATCAGCTGGCCGGTTTCGGCGAGCCGCTCTTCGGGGATCGGCTCGGCGTCCGCCGACGCGCGTTCGAGCAGATCGAGCGACGGCAGTTCGACCATCGACGCGGCCGGCGCGTGGAATTCGAAGCCGGTTGGCGCATGGCCACGAGGTGGCGGCGGCGTGATCACGGGCCGGGCGGCGGACGTGTCATGTGCGTTGTACGGCACGTCGTCTTGCAGTTCCGGTTCCTGTGCCCGCGTGGGTTCGATCAGGGTTGCGACGGCTGCGAGCGGCGCACCCGGGAAGCGGACAATGTTCGACAGGGCAGGGGTGTCGTCGGTTTCGGCTTCTGATTCGGCTTCAGCTTCTGGCGGCTGGGCTGGCGCGGCGGTTTCTGCCGGTGCGGCCACAACATGGAGCGCCGGTGCGGAAACTCGGGCAGACGGTTCCATGGCATGCGTCGGCGGCTGGGCGTGATGATGCGACGTCATCGATGAGCCCGTGCGGAATTCGGCTACGTCAGCGTCTGCCATTTCCCATGGCGCGACCCGCGCATCCAGCGGCGCGGCGGCCGAGGGCGCGTGTATGGGCGTCACGTCGGCGAGGTGAGTCATGATCGACTGCATGGCCTCAGCGGTCGCAGCGGTCGCAGCGGATGCTGCCGGTTTTTCTGCTTCGAGAGCTGGCGAGGGTGCCGCCGACGACACGTGTGCGGCCGAAGACGCGCCGGGCGTTGCCGGTTCGCGGGTGGCTTCGCTGGAGGCTTGGGGGGTGTCGGTTTGCTGCGGCAAGGTATCCGCTTGCGCCTCCACGCCGGCGGTCGCAGGCGACGGCGCAACGGTAACGATGGCGGCCGGTTCCGTAGGGGCATTGGCTAGCGCGACCGCGGCGACCTCACTGATCAGCGCGGGTGCTTGTGATTCGGTGCCGGTGGTCGGGGTGGACGGCGCGGCGTCTGGGGAACCTATGTGCGTAACCGGGACGGGCGGTAGGGCCTCCCCCATGTCGGCCTGTTTGCCTGGCGAAGCTGAAATGAACGTGGCGAGTGGTGTGTCGATAGACGAAGCTGCAGCGCGCGCATCGGGCGCGTGGTCCCGCCCGGACGCAACAGGCTCGTCGGCCGACGCACTCGCCGACGCAGGCACCGGTGCAACGATGCCAGCGTTTTCGACAGGTGCATTCGCCTCGGGAAGTTCCGCCGGAACATCTACCGACGCCTTACGCGCGCTGTCCATTGCCTCCGTCCCGCTGATACGGGCGAGGCCGGCGCCGGCGAGTGTTGTCCAGCGCGCAGCGTTTTCCTCGATGCTGCGCAGCGTTTCCTGCACGCTCGCGGTCGGGGGGACGCGTGGCGTGCCGACCGCTGGCCGCGAATAGGCCGGGGCGCGCACGCTGCCAGGCGCAGGCGGTCGAACGTACGGTTGCGTGGGCCGGGGAGCCGGGTGCGGAGTCTGGGCTGAGCCGGCTGTCCCTGCCGTACCGGGAGTCCACGAAGCCGCGCCCGGACCGGCATCCTCCATCGGACGGGGTGTCGCGCCCTTGCGTCGTGCGTCGTTCGCCGTTGTTGTATCGCGTGACGGCCCGGATGAGCGTGTCGTCGCGCCCGGCTCTCGAAGCCATTCGGCTGGCGCCACGGGTTCGGACGGGGTCCACGATGCGCGTCCATCCTGCCGTTGCGGCGGGTTGACCCGTCCGCGCGCAGCCTCGGCAGCCTGCGACGCCTGAACACGTGCGCTGCCACCCCAGCTCGCGTTGCCTTGCGGCGAGGCGCCGCGTGTATCACCCGCTGCCGCTACGCCACCGGCAACGCCCGTCGCCGCCCCCCGCGCAACCGAGGGCGGACGCCATACGGTCGGCCGCGCATAGCGACCGTTCGACTTCGGCGCCATCGTATTGATGGAGGTGGACGTGGCCGCGTGCGACGGCAGTGCGTCATCGGCGGCGGCGCGGCGCGGGCGAGCCTCTTCGTCGCGCTTCGCGAACGTGCGCGAGAGCCCGAGGCCGAACGCGCCGTCAGCCCACAACGCCACTTGCGACCAGCGAAAGCCGACGAGCCACGGCAGGCTCACCAGCAGCAGCGCGGCCATCACGAGCGGCGTGGCGATTGGTCCGAACAGATGACCGAAGCCCGTCGCGAGCGCGTGCCCCAGACCGTCGACGCCAGCGATATGAACCAGTGACGTCTCCAGCGTGCAACTCGCGACCATCACGCAGACGAAGCCAAGCCACAGCCGGATCGTGCCCGGACCGCGCAGGCCGGTGCCACCCGGCAGGACGGATTTCGCGAGGCGCCACAAAAGAGGAAGAAGCCAGACGGCCGAGGCGCCGAACCAGCTGAAAACTACCGTGTGCATGCTAGACATCAACGAATGACGGAAGCTCAGAAACGCAATCCGTCGAGTTTAACCGGTGAAGCGGGACGCTTCTAAGACAGGCGGGCGAATGCCGGGGCCAATAGCGGCGGCCTTGGGTGCGCAATCCGCAGCAGCCAGTGGCTGCCGCGCAGGCTATCCCGACAGCCGGCGCAGCTATCGAGGCCCCTTCGATCATTGGCCGCGCTGAGCGAAGACGAGCGTGTCGCCGTTCTCGAGGATCAGCTGCAGCTGTTGCGGTGCGCGCATCTGGACACCGGTACGGTCGATATGGCCGAGCGCGTCGAGAAAGGCGCCTTCGATCTTGCCGCCCGGTGTCATGCAGGCCATGCGCGTGCCCGCCAGCGGTCCGAACGACAGCTTGCCGTCTTTTAGCATATAGGCGCCCATAAACCGGTTGCAGCCCGAGAAGCCGCTCGCGCGGCGCTGGCCGCTAGCTGTCGACAGATCGAGCGACACCGGCTCGCCGGTGTCGCCGTGCGGTACGTCGCGCATCGTGCCGTCCGCCTGTTTCCAGCTGGTCAGTTCCCACTTCGTGTCGTCGAGCAGCTGCGTCGCGGCCGGGTTGAACGGATCGGGCGCTTCGGCGGAGGCGTCGGTATGGACGGGAATCGCGCAGGCGGTGAGCAGCGAAGCGAAGGTCAGGGCGGCAAGCGGTGTGCGCCACCGGACGGAAAATGGGCTGATAGAGCGGCTGCGAACGCGGCTATGAAAGCGGTCGTGGAACGGAGCAATGCAACGCGCAATACGTCGTGCGAAAAACTTAAGGGCCATGGCGTCGTTCCTCTTCAAACTGGCGAAGGCGTAAGGGTAACGCACTCCCCAGTCCGCACGCGAGCGCATGTTAACATCCGCTGTTCCCTTTTTTTATCTCGATATTTTCTGGAGACCCCATGCAGATCGGTCAACGGATCGGCACCCCGCTGTCGACATCCGCAACACGCGTCATGCTGCTTGGCGCTGGCGAACTGGGCAAGGAAGTCATCATCGCGCTGCAGCGGCTCGGCATCGAAGTGATTGCGGTCGACCGCTATGCCGATGCGCCTGGCCATCAGGTTGCGCACCGTGCGCATGTGATCGACATGACCGACGGCGCCGCGTTGCGCGCGCTTGTCGAAGCCGAGAAGCCGCATCTGATCGTGCCGGAAATCGAGGCCATCGCGACCGACGCGCTCGCCGCCATCGAAGCCGATGGGCTTGCCGAAGTGATCCCGACCGCGCGTGCCACGCAACTGACGATGAACCGCGAAGGCATCCGCCGCCTTGCGGCCGAAGAACTCGGACTCGCGACTTCGCCGTACGCATTCGCCGATTCGCTCGACGATCTGAAAGCCGGCATCGCGAAAGTGGGCTATCCGTGCGTGGTGAAACCGGTGATGTCGTCGTCCGGCAAGGGCCAGTCGGTGCTGAAAAGCGATGCCGACATTGAACCTGCCTGGCAGTACGCGATGGCGGGTGGCCGTGTGAAAGGCGGGCGGGTGATCGTCGAAGGCTTCATCAACTTCGACTACGAGATCACCCAGTTGACCGTGCGGGCCGTCGATCCTGCGACCGGCCAGATCAGCACGTATTTCTGCGACCCGATCGGCCACGTGCAGGTTGCGGGCGACTACGTCGAATCGTGGCAACCGCAGCCGATGAGCCCGGTCGCGCTGCAGCGTTCGCGCGATATCGCAAACAAGGTGACGACGGCGCTGGGCGGGCGCGGCCTCTTCGGCGTGGAACTTTTTGTGCGTGGCGACGACGTGTGGTTTTCCGAAGTCAGCCCGCGTCCGCACGATACGGGACTCGTCACGCTGTGTTCGCAGCGCTTTTCCGAGTTCGAACTGCATGCGCGTGCGATTCTCGGTTTGCCGGTGGATACGTCGCTGCGGGAGCCGGGCGCATCGGCGGTGATTTATGGCGGCCTCGAAGAAGCGGGTATCGCGTTCGAAGGCGTCGCGCAGGCGCTGGCAGTGCCGAATGCCGATCTGCGCCTGTTCGGCAAGCCTGAGAGCTTCACGAAGCGCCGCATGGGCGTGGCGCTCGCCACCGGCGCGACCACCGACGAGGCGCGCGCGCGGGCGAAACAGGCGGCAGCGGCGGTGCGGCCGGTGTCGGCAAAGTAGGCAGTTGATGGCGCAGCCGCCCGTCGCGGGCGTTTGCGGTGCCAGGAGACGCAGGAGATACGAGCATGGACCCCGCTGTGAAGTCAGGCGAAAGCGCGCAACAGGGCACGCAACAGGGCACGCAACATCGTGTGCCTCACCGACGCAGCCGCATTGCCCGCGGGAGCGTGCTCGTCGCGCTGTGTGCGGGGCTTGCCGGCTGCGGCCTCGCGGCCGCGCCATGCCGGATTGCTTCGGCCGGCCTGAAGATCGTGCCGGTGGTCGGTCATGTCGCGGCTGCCCCGACCGATGCATGCGCGGACGTGATCGATCCATGACAGAGCGTTGCACCATCGTGGTTCGCCGTGGTTATCCGTTGTCAGGAGTGAGCAGTTCGATGAAAAACGGGCTCTTTGTCATATCGGGTGTACTGGGCGTTTCCCTGTTGTGCAACGCGGCTTTAGCTGCGCCGCTGCGTCTGACTGAAATCCAGACGAAAACCCGTCAGACGAGCAAATACACCTGTGCGACCGGCAAGATCCGGCAGGTGACCTACTGGAACGCCGCCAACGGGCAAAGTTTCGCGCTCGTGCCAGTCAAGGGGCAGCAACTGCTGTTTGTCAACACGATCGCCGCGTCGGGCGTGAGGTATCAGGCGGGCAGCTATATCTGGTGGACCAAGGGCCCGCGCGCCGATCTTTACGACGCCACCGCGGGCGAGAACACGCCGCCGATCCTGGCCGATTGCGTCACCATTGTTGGGTAGTCAGCTGGTCCGCTAGTCCGTCGCTCTATGGGTCCGCTGGTTCGCCGCCATGCGGTGGCGTGCCAACCCCTGCCGCCGTCCTCTCCTTCATCGTTGTCTCCCACTGTCGCGGACCGCGCCGGCGTGCCGGTCAGCGAACATCTTTTCTCCCTCGGTAGTAAGCTGTCTGACTCGCGCGCCTCGCCGTGCCGTGCGTGGCGCGTGAGTTCGTCGTCGATTGTCCGTCCCCGAATCACATCGCGCGGGCTTGCCCGCGCCCGTTCGTCAAGCGAGACTCTCAATGAAAGCTTCGGATCTGTTCGTCAAGTCGCTGGAAGCAGAAGGTGTCGAATATGTGTTCGGCATTCCCGGCGAAGAAAATCTCGATCTCCTCGAATCGCTGCGCCGCTCGAAAGTCAGGCTGATCCTGACACGTCACGAACAGGCGGCGGGTTTTATGGCGGCCACGTACGGGCGCCTCACAGGACGCACCGGCGTCTGCCTGGCGACGCTTGGCCCGGGCGCCACCAACTTCGTCACCGCTGCCGCGTATTCGCAGCTCGGTGGCATGCCGATGCTGATGGTGACCGGCCAGAAGCCGATCAAGTCGAGCAAGCAGGGGCACTTCCAGATTGTCGACGTCGTGCGAATGATGGAGCCGCTCACGAAGTACACGCGACAGATCGTGTCGATTGCCAACATTCCGGCGTCGGTGCGCGAAGCGTTCCGCCAGGCTGAAGAAGAGCGGCCGGGCGCGACGCACCTCGAACTGCCCGAAGACGTCGCGCACGAAGAGGGCGACGGCAAGCCGATTCCGAAGAGCTACAGCCGGCGTCCGGTCGCCGAGGAAAAGGCGGTTGCGCGCGCGGTCGACGCGATCACGAAGGCAAAGCATCCACTTCTGATGATCGGTGCGGGCGGTAACCGCAAAACGACGACGCCCATGCTGCGCGAATTCGTCGACCAGATCGGCATTCCCTTCTTCACAACGCAGATGGGCAAGGGCGTGATCGACGAATCGCACCCGTTGTGGCTCGGCAACGCGACGCTTTCCGATGGCGACTTCGTGCATCGCGCGATCGAGCACGCGGACTGCATCATCAATGTCGGCCACGACGTGATCGAGAAGCCGCCGTTCTTCATGCGCAGCGCCGATGCAGGCGAGAAGACCGTGATCCACGTGAATTTTCTCGGCGCGGAAGTGGATACGGTTTACTTCCCGCAGATCGAAGTGGTCGGCGATATCGCGAACGCGGTGTGGCAACTGAAGGAGAGCCTGAAGGCGCGCCAGGAGCACTGGGACTTCACGCGCTTCAAGGAGATCAAGGCGCATTTCGAAGCGCATCTCGTGAAAGGGCAACTCGACGACCGCTTCCCGATGTATCCCGTGCGCATCGTCAACGACGTGTACGAGACGACGCCCGTCGACGGCATCGTCTGTCTCGACAACGGCATGTACAAGATCTGGTTCGCGCGCTATTACCGCGCGCACGAACCGAATTCGCTGCTGCTCGACAACGCGCTTGCTTCAATGGGCGCGGGGCTGCCGTCGGCGATCGCGACGAAGATCGTGCATCCGGAGCGCAAGGTGATGGCCGTGTGCGGCGACGGCGGCTTCATGATGAATTCGCAGGAACTGGAGACGGCAGTGCGTCTCAAACTCGATCTGGTCGTGCTGATACTGCGCGACGATGCGTTCGGCATGATCCGCTGGAAGCAGGAAAACATGAACTTCCCCGACTACGGGATGACCTTGCGCAACCCGGATTTCGTCGACTACGCGAAGAGCTATGGCGCGCAAGGCCACCGGATCACGTCGGCGGCGGAATTCGCGCCGCTGTTGCGCGAGTGCTTCGCGAGCCCGGGTGTGCACGTGATCGATCTGCCGATCGATTACTCGGATAACGAGCGGGTTTTGAACCGGGAGATCAAACGGCTGAGCGCCCAGCTCTGAGGCCGCAGCGGGTCTGTTCAGATCGCGCGGTGGTCGTGCGGGTCGCGCCCGTCCGTCGCTGCGCTTCAAGGAGAACGTGTCATGCTGAAGAATTCTTACCCGTACTACCTCGCCAACGAGCCGGTCGCGGCGAACACCGATCTCGAAGTCACCGATAAATTCAGCGGCGAAGTGGCGACGCGCGTCGCGCTTGCCGACGCGAAGGCCATCGACCGCGCAATCGGCGCGGCCGTCGACGCGCTGCCGGCGCTGCGCGACTATCCGCCTTTCAAGCGCCAGGCCGTGCTCGAGCATTGCGTGAAGCGCTTTCGCGAACGCTACGACGAACTGGCGATGGCGCTGTGCATCGAGGCCGGCAAACCGATCAACGATTCGCGCGGCGAAGTCACGCGGCTGATCGATACGTTCAAGGTGGCGGCGGAAGAGTCGGTGCGCATCGACGGTGCGATCGTCAACCTGGAGATTTCCCCGCGGGCGAAGGGCTACCACGGTTATACGAAGCGCGTGCCGATCGGGCCGTGCTCGTTCATCTCGCCGTTCAACTTTCCGCTCAACCTGGCTGCACACAAGGTGGCCCCGGGTCTCGCAGCGGGTGTGCCGTTTGTGCTGAAGCCCGCCAGCCGCACGCCGGTCGGCGCGCTGATCATCGGCGAAATTCTCGCGGAAACGGACCTGCCGAAGGGCGCGTTCTCGATCCTGCCTGCTCACCGCGACGGCGCCGATCTGTTCACCACCGACGAGCGCTTCAAGCTGCTTTCATTCACCGGTTCGCCCGCGGTCGGCTGGGACCTGAAGAAAAAGGCCGGCAAGAAAAAGGTCATTCTGGAACTGGGCGGCAACGCGGCGGCGATCGTCGACGGCGACCAGCAAAACAAGCTCGATTACGTCGTCGACCGCCTCGCTTTCGGCGCGTTCTATCAGTCGGGGCAGAGCTGCATTGGCGTGCAGCGGATCCTGATCCACTCGAGCCTCTATGACGCGCTACGCGACAGGCTGATCACAAAAACGAAGTCGCTGAAAATGGGCGACCCGAAGGACGAGACGACCTTCGTCGGTCCGATGATCTCCGAATCGGAATCGAACCGGCTCGCCGGCTGGATGGAAACCGCGGTCAAGGCGGGCGCGAAGATCGTCGCGG
The DNA here is from genome assembly GCF_004361815.1 of Paraburkholderia sp. BL10I2N1. NCBI lineage: Bacteria > Pseudomonadati > Pseudomonadota > Betaproteobacteria > Burkholderiales > Burkholderiaceae > Paraburkholderia > Paraburkholderia sp. BL10I2N1. The sequence goes on along the minus strand of NZ_SNWA01000001.1, from coordinate 69,258 downwards.
GCGGCAGGGTGGACGGCGCGATGTTCGAGGCGACGGTGCTGGAGAACGTCGGGCGCGATCAGGACCTGTATCGCAAGGAGGCGTTCGGGCCGGTGGCGATTCTCGAGCGCTTCGACAATTTCGATCAGGCACTGGACACGGTCAACGACAGCGACTTCGGGCTGCAGGCAGGCGTCTTTACCGATTCGCTCGCGCATGCGCATCGCGCGTGGGATCGGCTGGAAGTGGGCGGCGTCGTGATCAACGACGTGCCGTCGTTCCGCGTGGACAACATGCCATATGGCGGCGTGAAGGAATCCGGGCTGGGCCGCGAAGGTATCCGCTACGCGATCGAGGATATGACTGAACTCCGGCTGATGGTGATGCGCGAAACCTGGTGACGGGGGCAGGGTGGCGGCGCGTCCCGTTTCCAGGCTGTTTCTACTGGCTGGAAGCGCCGTCACGCAGATGTCGTCTACGTGTCGTACGCTGCCTGGGGCCAAATCCGCCGCGCGCCCGGAAAGCCGGTCGCAGGGGGCTGGAGCAGAAAGCGGGTGCGTGCGCCATGAGCGATTTTGCTGAAGTGCTACAATACCGCCCTTTCCGGCGGATGTTTCCGTCGGCCGGAGCCGGCTGCATTCTTTCCCATAGTTCATTCGGGTCCCGTGCGGCACGCCGTGGCTCCGCCTTCATCCTGATGCCCTCCGCGGCCTTGTCCGCTGCCACGCGTACCGCGCAGGCGCATTTTTAGCGAAAGCCACCATGTCCGACACAGCCGTCACGCCCAGCACTGATACACCCACCTTCGACCAGTTCGGCCTTTCCGCCGACATTCTGAGGGCTGTCACGGACTCGGGCTACACGACGCCGACGCCGATCCAGTCCCAGGCCATCCCCGTCGTCCTCGCCGGCCGCGACGTCATGGGCGCCGCCCAGACCGGCACCGGCAAGACCGCCAGTTTCTCGCTGCCGATCATCCAGCGCCTGTTGCCGCAGGCCAGCACGAGCGCCTCGCCCGCGCGACACCCGGTGCGCGCGCTGATCCTCACGCCCACGCGCGAACTCGCCGACCAGGTTGCCGCAAACGTGCAGGCGTACGCGAAGCACACGCCGCTGCGCAGCGCGGTGGTATTTGGCGGTGTCGACATGAACCCGCAGTCCGCCGAATTGCGGCGCGGCGTGGAAATCCTGATCGCGACGCCGGGGCGCCTGCTCGACCACGTACAGCAAAAGACGGCGAATCTCGGCCAGGTGCAGATTCTCGTGCTCGACGAAGCCGACCGGATGCTCGACATGGGCTTCCTGCCGGACCTGCAGCGCATCCTGAACCTGCTGCCGAAGGAGCGTCAGACGCTGCTCTTCTCGGCGACGTTCTCCGGCGAAATCAAGAAGCTGGCGGCGACCTATCTGCGCAATCCGCAGACGATCGAAGTCGCGCGCAGCAATTCGACCGCGACGAACGTCACGCAGATCGTTTACGAGGTCGCGGAAGGGGACAAGACCGGTGCGGTGGTGCAACTGATCCGCGAGCGCAGCCTCAAGCAGGTGATCGTGTTCTGCAACAGCAAGATCGGCGCGAGCCGTCTTGCGCGGCAGCTCGAGCGCGACGGCGTGGTGGCTACGGCCATTCACGGCGACCGGACTCAGAACGAGCGGATGCAGGCGCTCGACGCGTTCAAGCGCGGCGAGATCGAGGCACTGGTGGCGACCGATGTGGCTGCGCGCGGTCTGGATATCGTGGAACTGCCGGCGGTGATCAACTTCGATCTGCCGTTTAGCGCGGAAGACTATGTGCACCGGATCGGCCGTACGGGCCGCGCAGGCGCGTCGGGTGACGCACTCTCGCTGTGCAGCCCGAACGAGCGCAAGCAGCTTGCAGACATCGAAAAGCTGATCAAGCGTCCGCTCGATGTGCAGCGTCTGACTGTCGATGTGCCGGTGCGCCATCACCACGAAGAACGCGTTGGCCGGCGTGAGCGCGATGAGCGTCCGGGACGTCGTCGCCCGACGGGTGGGGCGTCGTTCGATCGGCCGCATCATCATCGTCACACGCAGCCGCCTGTCGACGATTTCTTCCTTAAGCCTTACGAGCCGTCGCCTTCCTCGACAAAGCAGGAAGACGAAGCGCCCGCCGCTGCGCAGAAACCGGCTTCGAGGCAACCGCTCGCCGCCCTGCTCGGCGGCTTCGGGATGCCGCGCAAGACGCCTACCTCTTCCTGATCATCCTCGCTGCTGTGTTTGCCTCTCTCCTGCTTGCTGCCTGAGAGGGGGCCTGGCAGCGGCGCAGGTTTATCTTGCGTTCGCCGCCATCACGGCACAATGGGCTACTGGTGCCCGCGCTTTTCGATCTGCGCCATGCGCCGGGACCACGCCATCGTTGCGGCCTCGTAAAAAGTGTCCAGCGATCCGCTGATGCTTGAGCCCAGGTCAAGTCCCAGATGCGTGGCCGCCGCGTGAAGCGTCCTTAACGGCGCTGCGTGATCGAGCGCGGTTGCTCCAGTCTGCTTGCTGAGTTTTTCGCCTGCCTCGTTCGTGACCACCGGGACGTGCAGATATGACGGCGTCGGCACATCGAGGCAACGCTGCAGATAGATCTGCCGCGCGGTCGAATCGAGCAGGTCCGCGCCGCGCACTACGTGCGTAATGCCCGCATCCGCATCATCGACCACCACCGCCAGCTGGTAGGCCCATTGGCCATCGGCGCGTTTCAGTACGAAGTCGCCGACTTCCGTGGCCAGATCCTGTGTCTGCTGTCCCTGCCAGCGATCCTCGAATGTGATCACGGCCGCGTCGCCGTCCGGGACCCTCAGACGCCACGCGCGTGCTGGTTTGCCATGCAGGCCGCCACGACACGTGCCGGGGTAGGCGAGGGTCGTGTTGCGTTCGTGTGCCTGCAGCAGTGAATCGGCGATTTCCTTGCGCGTGCAGCCGCACGGATAGATCAATCCGTTGGCCTCGAGTTGCTCGAGTGCCCGCTGATAGCCGTCGGTGCGCCGGCTTTGCCACATCGGCGGTTCGTCAGGATGCATGCCGAAACGCATGAGTGTCGCGAGAATATCCTCGGCGGCGCCGGCTACCGTGCGTGGCGCGTCGATGTCTTCGATGCGCACCAGCCATGCGCCGCCATGTGCGCGCGCATCCAGCCAGCTTGCGAGTGCGCTGACGAGCGAGCCGAAATGCAGCGGTCCGGTGGGCGACGGCGCGAAGCGTCCGCGATAGGTCGGCACGGTCATCGGCAAGGCGTCTGGCGAGCGCCTGCTATGCCGGCCGCGATGTCGGGTTGCGCGTGCGACCGTTCAGACTCGAAACCGGGCGCTGCCATCACGCGGCGCGTGCGCCGTCCCTTTGCGGATGGCATTCAGGACAGGTCTTGCCCGGCGTGTACAGCGGCGACTCTTGCGCCTCTGCATTCACCACCGCACGGCAGCCGAAGCATTGCACTGTCGAAGTCGGCTCCAGTTGCGGGTTCAGCGCGGTCCGGTAGTCGAACACGAAGCAGTCGCCTTGATAGTGCGCACCGCCCACTTCCTCGAAATACTTCAGGATGCCGCCTTCGAGCTGGTAGACGTTCTCGATGCCGACTTCCTTCATATGGATCGCCGCCTTCTCGCAACGAATCCCGCCCGTGCAGAACGAGACGACCGTCTTGCCCTCGAGGTCCGAGCGGTTTTGTTCGACGACCTCGGGAAATTCGCTGAACTTCGTGATCCGATAGTCCAGCGCATGCTCGAAAGTGCCGACGTCTACCTCGAACGCATTGCGCGTATCGAGCATCACGACAGGGCGCCCTTCATCGTCGTGACCGCGGTCGAGCCATGTTTTCAGCGTGGGTGCATCGACGAATGGAGCACGGCCCTGTTCCGGGCGAATAGCCGGCTTTTTCATTGTGATGATCTCGCGCTTCAGCTTGACGAGCATGCGACGGAATGGCTGCTTTTCCGAGAAGCTTTCCTTGAACTGAAGGCCCGCAAATTTTCGCTCGAAGAGCGGATCGTGGCGAATGTAATCGATGAAATTACGCGCGGCCTCGGGCGTGCCGGCGACGAACAGGTTGATGCCCTCCGGCGCGAGCAGGATGGTGCCGCGCAGGCCGAGCGCGTTGCAGCGTTCGGTGACGAGCGGGCGCCACTCGACGATGGCTTCGAGGGTCGCGAATTGATAGGCAGCGAGGTTGACGATACTCATGATGGTCCAGCAGCAAGAGGTGGCGGGCGGCGCTAAATCGCGCCCTGGCAACGCGCTGGCGCGCGGTGCGGCCACGGCAGAATGGTTCAAAGCCGTATTATCCCTCATCCCGCCGATACGCCCGCATTCGGCCGGATGGCATAGGGTCGCGGCAACCGGCGCAGGCGCTCCTGGGCGAATGGCTAACGCTTTGCTTTCGGCGCAAATCTTCGGGAGGGTAGAGTTACAATGTCGCCCATGTCAGATCCCCGCTTCGTTCATCTTCGCGTCCACTCCGAATTCTCGATTGCCGATGGCATCGTGCGCCTTGACGACATCGTCAAGGCCGCCGCCAAAGACGGTCAGGGCGCGCTCGCACTCACCGACCTCGGCAACGCGTTCGGTCTCGTCCGTTTCTACAAGGAAGCTCGTGGCAAAGGGGTCAAACCCGTCGCCGGCTGCGACGTCTGGATCACGAATCCCGATGATCGCGACAAGCCTTCGCGGCTTTTGCTGCTGGTCAAAGACCGGCGCGGCTACCTGAATCTGTGCGAGCTACTGACGAAGGCGTGGCTCACGAATCAATATCGCGGCCGCGCGGAGGTCGAGATCGGCTGGCTCGAAGCGGGTCTTGGCGAAGGCCTGCTCGCGCTCTCTGGTGCGCAACAGGGCGACGTCGGCATGGCGCTGGCCGCCGGCAATGAAGAGGCCGCAAGGCGCAATGCGCAGCGCTGGGCCGCGCTGTTTCCCAATGGTTTCTATATCGAGTTGCAGCGTTGCGGGCAGCCGGGCGGTGAAGCCTACGTCCAGCAGGCCGTCGCGCTGGCCGCTGCGCTGAAACTGCCGGTCGTCGCCACGCATCCGCTGCAGTTCATGACGCCGGACGACTTCACCGCGCACGAAGCGCGTGTGTGTATCTCAGAAGGCGATATTCTCGCGAATCCGCGTCGCCAGAAGCGTTTCACGACCGATCAGTATTTCCAGTCGCAAGACGAGATGGCGGCGCTTTTTGCTGACATTCCGTCGGCGCTGGCCAACACGGTCGAGATCGCCAAACGCTGCAACCTCACGCTCGAACTCGGCAAGCCGAAGCTGCCGCTGTTCCCGACGCCCGACGGCATGTCGCTCGACGACTACCTCGTACAGCTATCGAAGGAAGGGCTGGAGAAGCGGCTCGAGCAGCTGTATCCGGACCAGGCCGAACGCGACGCGCAGCGCGAAACGTATTACCAGCGGCTCGAATTCGAGTGCGGCACGATCATCAAGATGGGCTTTCCGGGCTACTTCCTGATCGTTGCGGACTTTATCAACTGGGCCAAGAACAACGGCGTGCCGGTAGGGCCGGGCCGGGGCTCGGGTGCGGGTTCGCTCGTCGCCTATGCGCTCGGCGTGACCGACCTCGATCCACTGCGCTACAACCTGCTGTTCGAACGTTTCCTGAATCCGGAGCGGGTGTCGATGCCCGACTTCGATATCGACTTTTGTCAGGAAGGGCGCGACCGCGTCATTCAGTACGTGAAGCAGAAGTATGGCGCGGACGCCGTCTCGCAGATCGCGACCTTCGGCACGATGGCGGCGAAGGCCGCGGTGCGCGACATCGGCCGTGTGCTCGATCTGGGCTACATGTTCACGGATGGCATCGCGAAGCTTATTCCGTTCAAGCCCGGCAAGCACGTGACGATTGCCGACGCGATGAAGGAAGAGCCGCTTCTGCAGGAGCGCTTCGACAACGAAGACGAAGTCCATCAGTTGCTCGAACTCGCGCAGCGTGTCGAAGGGCTGACGCGTAACGTCGGCATGCATGCGGGCGGCGTGTTGATCGCGCCCGGCAAGCTGACCGATTTTTGCCCGCTCTACACGCAGGGCGACGATAGCGGCGTCGTGAGCCAGTACGACAAGGACGACGTCGAAGCCGTCGGCCTCGTGAAGTTCGACTTTCTGGGCCTGACCACGCTGACGATCCTCGACTGGGCCGAGCGTTATATTCGCCGGCTCGATCCGTCGAAGAAAGACTGGTCGCTTGCCCAGGTGCCGCTCGACGACCCCGCGTCGTTCTCGATCCTCAAGAAAGCGAATACGGTCGCCGTGTTCCAGCTGGAAAGCCGCGGCATGCAGGGCATGCTGAAGGACGCGCAGCCTGACCGTTTCGAGGACATCATTGCGCTCGTGGCGCTGTACCGTCCGGGCCCGATGGACCTGATTCCGAGCTTCTGCGCGCGTAAGCACGGCCGCGAAGTGGTGGACTATCCGGATCCGCGCGTCGAGCCCATCCTGAAAGAGACCTACGGCATCATGGTCTATCAGGAGCAGGTGATGCAGATGGCGCAGATCATCGGCGGATACTCGCTCGGTGGCGCCGACCTGCTGCGCCGCGCGATGGGTAAGAAGAAGGCCGAGGAAATGGCCGAGCACCGCGCGTTGTTCCGCGAAGGTGCGGCGAAGAACGGCCTAACGGCCGAAAAGGCCGACGAAATCTTCGACTTGATGGAGAAGTTCGCAGGCTACGGCTTCAACAAGTCGCACGCGGCGGCCTACGCGCTGCTCGCGTACTTTACCGCGTGGCTGAAGGCGCACCATCCGGCTGAATTCATGGCAGCGAATATGTCGCTCGCCATGGATGACACCGACAAGGTCAAGATCCTGTTCGAAGACTGCATCACGAACGGGATGAAGGTGTTGCCGCCGGACGTCAACCAGTCGGCATATCGCTTCGAGCCTGTCGCCGAAGCCGACGGCAAGCGGTCGAAGACGATCCGCTATGGTCTCGGCGCAATCAAGGGCAGTGGCCAGAACGCGATCGAGGAAATCCTCCGTGCACGCGAAGAAGGGCTGTTCATTGATATCTTCGACTTCTGCAACCGCATCGACCGCCGGGTAGTGAACCGTCGGACCGTCGAGGCACTCATTCGCGCAGGCGCGTTCGATCAATTGCACGAGAACCGCGCGCAATTGATCGCGTCCGTTTCGCTCGCGATGGAAGCAGCCGATCAGGCCAGCGCCAATGCGTTGCAGGCGGGCCTCTTCGACATGGGCGATGAGCCGTCGCAAGGCCACGAACTCGTCGACGAACCGGCATGGCCGGAAAAGAAGAAGCTTCAGGAAGAGAAAGCCGCACTTGGTTTTTACCTGTCCGGGCATCTGTTCGACGCGTACAAGGGCGAAGTGCGCCGCTTCGTTCGCCAGAAGATCGGCGAACTGAAGGAAGGGCGCGACAAGCTGGTTGCGGGCGTGATCGCGTCGCTGCGCACGCAGATGACCCAGCGCGGCAAGATGCTGATCGCATTGCTCGACGACGGCACGGGTCAGTGCGAAGTCACCGTTTTCAACGAGCAGTTCGAGGCACACAAGCAGCTCTTCAAGGAAGATGAGCTTCTCGTCGTGCAAGGGCAGGCGCGTAACGACGCGTTCACGGGCGGGATCCGCTTTACCGTCGATACGGTCATGGACCTCGAACGGGCACGCAGTCGCTACGCACAGGCTGTCAAGGTGCAGATGAACGGCAATACCGATGCGCAGGCGTTGCGTCGCGTGCTCGAGGCGCATTGCGCCGGTCCGCAGGAGACGGCGCAGGCCGCACCCGCACCCGCCCCATCGCGCGGCGGTGGCGGGCGCGGCGGCAATGGCGGTTACGGGGGCGATGGCGGCCGGCAGCGCGCGCCTGTGCAGATACCGAATGGTCTTGCGGTGCAGATCATCTATCGCAGCGAACATGCGGAAGGCGAGGTGCGGCTCGGCGACCAGTGGCGCGTAAAACCGACCGACGAATTGCTGAACGCTTTGCGCGGCGAGTTCGCGGGAAGCGCGATTGAGATCGTTTATTGAGTCCCCGACCGTGGCTGCATTATTTTCGACTTCCCGTCCGCCGCGCAGCATCCTCGTCGTCTGCACCCGCCGCATCGGCGATGTGCTGCTCACGACGCCGTTCGTCCGGTCACTGAAGGCTCAATGGCCCGATACTCCGATCGACATGCTCGTGTTCCGCGGCACCGAAGGGATACTCGAACACAATCCTGACGTGCGCCGCGTGATTGTCGTCGCACAGCGCGCCAGGCTGCGGGAACGGATTGCTGATGCAGCGAAGATCTGGCGCCGCTACGATCTCGCTTGCGCCGCCGTCAGTTCAGATCGTCCGCGTTTCTATTGCTGGTTCGCGGGCAAGAAGCGCATCGGACTCGTCGATCCCAACCGCGTCACACTGCTGACCCGGCTGATGCTGCACGGCATTGCCATCAATCACCACGAGTCGGTCCATACGGTCAACAGCAGCCTCGCGCTGACGCCGCTTTTGGGGATCGAGCCGCGCGCCGAGGTCGTTGCGCCCGGCATTGGCGACGACCCTGTGCGGCGCGCGGAGTTCGATGCACGCATTCACGCGCCGCCCGCCGTACTTGCCGGCCAGCCGTTCGTGGTGTTACACCCGTACCCGATGTTTGCGTACAAGCGCTGGCACCTCGAAGGCTGGGTCGAGTTGATCGCCTGGCTGCGTTCGCTTGGTTTCGCGATTGCGTTGAGCGGCGGCCCGGCTGCGGAGGAACGGGAGTACGCGGAGCGGGTTGCTGCCGCGGCTGGCGGCCCGGTGCTCAATATGGTCGGGCAATTGTCGCTTGGCGAAAGCGCGGAAATGATTCGGCAGGCCAGGCTCTACGTGGGTCCGGACACGGGCGCCACGCACATTGCCGCGGCCACCGGTACGCCGACGATCGCGTTATTCGGCCCGTCTGACCCAGTTCGCTGGGGGCCGTGGCCGTGCGGATGGCCGGCCGGAGTCGATCCCTGGCCTCTGCGCGGGTCGGGCCGTCATAGCAATGTTTATCTGCTCCAGGGAGAGGGCGACTGTGTGCCGTGCCGGGGCGAAGGTTGCGAGGGGCATGTCGAAAGCCGTAGCGATTGCCTGGCGAATCTCGGTGCCAGCCGTGTTATCGGCGCAGCGGCCGAACTGCTCGGCTTGCCGGCTCCATCGGTCGCGAATCCGGCGGTTATCCAGTCGATCGTCGATACGTCGCTGCTAAGGCTGGGCGACGGCACGTAGGTGGTTGCATTGACGAATCGGACGACATTGCTAACGTGACGAAGCGTTCGTTGCATTTCGCCGTGATATGCGCCTCGTTGGCGAAAACTGGTTGTGGGTTTTTCCGACAGTCTGCTTTTTCATGAGCACCTTCCATCCCGTGTACTGACCCCATACAACTCCGCCTGACGGCGCCGACCAGGACAGGGACCCGCAGCCAGTTGATATACTTCGCCCCTTGCTGGTCAGCGAAACCGTCGTACGAAAGCTATCGTGCCCCGCGCGCGGCGCTGGTCCAGCCAACCTCTGCTTCACCGAACTTCAGCGTTCTTACCTATGTATAACGTTTCGCACCGATTGACCGCCTCGCGCATCTTCGCCGTTGTCGCACTGTGTCTGGTGCCGGTCTCGACCGCGCTCACCAACATAGCCTGTGCCCTGTTTGTCATCGCTTTGCTGAGCGCACCCGAATTCTGGCGCAATCTGCCGTCGATGTTCCGAAACCGGACTGCGGTCTCCGCGCTGCTACTGCTCGTCGCGCTGATCGTGAGCGTTGCCTATACCGTCGCGCCGCATAGCGACGCATGGTCGTGGATCGGCAAGTACGACAAGTTGCTGCTGTTGCCGCTCGCGATCGTTGCATTCAAGGATTCGGACTGGGCCGGCGTCGTGCGCTGGAGCTGGTTTGCGACCCTGTGCGTAATCCTGCTACTGTCGACGACGAACTATCTCGGACTGACCGCGATCGGACCGGCTCATGCAGCTGAATTGCCGCTGTCGCGTGCGTGGGTGTTCAAGAACCACATTGCGGCGGGCCTGTTCGGCGCGCTACTGTTCTATCAAGCCGCGGATCTCGCGATGGTGACGCGCCACAGCCGGGCGCGGATCGCGTTTGCGGCGATCGCAGTGCTCGCGTTGATCAACGTATTCGTGATGATGCAGGGCCGGACGGGTCAGGTGATCGCGTTGCTGTTCATGCTGGCCGTTGCGGTGCGATTCGCATGGCGTAAGCACGACCAGTCGCCGCTGCGCGCGGGTTTGTCCGTCAGCGCGGTCCTCGCTGCCGCGGGCCTGCTGGTTGCGGTCGCCTGCACCATGCAGGGAGGACGCCTGCTCCAGGTTGCAACCGAAGTGCACGAATACCGGCAAAGCAATGCGATCACTTCGACCGGGCTGCGACTCGAATGGTACCGGAAGTGTTTTGAGCTGATCCGCGAACGTCCGCTGATCGGCTACGGGGCAGGTGGGCTCGGCGTCGAATTCAAAAAGTTGACCCAGGGCAAAACGGAAGCGGAAGGTCAGTTGACCCAGAATCCGCATAACGAATATCTGCTGATGGCAGTGCAGTTGGGTGCGATCGGCTTTGTGCTGTTCGTGAATCTGCTGATCCAGATCGGACGCGACGCGCGCTCACTGGACCCGCGTTCGCGTCAGTTGCTATTGGCCTGGCTTGCCGCGTTCGCTATCAGCTGCCTCGCCAATTCGCTGCTGCTCGATTTCGCCGAAGGTCATCTGCTGGTACTGCTCGCGGGGATTCTCCTTGGCTGTGGCTATCGCACGCAGACTGTTGCCAGACGCGATACGTCAAACGTAGCCACGGTGGGCTAGCGCGGTCGAAAGTATGGCGGACCTGTGCCACGTGGTTTGCAGGTCGGATCACGCTCGCGTTATACGTATGAGCCTGTCTTTCACGCCGGTGCCCACTCGCGATCTCAAAGCAGGGGAGCCCAGTTTACCCGCGCAGCGTTCTACGTCTTTCCCCAACGAGTGCGACGGCGCAGACGCGCCGCGAGCTCTCTGGCGCCGCTAACTGAATGCCCGTTTGATGCGGGACTTGAGGAGCGCTCGCCGCAATGCTCCGGTCGTTTCCGGCTCAGGCACATCGAGCCGCTCGCCAACCGGTTGCCCGCGGCGCAGATAGAAGCGATCGAACGTCGCCTGCGTCATTCCCCATTTGTTCAGGAACTGCCGGCGTCCGTTGTTTTTGACGATCTTGCCCGTACTTTTCTGCTGGAAGTGATAGACGAGGCTATCGCCCACTCCGAGAAAGACACGGCAACCGGCATCCCACATCTTCATCGAGAAGTCGTTGTCGCTGCTCATCCCGGGGCTGAGTTCACTGCTGTAGCCGCCGACCTTGTTCCACCAGTCGCGAGGGACCAGCGTCGGTGGCCAGGTGGCGCCACGCCAGTCGGCGCGTTGGAGTTGCCGCGTGGCGGCGATCAGATCTTCGGCCCGGAACGATTGCGCATCGCGGCCGAAGTCGCTCACGACGACGCACGGATTGCCTGTATCGACCGGCTCAATCATCGTTCCCGACAGCATGAACAGGTCGGACGGCATCTGCGGAATGCGTCGCGCAAGCGCGTCGTCCCAGCCGGGGCAACAGTACATGTCGTCGTTCATGTAGACGACGTAGTCGCGCGTCGCGCGTGCCGCCGCAAGATTGACCGCGTGGCAGATGCCGATATTGGCCGGCGAGGCCGTATGTTCGATACCTTCATTGTGCACCCATGCGAGCGTGCCGTCCGAGCCGTCGTTGACGTGGACGATGATCTGATGCTCGTGTGTCGAGTTTCGACGAATGCTCTCGACCACCCATTGCAGGTAGGCGAGATTGTTCCAGGTCGGAATGATGATTGAGAACATCGAGATCGGGATTGGTTGTCGTTGACACGGCGCACATTTAAAGCGCCGGCAAAAAAACTGGCTGCATTGTACCGCCACCCGTTGCGCCGACGCAGACGCCTCGGCGCCTATTCGCCATCGTGATGCCGGTTCGCTGCATCGAGCTTCAGGAACCGGTAATAGACCGTCTCCGCATTGAAGACAGCGATCATGAAACCCGTGCGGCCGTCCAGGAAGCCGCGCCGCAGCAGGTAAGTGCGAATGAACGCCCACGCGCCGCGCCCAAGTGCCTTGCCAAAGCCGCCGCGCTTGCCGGCCGCGTGGCGCTGCTGGGCCCCGGCGCTCGAATAGTCGTCGAGTTTGCGCAGCACGGTCTCGAAGTCCTCATACGAGTAGTGAATCAGCTTGCCTTCGAGACGCGCGGCAGGCGTCTCGAAGACGAGACATTCGTGTACGAGATCGTCCGAGAAGCGTGCGGCCCCGCGCTTGAAGAGACGCGGCACCCAGTCGGGATACCAGCCGCTATGGCGGACCCACTGTCCGCAGAAGCTGGAAAGACGGTCGAGCGCGTAGACTTCGGCGCGTGGCGCGCGAATCGCGGCCTGGATCGACGCCGCCAGCTCAGGCGAGACTATCTCGTCGGTATCGATCGACAGAATCCAGTCTGCCGACAGCGCCTCGACGGCCCGGTTCTTTTGCGGGCCGAAGCCTGGCCAGTCGGTGTGAACGATCACACGTGCGCCGTGCGCCTGCGCGATCGATACCGTCTCGTCGGTGCTGCCACCGTCGATGACAACGATGTCGTCGGCGAATGAAAGCGCCGCCAGGCATTGCGCAAGCCTCGCTGCAGCGTTGCGCGCGATGAGGGCAACGCCGACGGTGGGGGCTGCGGTGGAATCGATTGTCGAAGGCTGCACGTCGTGGTGTCGTCACGTTTTAAATGGGTGAGCGCGAGTATACCGGTCGTGGCAAGCCATGCCGGATTGCGCCCGGGCGGCGTTGGCGCGACCGAACCGAAATGCCAGCCTGTGAGGGGCGGCGGTTATAATGTTCCGATTTTTCGCACCGCATGACTACTCCGTGCGAGCAGTTCCTCGCCTCGTGACCAGAGGCGCTGACCAAGGGCGCCTCGGGGGTGCCTCGCAACGCCGACGCGCGACGAGTCGATGCCTCATGGCTTGCCCAAAGTCGCCGCGCGTGCGGTGTCAATTGCAATCGAAGGGAATTTCTTGGATACCCAAACAAGTTTGAATAAGCCGATCGGCGCTGAGCGCACATCGCCGTCTGCGGTGATGAAACGGCTTTGGCCATACGTCCGGCCGCTCGTCTGGGTGGTGGTGCTCGCCATCTTCACGATGGGCGTCAGCGCCGCGACTGACGCCGGGATTCCAGCGCTCCTGAAACCCCTGCTTGACCACGGTTTCGGCGCCAACGCCAGTCGGCGGGCGGTCCTGTTCGTGCCTGTTGCGGTGATCGGCCTCGCACTCGTGCGCGGCGCCGCGCAATATGCGTCGCAATACCTGCTTTCGTATGTGTCGAACCGCATCCTGCTGCAACTGCGGCTTGATATGTTCAACCGGATGATCCATGCGAGTGCGTCGTTTTTCCAGCGCGAAACCGCTAGCACGGTCATCAACGCAATCGTGTTCGAGGTCAATCAGATCCTGAACGTGCTGATCGGCGTGATGGTGACGCTCGTGCGCGACTCGCTGACGGTCATTTTTCTGCTTGGCTATCTTTTCTACCTGAACTGGCGGCTTACGCTGATCGTCGCGGTGATCCTGCCGGGCATCGGATGGCTCGTCAGCAAGATCAACCGGCGCTTGCGGCGGCTCGGCCGCGAGCAGCAGCTGCTGACCAACGAGCTGTCGTACATCGTCGAGGAGACGGTCGGCGGCTACAAGGTCGTCAAGGTGCACAACGGCGAGGCGTACGAGATCGACCGTTTCAGCGAGATGAGCAAGCGTCTGCGCGGCTATGCGATGCGTATGATCGTGGCCGGAGGTCTTGCACAGCCGCTCACGCAGTTTCTCGCGTCGATCGCGCTCGCGATCGTCATCACGATCGCGGTCGTGCAATCGGCGCATGACCAGACGACGGTCGGTGGCTTTGTCGCGTTCGTCACGTCGATGCTGCTCGTCATATCACCGCTCAAGCACCTGATCGATGTCAATCAGCCATTGCAGCGTGGGATGACCGCGTGCGAGCTGATCTTCGGTCTCATCGATGAGCCGGTCGAGCCGGAAGGCGGCGGACGCAAGCTCGAGCACGCGCGCGGCGACATCGAATTCCGCGACGTCTCGTTTACGTATGGCGCAGTCGATCGTCCGACGCTCGACCGCGTGTCATTCACGGTCAGACCCGGCGAGATGATCGCGCTCGCAGGACCGTCGGGCAGCGGCAAGACGACGCTCGTCAATTTGCTGCCACGCTTTTTCTCGCCGACGGGTGGGCAGATCCTCGTCGATGGCGTGTCGATCGACGAATACGGCGTGCACGATCTGCGCAGCCAGATGGCGATGGTGAGCCAGGACGTCGTGCTGTTCAACGATTCAATCGCCGCCAACGTCGCGTACGGCCATACGCCGGACCGGGCGCGCGTCGAAGCCGCGCTGCGCGCTGCGAACCTGTCGGATGCAGTGGCGGCGATGCCCGAGGGCATTGATACGCTGATCGGGGGCAACGGCATGCGCCTGTCGGGCGGACAGCGGCAGCGTCTGGCGATTGCCCGCGCGATCTACAAGGATGCGCCGATCCTGATTCTCGACGAGGCGACCTCGGCGCTCGATTCGGAATCGGAGCGCCACGTGCAGGCCGCGCTCGAGACGTTGATGAAGGGACGCACGACGCTCGTCATCGCGCACCGGCTGTCTACGATCGAGCGTGCGGACCGCATTCTCGTGATGGAGAGCGGGCGTATCGTCGAGCAGGGCAGTCACGAGGAACTGCTGCAAACTGACGGGCTCTACGCCCATCTGCACAAGATCCAGTACCAGCAGCAGGCGGCGTAGTACGCCGCACTCTGGTGGAGGGAGCGGAGGCAGGTGTATATCTGCCTTTGGGTGGCTGATGTCAGAGGACCTCTGACGAGTCTTTTTGCCATCAGCCGAATTGCCCGGCTTAGGTAGCCCTTTTTTACGTACCTCCAGTCACGAGCGGGAGCACCGTCAAATCGGGATGCGTGCCGTCGATGATGCTGCGCCCAACGTGAACCCCTTCGTACAGCGCGTCATCCGCGCTCTTGAATGTCTCTTCTCCGTCTGCATGAAACGGCACGGAATGGCCGGGCAGCTTCGGGTCCGCGCCCGGGTGGCAGACGTAGCCGACGTAGGTGAAGCGGTCGCCGGGTTGGGGCGAGTGCTGCTCTGTCTGGCCCTTTACAGACGGGGCCACGTGGATTTCGAATCCTTCATATTCCACCAATTGCCACTGCGCCTGTTCGTCGGACATGATCGTCTCCGTTCAAGCCGTTTCGTTTCGGGTATTCGCTTCGTTTGACTGCCATCTGGTCTGCGGGCGGTTTTCGCGCCGCGCGGTGCAATTTGGCGCGTCATTCAATGCCGATGCCTCATGCGCTCCCAGAGACGGTGTCCGTCGAGCCGCTGAAGCAGCCGCTCTCTGGAATGCGCGCGCCGGTAGTGCGAGCTCACGAGGATTGCGGCAACGATCAGCACGATCAGCCCGACCACCGCGCTCACCATCGATTCAGCCATGGCGGCCTCCATCTATTTCACCTGCATACCAGGAATTCTAGGTGATCTGCAGGGAGAGGGACCGCTACGGCTTCACGACACCCAGTTGCTTCAGCAGCGTCAGGTTGTCTTTCCGACGAGGTTTCGCCGACGCTTAGAGGATATGGCCGAGGTAGTCATTCGCTGGCGGCGTGGGCGACCGGTGAAGTGGCCAGAGCGGCTACTGCAGTGGCGGCGATGGCGGTAGCGCGGACGGCGGCGGAAAGTGCTTTCAACATGACATTTCCCGCGAGAAAGCGTTGCGCTGAACCAGGGACACATTCTCCGCGGGAATGCCGAATTTGATAATCGGGCTGTTTATTGAAGGATTTGCAAGATCAGTTTGAAAATGCAACGGGCAAGCGCCCCCGTTGCGTTGGCTTCAAAACATCCGCTGATTTGAGGCTTACACGTGACGGGCGAAGGCCTGGGGAGGGGGCGCGGTATCGCGCCGCCGCGAACCGGCGTCGAACTCGTCCAGTTGAAGCAGCAGGCTATCTAACGAACAGAGCTGCGCCTTTGAAAGGTGCTCGACTTCAAGCAACTGGTGGAGCCGCTTTCGCCAGTAGGTAGACGGCAGGATCGGCCCGCCGAGATCGCCGTGCAATGACGGCAACATCACGCGCGTGATGTGCGCGATGTCCTGGTCGATCAAGGTCATCATATGCCCCCGTGACATGCTGTTTGCTGGTCGTTGACCTGTTTTGCTCTTACATCTGATGAATACTCTAGACTGATTTAAGTGAACTGCCAACTGTCCAATTCGATAGGCGACGGAGGGGCGCGGCCCATGGGAAAAGCAGGTTGAGCGCCGTCGTTGGAGTCAGTGTGCCGGAAGCGGCGCAAGGCGGCTTCCGGCGTGAACTCGGTCACCAGGCCGGCCGGCCGGGAGCGTAGCCGTATTGACCCGCCGGCGCGGCACAACAGGCGACATAGGCGCGTTGATACTGGTCGTAGCAGTAACCCGGCGGCGGTCCTTCATAGGCAGGCGCCTGATACACCGGAGTCTGGTACACGGGCGCCTGGTAGGCGACCACCGGCGCCGGGTTCAGGGCAGAACTCACTACCGCGCCAATGACCGCCCCGCCGATCAGCGCGCCCAGAATATCCCCGTCATGATCATGGGCGGAAGCCTGGCCTGACGCGATCAGGCTTCCGGCAAGTAACAGTGATGCCGCCATCTTTTGCATGTTGCTCTCCTGCATTTTGTAGCTTTGAGCGACATGCTGCCGATTGTCGGCGGGCCAGGCAGTAATAGATGCAGCAAGTGGTAACGGGAGATTTCGTTTGTAAGGCGGCCTTGAGGTGTTGGGTGGTGGAGGATCTCCGGGTAAGAGTCGACCTCGGCGCGCTCAGTTGGGTCTCTACATCAAGACAATGTCGTACTGTTCCTGACTCAGATTCGACTCCACCTGCAACGACACCGGCTTGCCGATAAAGTCGATTAGCATCGCCAGATGCTGCGACTCTTCTTCAAGAAAAAGATCGATGACCTGCTGCGAAGCCACCACCCGAAACTCGCGTGGATTGAACTGACGCGACTCCCTCAGGATCTCGCGCAACACGTCGTAGCAGACGGTGCGCGCGGTTTTCACCTGCCCCTTGCCCTGGCACACTGGACAAGGCTCGCATAGCACATGCGCAAGCGATTCGCGTGTGCGCTTGCGCGTCATCTCGACGAGCCCGAGTTGCGAAAACCCGTTTACGGTCACACGTGTGCGGTCGCGCGACAGCGCCTTCTTCAGTTCACCGAGCACCTGGTCGCGATGCTCGGCGTTTTCCATATCGATGAAATCGATGATGATCACACCGCCCAGGTTGCGCAGGCGCAGTTGGCGCGCGATCGTATGGGCCGCTTCGAGGTTGGTCTTGAAAATGGTGTCGTCGAAATTGCGCGCGCCGACGTAGCCGCCGGTATTCACGTCGATCGTGGTCATGGCTTCGGTCTGGTCGATGACCAGATAGCCGCCCGATTTCAGGTCGACTCGCCGCGACAGCGCCCGCTGGATTTCGGTCTCAATGTTGTACAGATCGAAGAGCGGCCGCTCGCCGGTGTAGTGATGCAGCTTCGACGACACCGCCGGCGTGAACTCCGCCGCAAAGTCGGACAGCATCTGGAACGTTTCGCGCGAATCGACCTGGATGCGTGTGATCTCGTCGTTGACGAAGTCTCGCAGCACGCGCTGCGCAAGATTCAGGTCCTGATACAGGAGACTTGTCGGCGGCATGCGCTGGCCTTGCGACAGGATCGTGGCCCACGTCTTGCGCAGATACGCGACGTCCCCGGCAAGCTCTTCGCTCGTCGCATCCTCGGCAATGGTGCGCACGATATAGCCGCCTTTTTCATCCGCGGGCAACACCGCGGTCAGCCGCGCGCGCACCGCCTCGCGCTCGGCTTCGCTTTCGATCTTCTGCGAGATGCCGATGTGCGGTTCCTGCGGCAGGTACACGAGGGTGCGGCCGGCGATGCTGACTTGCGTCGAGAGCCGCGCGCCTTTCGTGCCGATCGGATCCTTGACAACCTGCACCATCAGCGACTGGCCTTCGAAGACGATTTTTTCGATGGGCTGATGAGGCACCTGCTGTTGCGGTTCGCCGGCAATGCGCGGATGCCAGATATCGGCAACGTGCAGGAACGCGGCGCGCTCGAGACCGATGTCGATGAACGCGGATTGCATGCCGGGCAGCACGCGCACGACCTTGCCCAGATACACGTTGCCGACGCGGCCCCGCGACAGCGTGCGCTCGACGTGAAGTTCCTGGACTGCGCCCTGCTGGACAAGCGCGACGCGCGTTTCCTGGGGCGTTACATTGATCAGGATTTCTTCATTCATGGTGTTGTTCTAGAAGTCGATGCGCGCTGCACGCAACAGTTCAGCGGTTTCAAAAAGTGGCAAACCCATGATACCTGAATAGGACCCGTCGATATGCTCGATAAACTCCGCGGCGCGGCCCTGCACGCCGTAGGCGCCGGCCTTGCCGAGCGGCTCGCCCGTCGCAACGTAGCGGCGCAGCGCGTCGACTTGCACTGCAGCAAAGCGAACCCGCGACGTCGACAGCGCGGCAGGTAACAGCGAACCCGCCGCATCGACGACGGCCACCGCCGTCAGCACTTCGTGATCGCGACTCACGAGGCGCGTCAGCATCGCTACGGCGTCGTCGGCATCGACCGGTTTGCCGAGGATCGCATCATCGATGGTGACCGTTGTGTCTGCAACCAGAATCGGCGCATTCGCATGACCGCCCGCGACGAGCCGTGCTCGCGCGGCTTGCGCCTTCGCGATGCACACGCGCATCACGTAGTCGTGCGCAAGCTCGCCGGACAGCTCGGCTTCGAGCGCTTCGGCGTCTTCGTCGGGGCGGGGCAGCAGCAGTTCGAAGCGCACGCCGAGCTGTTGCAGCAACTCCTGGCGGCGCGGGCTTTGCGAGGCGAGGTACACGAAAGGGTGAAGCGCAGAGGACGACGAAGGCATGAACGGGTCTCGATGTGGCGTATCGCTTGCAGTGCGCTCGAGAACGCCTGAAGACTCAGGCGGACGCAAAAGGCACACGGAAAACCGCGTATGAGCCACGTCCATTGCACGACTGGAGCGAAAGCAGCGAAAGGGGCCGGGGGAGCGAAGCGAATCCGCGAACGGTCTGATGCTGTCAGACGCTCCAGCGCTCACGCGCGGTGATAGGGGTGATTTTGCGTGATGGTCCACGCGCGGTAAAGCTGTTCGGCGAGCAGCACGCGCACCATCGCGTGCGGCAGCGTCAGGCTGGAGACGCGTAGCATCATGTCGGCGCGAGCCTTCAGATCAGGATCAAGGCCATCAGCGCCACCGATCAGGAACGCGACGTCGCGCCCGTCCTGCTGCCAGACGGGGAGCGCCGCGGCGAGCTGCATGGTGGTCCAGTCCTTGCCGCGCTCGTCGAGGGCGACAATGCGCGCGTTCTTCGGTAGCGCAGCTTCGATCTTCTGCCGCTCAGCCGCCATCACGCTTTCCGCCGGACGGCCAGACGAGCGCTGTTCCGGCTTGATTTCGCGCAGCTCGATGCGCAGCTCGGGGGGCATGCGCTTCGCGTATTCGTCGAAACCGGTGGCGATCCAGTCCGGCATCTTGTGGCCGACTGCGAGGATATGCAGCTTCATCGTGAGCCGGTCAAAGCGAGGAGCCGAACAAATCAAGGGACATCGAAGTGACGCAGCGTCAAGTCGAGCGACGGCGCGCCGCCGCCTTGCGCGCGGGCTTCGCGACCGGTTCTTCGTCCTCGTCTTCATCGTCGAGCGGCTCGCTCGCGCGCGCGCCGCCAAAGGTGTTCGAGCTGGACAGTTTCACGCGCACGGGCTTGTCGCCCCAGATTTCTTCGAGGTTGTAGTACTGGCGCAGCGCCGGTTGCATGATGTGCACGACCGCGTCGCCGCAGTCGACCAGCACCCATTCGCCGATGTCCTCGCCTTCGGTGCTGATGATGTCGGCGCCGGCTTCCTTGACCTTTTCACGCACGCTGGAAGCAAGCGCCTTGGTCTGCCGGTTCGACGTCCCGCTCGCGACGATCACGCGGTCGAACAGGGAGGTCAGATGGCTGGTGTTGAACACCTTGATGTCTTGCGCTTTCACGTCTTCGAGGGCGTCGACGATCGCGCGTTGCAGTTTGCGGATATCCATTGTTTATCGATGGTACAGATGATGTTGAAGAATATAGTCCCATACGTCGGCAGGGACAGGGCTTGCGGCACTGTCGTGTTCCTTGCCTCCGGCATGGTGCTGGAGCCGCTCGCGCAGGTGCGAGCGGATGTCGGTGGCTGAGACGTCGAATGCAAGCGTCGTGTCGATCAGCAGATGGCCTGAAGGGGTTGCCTGCAACACTTCCGCGCGGGCCTCTCGCGCGGCGATCTCGGCGGCCACCGGCGACGGGATCGTTGCAAGTTCAAAACCTGGCCGGGTCGCCGCGCACACGTGCGCGTAGTCGAAGAGCCGCCGCCAGTCGCGCCATGTGTCGAGATGCACCAGCTGGTCGGCGCCGATCAGCAGCGATATCGACACCTTCGCACCTTCGCGTTCGCGCCAGCGTTGCAGCGTTTCGACGGTGTAGGTGGGTCCTTCACGCTCGATTTCGTCGGTGGCGACGCTCACCGTGACGCCCGGCATCACGAGCGAGCCGGCCGCCGCGCGCGTCATCGCAAGCCGGTGCTCCGGCGCGGATACGTCCGTCTTCTGCCACGGCTGGCCGGCCGGCAGCAACACGAGTTCGGTCAGCTGGAGCACGTCGGCGAAACGCCGCGCGAGCGCGAGGTGGCCGTCGTGGATCGGATCGAAGGTGCCACCCAGCAGACCGATCCGGCGGGGCAGCGCGACAGGATGAGCGTTCGGATTCAGGTGCGGGTCCTTTCGTGACGGGGCGTCGGGCGTGGGGCGGGGCCGGTGGGAATGCACCCGGCTCAAACCCACTCGCGCGGCACGAGAAAATCGGAATAGAGGCGCGCTTCCGGTGTGTCCGGTTCCGGCTGCCAGTTATAGCGCCAGTTCACCACAGGCGGCATCGACATCAGGATCGATTCGGTGCGTCCGCCGCTCTGCAGCCCGAACAGTGTGCCACGGTCGAAGACCAGGTTGAATTCGACGTAACGGCCGCGTCGATAAGCCTGGAAATCGCGCTCGGCTTCGCCATAAGGTTGTGCTCGGCGCTTTTCGATGATCGGCAGGTAAGCGTTCAGGAACGCGTCGCCGACGCTTTTCACCATCTCGAACGAGCGGTCGAAACCCAGTTCCGCGAAATCGTCGAAGAAAATTCCGCCGATGCCGCGCGGCTCGTTGCGATGCTTCAGGAAGAAATACTCGTCGCACCAGCGCTTGAAACGCGGGTACAGGTCGGTGCCATAAGGCTGCAGCGCGTCGCGGCAGACGCGGTGAAAGTGCTGCGCGTCGTCCTCGTAGCCGTAGTAGGGCGTGAGGTCCATGCCGCCGCCAAACCAGAACACCGGCGCCTCACCGGCTTTCGTCGCGATCAGGAGCCGCACATTCATGTGCACCGTCGGGCAGTACGGATTGTGCGGGTGCAGCACGAGCGATACGCCCATGGCCTCGAAACCGCGTCCGGCAAGCTGCGGGCGCGCCGCGCTCGCTGAGCCCGGCAGCGTATCGCCAGCCACGTCCGAAAAGCCGATACCGGCCCGTTCGAAGAAAGCGCCGCCTTCGAGAATCCGCGTGCAGCCGCCGCCGCGCAGCTTTTCGCCGGGCGCGCGCTGCCAGGCGTCGGTGGCGAACGGCGTGCCGTCAAAGGTGCCGAGCGTATCGGCGAGGTGTGTCTGCAGGCCCTCTAGCCATGTGCGGACGGCCGCTACGTCGTAGGTCAAATCGGTCATGGATGCTGACGGCGGCCGGATAGTCGGGCCGCGGGTTCATGAAAGGAGCAGTGGGGTGGGCCGTATCCTGGTTGCCCGGTTGCCCGGTTGCCCGGTTTCCCGGTTTCCCGGTTTCCGGGTTGCCGGGTTGCCCGGAACAGCGCCCGGGAGCACCCGGCATCAATACGCCCCGGCGCGGTATCGGGCGACATTGGCATGGCCACTACACCGCAGGTCAACCCGCAGTGTAGCGTTGACTGGGAGAGCAGCCATGCTGCGCTGCGGACTAGCTGTGCTTGCGGTTGACCGCGCGATAGCCGATGTCGCGACGGTACTGCATGCCGTCGAAGGAGATCTGGTTGATCGTCTCGTAGGCAACCGACTGCGCACTGCGCACCGAATCCGCAAGGCCGACAACGCAGAGCACCCGGCCGCCGGAGGTGGTCAGTTTGCCGTCCGTGAAGGTCGTACCGGCATGGAACGTCACGGCATCGCCGGTTTCGGCCGGGATATCGCTGATCCGGTCGCCCTTGCGCGGGACGTCGGGGTAGTTGTGCGCAGCCAGTACGACGCCGAGCGCGGTACGACGATCCCATTCCAGTTCGATCGTATTGAGCGTGCCCGCGATCGCCTGCTCGACGACCTTCGAGAAATCGCCCTTCAGGCGCGCCATGATCGGCTGCGTTTCCGGGTCGCCCATGCGGCAGTTGAATTCGAGCGTCTTCGGGTTGCCCTGCGCGTCGATCATCAGGCCGGCATAGAGGAAACCGGTAAAGCGGATGCCTTCTTTCTCCATGCCGCGCACGGTCGGCTGGATGATTTCGCGCATCACGCGTGCATGCAACTGGGGCGTGACGATCGGCGCGGGCGAATACGCGCCCATGCCGCCTGTGTTCGGACCCTCGTCGCCGTCAAGCAGCCGCTTGTGATCCTGGCTCGATGCAAGCGCCAGCACGTGCTTGCCGTCGACCATCACGATGAAGCTCGCTTCCTCGCCATCGAGAAACTCTTCGATCACGACCCGCGCGCCCGCATCGCCCAGCTTGTTGCCGGACAGCATCATGTCGACGGCGGCATGCGCTTCATCGAGCGACTGCGCGACCACCACGCCCTTGCCGGCGGCGAGGCCGTCGGCCTTGATGACGATCGGCGCGCCCTTCGCATCCAGATAGGCGTGCGCGGCGGCGACATCCGAGAAGGTTTCGTATTCGGCGGTCGGAATCGCGTGACGCTTCATGAAGGCCTTCGCAAAATCTTTCGAGCTTTCGAGCTGCGCGGCTTCTTTCGTCGGCCCGAAAATCTTCAGACCACGCGAGCGGAACAGATTGACGATGCCCCCGGCGAGCGGCGTTTCCGGCCCGACCAGCGTGAAGGCGATCTGTTCTTTCTCGGCGAAGTCGGCGAGCGCATCCAGTTCGGTGATATCGACGTTGCGCAGACGCTCGTCCTGCGCGGTGCCGCCGTTGCCCGGTGCAACGTAGACGAGCTGAACGCGCGGCGATTGCGCGAGCTTCCATGCGAGCGCATGTTCGCGACCGCCGGAACCGACGACGAGTAACTTCATGTGATTCCCCGAAGACTAAAAAACAGTGACGGCCGACGCGCCTGCGTCAGCCGTGATTTACAGCAAGATTCGCGCAAGGCGAAAAGCACGATGCGCCATGCAGGAGCCGGAACGCGGGAGCCGGCGGGCAGCGCACAAGGGGGCGCCCACGAGAGCTGGCCCGCGCGCCCTGCTCATTCGTCGGCGATGGCTGCGTTCGTGTAGACCTCCTGCACGTCGTCCAGATTTTCCAGGGCGTCGAGGAGTTTTTGCATCTTGAGCGCGTCTTCACCGGTGAATTCGACTTCCGTCTGCGGCTTCATCGTCACTTCGGCGACTTCCGCCTTGAAGCCCGCGCCTTCGAGCGCCGTCTTCACCTTCGGGAAATCGTTCGGCGGGCAAACTACTTCGATACTGCCGTCGTCATTCGTGACGACGTCGTCAGCGCCGGCTTCGAGCGCGGCTTCCATCAGCTTGTCTTCAGGCGTGCCGGGAGCGAACAGGAACTGGCCGACGTGATCGAACATGAACGACACCGAGCCGTCCGTGCCCATGTTGCCGCCGAACTTCGAGAACGCGTGACGCACTTCCGCCACGGTACGTGTACGGTTGTCGGTCATCGTGTCGACGATGATCGCCGCGCCGCCGATGCCGTAACCTTCGTAGCGGATTTCTTCGTAGTTTGCGCCGTCGACGCCGCCAACGCCACGCTGGATCGCGCGGTTGATGTTGTCTTTCGGCATGTTGGCGTCATACGCCTTGTCGACGGCGAGCCGCAGACGCGGGTTGGTGTCGACTTCTCCGCCGCCCATGCGGGCCGCGACCTGAATTTCCTTGATCAGCCGCGTCCAGATCTTGCCGCGCTTGGCATCCGTCGCTGCCTTCTTATGCTTGATGTTGGCCCATTTCGAATGACCCGCCATTACCTTTCTCCGTCGCGTGCACACGGGGTGCGCACGCATAAGTGCAAGTTGTCTTTGCCGATGTTGCTTTCTTCAGGCGCTACCCGAGCGCGCCTCGATGTCTGTTCCATCACACCGTGTTCACCCCGGGCCCGCCTTTGGCGCCGGACCACACAGGGTGGAGCGGGTGGGCGGGGCGAAGCGGGCTGCCGGGGCTATGCGGGCCATTGGCGCCGATACTGCGCCGGCCGCAAGGCCCCGCGAAAGCGCATTGCGCTGTGGGGCTGGCAGATTTGAGTCGCCTGATGAGCGGATTCGAATTTTATCATGCCGCAGGACGGCGGCAGCGCGTGTTCGGCGGGGAAATGCGCGGAAGAAGCGCGGCGCAACAGCGAAAGCGGGCGCTGCACCCGCGCAGCGCCCGCTTTCGACGCGCCCGCAGTCAGTTCTTGGTGCCGAACAGCCGGTCGCCGGCGTCGCCGAGGCCAGGCACGATATACGCGTGTTCATTCAGATGCGAATCGAGCGATGCCACGTACAGCTTCACATCCGGATGCGCGTCCTGGAACACCTGAACACCTTCGGGCGCGGCCACCAGGGCGAGGAACATGATGCTCCCGCCCGGCACGTTGCGGCGCTTCAGCACGTCCACCGCGTGCACCGCCGAATAGCCGGTGGCCACCATCGGATCGCACAGGATGAAGGTCCGGTCTTCGAGGTCCGGCAGGCGCACCAGATATTCGACCGGCCGGTGATCTTCCGCCCGGTACACCCCGATGTGCCCGACGCGGGCCGACGGAATCAGTTCCAGCAGCCCGTCCGACATGCCGACGCCCGCCCGCAGCACCGGCACGATCGCCAGTTTCTTGCCGGCGATCACGGGCGCGTCCATATCGACGAGCGGCGTCGACACCCGGCGCGTCGTCATCGGCAGGTTGCGGGTGATCTCGTAGCCCATCAGGAGCGTGATCTCGCGCAGGAGTTCACGAAACGTGCGCGTCGACGTATCCCGGTCGCGCATGTGCGACAGCTTGTGCTGGATCAGCGGGTGGTCGAGGATGAAAAGATTGGGAAAACGGCTGTCCTGTGTCATGGCTTGAGCGCACGCGTTGGCAAGAGGAATCGGCAGGCGCCTCCCACCGCGCCGGCAAACCGGCGGGCAGCGCGCGCCACGGCTGCAAGTTTACCGAAAGTGCCGTCGGAAGAAACCGGAGATTGCGGGGCTCTTCGCGGCAACGCGGCGGCGATTCTTCTAGAATCAGGGGCATCAGGCCGGCCGCCTCATCCAGGCCGGCATGGCCGATGCGGCGCCCGCCGCACCGGTGTTCCGCTTTCTAGCGTCGATAAAACCGCCATTCCGCTTGCGGAGTGGGAAAAGAGGATACGCACATGGACATGGGAATCGCAGGACGCACTGCGCTGGTATGCGCAGCGAGCAAGGGTTTGGGGCGCGGCTGCGCGGAAGCGCTGGCCGCCGAAGGCGTGAACGTCGTGATCGTGGCGCGCACTGCTGAGACGCTGGAGGCGACCGCGGCCGCAATCCGCACAAAAACCGGCGTCGACGTCAAGACGGTCGCCTGCGACATCACCACGCCCGAAGGCCGTGCCGCCGCGCTCGCCGCCTGTCCGCAGCCGGATATCCTCGTCAACAATGCGGGCGGCCCGCCCCCCGGCGACTTCCGCCAGTTCACGCACGACGACTGGATCCGTGCGCTCGAAGCCAACATGCTGACCCCGATCGAACTGATCCGCGCGACCATCGACGGGATGATCGGACGCAATTTCGGCCGCATCGTCAACATCACGAGTTCGGCGGTGAAGGCGCCGATCGACGTGCTGGGTCTGTCCAACGGCGCGCGCTCGGGGCTGACGGGTTTCGTTGCCGGACTGGCTCGCAAGGTCGCGCCGCAGGGCGTGACGATCAACAACCTGCTGCCGGGCATGTTCGACACGGACCGTATCGTCGCGACCATCAACGCGCAGGCGAAGGCGCAGGACATTTCCGTCGAAGAGTCGCGCAAGCGGCGCATGGCGTCGATTCCGGCGGGCCGCTTTGGCACGTCCGATGAATTCGGCCGCGCCTGCGCGTTCCTGTGCAGCACGCATGCGGGCTATATTACGGGCCAGAACTGGCTGATCGACGGCGGCGCCTATCCGGGCACGTTCTGAACGCCAGTTGCGGTTGTCAGCACCACGCCACCATAACAACACATTGAGGAGTAGCACGTCATGACCACCCGCATCGCGCTGATCGCGCACGATCACAAGAAGGACGACATCGTTCGCCTCGCCGGCGAATATGTCGACACGCTCGGGCGCTGCGAGATCGTCGCGACCGGCACGACCGGTTCGCGTATTGCGTCGACGCATGGCCTGACGGTCGAACGGATGCTGTCGGGCCCGCACGGCGGCGACTTGCAGATCGGCGCGCAACTCGCCGAAGGCAAGGTCGACATGGTGATTTTCCTGCGCGATCCGATGACGCCACAGCCGCACGAACCCGACATCAACGCGCTGGTGCGCGCGTGCGACGTGCACAACGTCCCCTGCGCGACGAACATTTCTACCGCGCGGATGATTCTCGACGTCCTGACGCTGCGTTTCACGCATCAGGTTTGACACATCTGTCGATCCAGCGCGGCCAGCAACAGGCAGCAACACGCAACAACAATCAGGAGACACCATGACGAAGGCGATTCGATTCGACAGGACGGGCGGCCCGGAAGTGATGAAATGGGTCGATGTCGACGTAAGCGAGCCGGGTGAGGGCGAGATCGGTATCAAACAGCACGCCGTCGGCCTCAACTATATCGACGTGTACTTTCGCAACGGGCTTTATCCGTTGCCGTTGCCGAGCGGACTCGGCATGGAGGCGGCCGGTGAGGTGACGGCGGTCGGCGCGGGCGTGAAGGATCTGAAGGCCGGCGATCGTGTCGCCTACGTTGGGCGTCCGCCTGGCGCTTATGCGCAGGCTCGCGTGCTGCCTGCCGCGCAGGTCGTAAAGCTACCGGATGCGCTCAGCTATGAAGACGCGGCCTCAGTGATGCTGCAAGGCCTGACGGTGCAATATCTGCTGCGCCGTACCTACCCGGTGAAGGCCGGTGACACGATCCTGATCCAGGCGGCAGCCGGCGGCGTCGGGCTGCTCGCGTGCCAGTGGGCGAAGGCGCTGGGTGCAACGGTGATCGGCACGGTCGGTTCGGACGAGAAAGCCGACGTCGCGAAAGCCCACGGTTGCGACTATCCAATCGTCTATACGCGCGAGAACTTTACGAAGCGCGTGCGCGAGATCACGAACGGCGCGGGCGTGCCCGTCGTCTACGATTCGATCGGCAAGGACACGTTCACGGCGTCGCTCGATTGCCTCGCGCCGCTGGGCATGTTCGTGAGTTTCGGCAATTCATCGGGGCCGCTGCCGCCGATCGATTCGTCCGAATTCGCCGGTCGGGGCTCGCTGTTCTTTACGCGTCCGGCGCTCTTCACCTACATCGCTAAGCGCAGCGATTACGACGCGATGGCGGCCGAGCTATTCGAGATGATCGTTTCGGGCAAGGTCAAGACCAGCGTGAACCAGCGCTATGCATTGTCCGATGTCGCGAAGGCGCATGCCGACCTCGAAGGCCGTCGCACGACCGGATCGACGATCCTGCTGCCGTAAGGAGGCCGCAGGGATCAGCCACGCCAGAGGCGCGTCCAGACGCGCCGACACAACAAGGCCGCTTCAGCTCGACGCTGAAGTGGCCTTGTCCGTTTACGGGATTTTTATACCTCCCTTGACACCTTTGACCCGTCCTTTACGCCGATCGGCATAACGTTGCAGTCATCCAAAGTCCGTACATGGAGAACTCTAAATGGATGTGCTGTACATCGGGGGGCTGGTGCTTTTCACAGCGCTGACCTTTGCATTGATCGCTGGCTGCGAGAAGTTGATGCAGTTCCGGCGCGGCCAGGGAGCGCGCTCATGAGCTGGATCCTGTGGCTGTCGGGAGCCGCGACCGCGCTGCTCTTCGCTTACCTCGTCTATGCGCTTCTGCGCGCGGAGGACATTGAATGAACGCCAACAATGTCCTTCAAAGTGTGATCTTTCTCGTCGTTCTGCTGGCCGCGGCGGTGCCCGTCTCGCGCTACCTGACGAAGGTGATGGATGGCACCTCGCGCGTCGTGCGCTTCGGCGGTCCCGTCGAGCGCTTGCTGTATCGCATTGCCGGCGTCGATCCGTCGACCGAAATGAGCTGGAAGCATTACGCGATAGCGACGATTGCGTTCAATGTTTTCGGCGTCTTCTTCCTGTATCTGCTGTTGCGCGTCCAGGGCTGGTTGCCGGGCAACCCGCAGCAGTTCGGCGCGATGAGTGTAGACGGCGCGTTCAATACGGCGGTCAGCTTCGTGACCAACACAAACTGGCAGAACTACACGCCGGAGCAGACGGTCGGCTATCTGACCCAGATGCTCGGCTTGACCGTGCAGAACTTCCTGTCGGCTGCGACCGGTATTGTCGTCGTGATCGCGCTGATCCGTGGCTTCGCACGTCACACGACGCAGACGATCGGTAACTTTTGGGTGGACATCACGCGCGTGACGATGTACGTGCTGCTGCCTATGGCTGCGATTATCGCTGCGCTGCTGATGAGCCAGGGCGTGATCCAGAACTTCAAGTCCTATCAGGACGTGCCGACCCTGCAGACCACCACCTACGCTGCGCCCAAGCTCGACGCCCAGGGCAACCCGGTGAAGGACGCGAAGGGCAATCCGGTGACGGTCGACACCAAGGTCACGACGCAGACGATCGCGATGGGTCCGGTCGCTTCGCAGGAGGCGATCAAGATGCTCGGCACTAACGGTGGCGGCTTCTTTAACGCCAACTCGGCGCACCCGTATGAAAACCCGACGCCGTTCGCCAACTTCGTGCAGATCCTCGCGATCCTGATCATTCCGGCGGCTTTGTGCCTCGTGTTCGGGCAGACCATCGGGGACCGCAAGCAGGGCGTTGCCGTGCTGGCAGTGATGACGATCGCGTTCGCCATCTGCGTGGCCGGTGAAATCGGCGCCGAGCAACGCGGTAATCCGACGTTCTCTGCGCTGCACGTCGACCAATCGGCGAACGCGCTGCAGCCGGGCGGCAATATGGAAGGCAAGGAAACGCGCTTCGGCATCGCGCAGTCGGGCATCTTCACGGTCGCGACGACAGCGGCTTCGTGCGGCGCAGTGAACAACGCGCACGACTCGCTGACGCCACTCGGCGGCCTGGTTCCGATGCTCCTGATCCAGCTCGGCGAAGTGATCTTCGGCGGTGTCGGTTCGGGGATGTACGGAATGCTGGTGTTCGCGTTGCTGGCGGTGTTCGTCGCGGGGCTGATGATCGGCCGCACGCCTGAGTACGTCGGCAAGAAGATCGAGTCCTTCGAAATGAAGATGGTGTCGATCGTCGTACTGCTCACGCCGCTACTCGTGCTGGTCGGGACGTCGATTGCCGTGCTGACCGATGCCGGCAAGGCGGGTATCGCGAACCCGGGCGCGCACGGCTTCTCCGAGATTCTCTATGCGTTCAGTTCGGCTGCCAACAACAACGGCAGCGCGTTCGCCGGCCTGACCGTGAGCACGCCGTTCTACAACTGGCTCACCGGTATCGCGATGTGGTTCGGCCGCTTCGGCACCATCGTTCCGGTGCTGGCGATTGCCGGCTCGCTCGCCGCGAAAAAGCGCATCGCCGTCACGGCCGGCACGCTGCCGACGCACGGACCGCTGTTCGTCGTCCTGCTGCTTGGCACCGTCCTGCTGGTTGGCGCACTGACTTACGTGCCTGCCCTGGCTCTGGGCCCCGGCGTCGAACATCTGTTGATGATCGCCGGCCATTGAACCCAGGCATATTGAGGAATTCGAGGAACAGATGACTGATCATTCCGCAACCCGGTCCATGTTCGATCCGACGCTGGTGCGTCCGGCGATCGTGGACTCCTTCAGGAAACTCACGCCGCGTACGCAGTTTCGCAATCCGGTGATGTTTTGCGTGTACGTCGGCAGCATTCTGACGACGATCCTGTGGATCGCCGCGCTCGCCGGTCAGGCTGAAGCGCCGGCGGGCTTCATTCTCGCGGTCACGCTGTGGCTGTGGTTCACGGTGCTGTTCGCGAACTTTGCGGAGGCGCTCGCCGAAGGCCGCTCGAAGGCCCAGGCGGCGTCGCTGCGCAGCGCGAAGAAAGACGTGATGGCCAAGAAGCTCAACGCGCCTCATCCGAAGTCGCCGATCCGCATCATGGCGGCGACCGACCTGCGCCGCGGCGACGTCGTGCTGGTCGAGACCGGCGACGTGGTTCCGGCCGACGGCGAAGTGGTCGAAGGCGTCGCGTCGGTCGACGAATCGGCCATCACCGGCGAATCCGCGCCGGTGATCCGCGAATCGGGCGGCGACTTCTCGTCGGTGACGGGCGGCACGCGCGTGCTGTCGGACTGGATCGTCGTGCGCGTGACGGCGAACCCGGGCGAGGCCTTCCTCGACCGGATGATCGCGATGGTCGAAGGCGCGAAGCGTCAGAAGACGCCGAACGAGATCGCGCTGACGATCCTGCTCGTGGCGCTGACGATCGTGATGCTGCTCGCCACGGCCACGCTGCTGCCGTTCTCGATGTTCTCCGTCGAAGCGGCGAAAGCCGGGCATGTGGTGACGATCACCGCACTGGTGGCACTGCTCGTCTGCCTGATTCCGACGACGATCGGTGGCCTGCTGTCGGCGATCGGCGTGGCCGGCATGAGCCGCATGATGCAGGCTAACGTGATCGCAACGTCGGGTCGTGCCGTGGAAGCGGCCGGCGACGTCGACGTGCTGCTGCTCGACAAGACCGGCACGATCACGCTCGGCAACCGTCAGGCGTCGCTCTTCGTGCCGGCGCCAGGCGTGACCGAAGAAGCGCTGGCCGACGC
This sequence comes from Paraburkholderia sp. BL10I2N1, assembly GCF_004361815.1. Lineage (NCBI taxonomy): Bacteria > Pseudomonadati > Pseudomonadota > Betaproteobacteria > Burkholderiales > Burkholderiaceae > Paraburkholderia > Paraburkholderia sp. BL10I2N1. The sequence continues at coordinate 38,057 of NZ_SNWA01000001.1, read as the reverse complement.
CGCGCAACTCTCGTCGCTCTCCGATGAAACGCCGGAAGGCCGCAGCATCGTCGTGCTGGCCAAGCAGCGCTTCAACATCCGTCAGCGCGACATGGCAACGTTGCATCCGGTGTTCATCGCGTTCAGCGCGCAGACGCGGATGAGTGGCGTCGATCTGTCCCCCAAGGGGACTTCTTTCGGGGCGCCGGGACGTGAAATCCGCAAGGGCGCGGCCGACGCCGTCCGGCAGTACGTCGAGGCGCACGGCGGCCGTTTCCCTGCCGAGATGAACAACGCGGTGACGGAAATCGCCCGGCGCGGCAGCACGCCGCTCGTGGTGGCGGAAAAAGGCGAGGGCAATGCGCGCGCGCTCGGCGTGATCGAACTGAAGGACGTCGTGAAGGGCGGCATCAAGGAGCGCTTTGCCGAGTTGCGCAAGATGGGCATCAAGACCGTGATGGTGACCGGCGACAACCGTCTGACCGCCGCGGCAATCGCGGCCGAAGCGGGTGTCGACGATTTCCTTGCTGAAGCCACGCCGGAAGCGAAGCTCTCGACGATCCGCGCGCACCAGGCCGAAGGGCGGCTCGTGGCGATGACGGGCGACGGCACCAACGACGCCCCCGCGCTCGCGCAGGCCGACGTCGCCGTGGCGATGAACACCGGCACGCAGGCGGCGAAGGAAGCCGGCAACATGGTGGACCTCGATTCGAACCCGACGAAGCTGATCGAGATCGTCGAAATCGGCAAGCAGATGCTGATGACGCGCGGCTCGCTCACGACGTTCTCGATCGCCAACGACGTCGCCAAGTATTTCGCGATCATCCCGGCCGCGTTCGCGACCACCTATCCGGTGCTGAATACGCTCAACGTGATGCATCTCGCGACGCCGGCGTCCGCGATCATGTCGGCGGTGATCTTCAACGCGCTGATCATCGTGCTGCTGATTCCGCTGGCGCTGAAGGGCGTGCGTTACCGGCCGCTTGGCGCGGCGATCCTGTTGCGCCGCAATCTGCTGATTTACGGCCTCGGCGGGATCATCGTGCCGTTTATCGGCATCAAGCTGATCGACATGGTGCTGGCCGCGTTTGGCTGGGTTTGAACGCTGCGCTCCAAAAAGGAACTGTTAATCATGAAATCCCTGTTTCGTCCGCTGATCGTGATCTTCGCCGTGCTGAGCGCCATCACCGGACTGGCTTATCCCGCGGTGATGACCGCGGTTGGACAAGCGGTCTTCAACGATCAGGCCAATGGCAGCCTGATCGAAGCGAACGGCAAGGTGGTCGGCTCGAAGCTGATCGGCCAGCAGTTCGACGCGCCGCAGTACTTCTGGGGCCGTCTGTCGGCCACTTCGCCGATGCCGTACAACGCGCAGGGCTCGTCGGCTTCGAATCTCGGACCGACCAATCCGGCGCTTGCCGACGAAGTCAAAGGCCGCATCGACGCGCTGAAGGCTGCCGGTACCGATATGTCGCAGCCGGTGCCGGTCGATCTCGTGACGTCGTCGGGCAGCGGTCTCGATCCTGAGATCAGTCCCGCGGCGGCCGCGTATCAGATCGACCGTGTGGCGAAGGCGCGCAAGATGAACCCTAACGATGTGCAGGCGCTCGTCGAGCGTTATACGAGCGGGCGCCAGTTCGGCATTCTGGGCGAGTCGCGCGTCAATGCGCTGCAGCTGAACCTGGCGCTCGATCAGGCGCACCAGGGCTGATCTGCGGCAGTGCATGAAGCTCCTGAAGGCGGTGCCGCGCTGCGGCACCGCCTTTGCCGTTTGCGGTCGTTTTACAGCCATGCGACCATGCAAAGATAAACCGCCGTTTGCGCGACGACACCGAACCGGCAGCGCACGCCCACGGCAACATGACAACCACCACGCATGAACCGACCCGATCCCGACGAGTTGCTCGACAAGCTGCAACGCGATGAAGCGAAAAGCCAGCGCGGCAAGCTGAAGATTTTCTTTGGCGCGTCGGCCGGTGTGGGGAAGACGTATGCGATGTTGCAGGCAGCCCGCCGGCGCAAGGAGGATGGCGTCGATGTGGTGGTGGGCATCGCGGAGACGCACGGGCGCAGCGAGACGGCCGCGCTTCTCGACGGCCTCGATGTGCTGCCGCTCGCGCAGATCGAGTATCGCGGCCGCAAGCTCGGCGAATTCGATCTGGATGCGGCGCTCGCGCGTAAACCGCAGCTGATTCTCGTCGACGAACTGGCGCATTCGAACGTGCAGGGCGCGCGTCACCTGAAGCGCTGGCAGGATGTCTACGAACTGCTCGACGCGGGCATCGATGTTTACACGACGGTCAACGTCCAGCATCTCGAAAGCCTCAACGACGTGGTTGGCCAGATCACCGGCATCCGCGTCTGGGAGACCGTGCCTGACCGCGTGTTCGATCGCGCGGACGAAGTGACACTCGTCGACCTGCCCGCCGAAGAATTGCTCGACCGGATGCGCGACGGCAAGGTGTATATGGCGCAGCAGGCCGAGCGGGCGGTGCGCAACTTCTTTCGCAAGGGCAATCTGATTGCGCTGCGCGAACTGGCGTTGCGGCGCACGGCGGATCGCGTCGATGCACAGATGCGCGAATATCGCGCCGACCGTTCGATCCAGCGTATCTGGCAGGCGCGCGACCGGCTGCTCGTGTGCGTCGGTCCCGGTCCGGAGGCACCGACCCTCGTACGTGCGGCCGCGCGCCTTGCCGCGGCGCTGAAAGCCGACTGGATCGCTGTCTACGTCGAAACGCCCAAGCTCCAGCGGCTGCCTGATGCACGCCGCGAACGCACGCTGAATGCGCTGAAACTCGCGGCGGAACTCGGCGCTGAAACAGCGACGCTGGCCGGTAGCGACGCCGTCGCGGCACTGATCGGCTACGCGCGCGTGCGCAACGTCTCGAAGCTGGTGGCGGGCGCGTCGTCGCGTTCGGGCTTGACGCGCTTGCTGCGTCGGCCGCTGGGCGACCGTATCGCCGAACGCGCAGGCGATGTCGAGCTGACCTTGATCCGTGAGTCTTCGGGACAGGAAGGCGTCGAGCGCCACACGCTGCTCGACGCAGGCGCACGCGCATGGCGCGATGCAATGAGCGCGGCCCGCGAGCGCCGCTCGCCGCCGCACGCGTATGCCTGGGCGCTGGCGATCTGCGCAGGTATCACGCTGGTCGCGAGCCAGTTGCTCGACCGCATCGATCTGACCAACCTCGTGATGCTGTATCTGCTCGGTGTGATCTTCGCCGCCGTGAAGCTCGGGCGCGGGCCGGGCGTCGTGCTGTCGTTTCTTAGCGTGGCGGCATTCGATTTCTTCTTTGTGCCGCCGCGCATGTCGTTGTCGGTATCGGATACGCAATATCTGCTGACGTTCTTCAGCATGCTGCTGACTTCGCTCGTGATCAGCCATCTGACTTCGAGTCTGCGGCGCGAGGCGAGCGTCGCGCGACGTCGCGAGCAGCGCACCGGCGCGATGTATGCGATGGCGCGCGAGCTGGCGGCGGCGCTCGCGACCGAACAGATTGTCGAGATCGGCAGCCGGCATGTGAGCGAGGTGTTCCGAGCACGCGTCGCGATCCTGCTGCCGGACAGCGCCGATCAGGTTAAGCAGAAGATCGAGGAGGCCGACGCGGCGATCACGCTCGAAGGCAGCGCGCTCGATATCGACGTCGGCCAGTGGGTCTACGACCAGCAGAAGCCGGCGGGCCACGGCACCGACACGCTGCCCGCCGCCGCGGCGCTGTATCTGCCGCTGAAAGCGCCGATGCGCACGCGCGGCGTGCTCGCCGTCGTGACCAAAGACGAGCGCGAACTCAACGTGCCCGAGCAGCAGCGCATGCTCGACGCGTTCGCCGCCCAGATCGCGCTCGCGCTCGAGCGCGTCCACTACGTGGACATCGCGCGCGATGCGCTGGTGAACATGGAGTCGGAGCGGTTGCGCAATTCGTTGCTGTCGGCCATATCGCACGATCTGCGCACGCCGTTGACCGCCATCGTCGGTTTCTCGTCGATGCTTGCGCAGACGCGCGAATCGCATCCCGAGCCGCTGCCCGGCGACGATCTCGTGGAAGCGATTCACGAAGAGGCGCTGCGGATGACCGGTATCGTCACGAACCTGCTGGACATGGCGCGGCTTCAGGCGGGCGGGCTGAAGCTGAACCGGCAGTGGTCACTGCTCGAAGAGACGGTCGGTGCTGCGCTGCGCGCCTGCCGTCGCGTGCTCGTGCGGCACCCGGTGCAGGTGAAGTTGCCGCTGGACCTGCCGTTGCTGCAGCTCGACGCCGTGCTGATGGAGCGCCTGTTCTCGAACCTGTTCGAGAACGCCGCCAAATATGCGCCGCCGGATACACCGCTCGTGATCGGTGGCGAGCTTGTCGAAGACGATGGCAAACCGTTCGTGCGCGTCATCGTCGACGATTTCGGCCCGGGCCTGCCGGCCGGTATGGAAGCGCGAGTGTTCGAGAAATTCACGCGCGGCGAGAAGGAATCGGCGAAGCCCGGCATCGGGCTGGGTCTGGCGATCTGCCGTGCGATCGTCGATGCGCATGGCGGTACAATCGGCGCGGTCAATCGCATGGCGGCGGACGGGCATGTCGAAGGCGCGCGCTTCTGGTTCACGCTGCCGGTGGAAACGCCGCCGCCGTCGTCGCCCGAAGCGCTTGAATCCCCGGACGAATCCCTGGTCGACGAACCCGGCCTCGCAGACGAACCCGCGACATCGGTTTCCGTGCCGGACCACACAGCAGACGCCACCGATATGCCGTCTTCCATTCCCCACGATCTGCCGGTCGATTCGACGCCCGCGTCGGCAGGAACCTCCCCGCAGAACTCAAAGCCGACCCATGAGTGACCCGAGCATTACCGTCGTACTGATCGAAGACGAAAAACAGATCCGGCGTTTTGTGCGCGCGTCGCTGGAAGGCGAGGGCATCGCGGTTCATGACGCGGAAACCGGCAAGCAGGGACTCGTCGAAGCCGCGACGCGCAAACCCGATCTGGTGATCGTCGATCTCGGCCTGCCGGACACCGACGGCCTCGACGTGATCCGCGAACTGCGCGGCTGGAGCGATCTGCCGATCATCGTGTTGTCGGCGCGCACCCAGGAAACCGAGAAAGTCGCCGCGCTGGACGCCGGCGCCGACGACTACCTGACCAAGCCGTTCGGCGTGTCGGAATTGCTCGCGCGGATTCGCGCGCACATGCGCCGCCGCAACCAGGGCGGCGCGAACGATTCGCCGCAGGTGCAGTTCGGCGCGGTCACAGTCGATCTGGCGCTGCGACAGGTTTCGCGCGACGGCGTGGCGGTTCATCTGACGCCGATCGAATACCGGCTGCTGGCGACGCTCGTCCGTCACGCCGGCCGTGTGCTGACGCACCGCCAGTTGCTGCGCGACGTCTGGGGGCCGTCGCATGTCGAAAGCCATCACTATCTGCGCATCTACATGGCGCATCTGCGGCAGAAACTGGAACGCGATCCGGCGCAGCCAGAGCACATCGTGACCGAAACCGGGGTCGGCTACCGGCTGGTCGGCGCGCTCTGAGATATATGCCCGGCGATATGGCACGCGAGCCCAACTAAATCGATTTGATATGATAGTGACGCTGTAAGGACGACCTTGCACGTTCGATTCATCGGGGACGGCCCCATCTAACCCATGGAGGTCCCCGTGTCCTGGATTCTTCTATTGATCGCCGGTTTGCTCGAAGTCGCGTGGGCGGCCGGTCTCAAGTCTTCCGAAGGTTTCACCCGTTTCTGGCCATCGGCATTCACGGTGGTGACCGCGCTCGGCAGTTTCATCCTGCTCGCGATGGCCATGCGCCAGTTGCCGCTCGGCACGGCTTACGCCGTCTGGACGGGGATCGGCGCGGTCGGCGCATTCATTTTTGGCATTGTCATGATGGGCGAAGCGCTGACGCTGGCGCGCGTCGCCAGCGCGGCGCTGATCGTCGTCGGGCTGGTCGGGCTCAAGCTTTCTTCGGGGCATTGAGCGGGGCACTGAGCACTACGCGGGCTGGCCGGTCCGCCGCACCCGCCAATGTCTCGAAGGTTCGAACGCGAGAGATTCAGCGGACTGCGAATCAACGTGGCTATAATGAAGCCGGATCCAGTCTCAAAATAGCTCGTGCGGCTGGTCTGGCGTCGCTTGGGGTCTGACACGACCGATCGGCGCAGCGAGACCGTCATCGTGCCGCCGTTGCGTCCGTCGTGCCTGTTGTCACTGCGGTGCGTGCAGGGTGTGTGGCACGTGCGGTGCGCCCCGCAGGGCGCACGCAGTGCACCTGGAGGCAGCAATGCTTGAACCACTTTCGCTTGCAGCGGGCCTCGCATGGGGCAGCGGCCTTCGCCTCTATCTGACGGTGCTGCTCGCCGGCGTGTTCGAACGCCTCGGCCTCATCCATCTTCCTGCTACGCTTTCCGTGCTGTCGTCGCCGTGGGTCATCGGCGCGGCGGCCGTGCTCACCGTCGCCGAATTCCTCGCCGACAAGATTCCCGCGGTCGATTCGCTGTGGGACGCGATCCATACCTTCATCCGCATTCCTGCCGGCGCGATGCTCGCCGTCGGCGCGCTCGGCCACGCCGATCCGGCGCTGCTGACCGTCGCCGCGCTCGCCGGCGGTACGCTCGCAGGCACGGCCCATCTCGCAAAGGCTGGGACGCGGGCGCTCATCAACCTGTCGCCAGAACCGGTGTCGAACGTGATAGCGTCGTCGGCGGAGGATGGGCTGGTGTTCGGCGGGCTGCTGCTTGCGCTGTTCTTGCCGTTCCTGTTCCTGCTGCTCCTGATCGGTTTTCTGATGGCGGCCGCGTGGGCGCTGCCGCGTCTGTGGCGAGGCGTGCAGGGCGGTTTTCGCGGCATGGCGAACCACATGGTGTCGCGCCTCGCAAGGAGCCGGCACGATTGAGTGATCGCTTGAATGTTTCGGTGCGTGTCTCGCAGCAAGCGAGGACGGCCCGCCGCTTCACGCTGTCTGATCTTCTCGCGCAGGCCGGGCGCATGACGCTGCGCGACTGGCGCGCAGGCGAGCTGTCCATGCTGCTGCTCGCGCTGGTGCTTGCGGTGGCGGCGCTCGCCAGCGTAGGCTTCCTCGCGGACCGGCTGCATCAAGGGCTCGAACGGGATGCGCGGCGCATGATCGCCGCCGATTTCATCGTGCGCGCCGATCATCCCGTCGATCCGCAGTTCAGCCAGCAGGCCCAGGCGCTCGATCTCCACACGGCGACCACCGCCATTTTCCCCAGCATGATCAGTTCGACCGTAGCGCAGCCGGTGTCGCGCCTTGCGGCGCTAAAGGCGGTGTCGGCCGGTTATCCGTTGCGTGGCGCGCTGCGCATCGCAACGGCGCCCGGTGCGCCGGATCGTCCCGCCGACGCGATTCCGCCGAAGGGCGTCGTGTGGGGCGATCAGGAACTGCTCGATTCGCTGAAGCTGCACGTCGGCGACGCGGTGAAGGTGGGTAGCCGGACCTTCACGATCGGCGCGATCATCACCCGCGAACTGGATCGCGGCTTCGCGTTCGTCAATTTCTCGCCGCGCCTGATGCTCAATGCCGATGACCTCGCGTCGACCGGCCTGATTGCTTATGGCAGTCGTGTCACCTACCGGCTGCTGGTGGCAGGACCGGACGAAGCCGTAGCGAAATTCGCAGCGTGGTCGCACACGCGCGTGGACGGCGGCAAGATGCGCGGCGTCGCGCTCGAGTCACTACAGGAAGGCCAGCCGCAGGTGCGTCAGACGCTCGATCGCGCAAGCCACTTCCTCACGCTCGTTTCGCTGCTGACCGCGCTGCTTGCCGCGGTCGCCATCGCGATGACCGCGCATCGCTTCATGCGCCGGCATCTCGACGGCTGTGCCGCGATGCGCTGCCTCGGCGTCAGTCAGAAGACGCTGCGCTCGCTGTTCACGCTCGAATTCGTCGCGCTCGGTGTGACGGGCGGCGTAGCCGGTGTCGCGCTTGGCTTTGCGGGGCATCTTGCGCTGCTCGCATGGCTTGGCAGTCTGATCGATGTGGTGCTGCCCTGGCCGACCGTATGGCCCGCTGTCGAAGGCGTTGCGGCGGGCCTTGTGCTGCTGCTCGGCTTCGCGATGCCACCGCTGTTGCCGCTGACGCGCGTGCCCCCGGTGCGTGTGCTGCGTCGCGAGTGGGGCGAAGAGGGGCGCACCGCGTGGGCGGCCTACGCGCTCGGTATCGTGCTGTTCGCGGCGCTCCTGATTGTCGCGGCGGGCGAGTTGAAGCTCGGGGGCATCGTAGCGGGCGGCTTCGCGGGTGGGCTGCTCGTATTCGCCGTCATCGCACGGCTTGCGCTGTGGGGTGCCTCGCGGCTCGTGCGCAGCGAGCGTGTGAATGCCGGTATCGGCTGGCGCTATGCGCTCGCTTCGCTCGAACGCCGCAGCAGCGCCAGTGCGCTGCAGATCACGGCGCTCGGCATCGGCCTGATGTGCCTCCTGCTGATCGCGATGACGCGCAACGATCTGGTCCAAGGATGGCGCAAATCGACGCCGCCCGATGCGCCCAACGAGTTCATCATCGACATCCAGCCCGATCAGCGCGACGTGGTCACGCAATACCTGGGCGCGCATGGCTTGGCCGGCGCGGAGCTGTCGCCGATGGTGCGCGGCCGCCTGATCGCGATCAACGGCAAGCCGGTCAATCCGGATTCGTACAGTAGCGAGGATGCGCGACGCCTCGTGGACCGCGAATTCAACCTGTCGTACACGGTGAGCCTGCCCGACGACAACCGGATCGAAGCGGGCAACTGGTACGGCGACACAACGAAGCCGCAGATCTCGATCGAGCAGGGTCTCGCCAAGCTGATCAACGTCAAGCCGGGCGATATGCTGCGCTTCGATGTGACCGGTCTGCAGGTCGACGCACCCGTCACGAGCGTGCGCAAGCTCGACTGGGGCTCGTTCAAGGTCAACTTCTTCGTGCTGATGCCGCCCGCAGCGTTGCAGGATTTTCCAGCGACGTTCATCACGAGCTTCCATTTGCCGCCGGACAGGCGCACGGCGATCGATGGCCTGATCGCCGAGTATCCGAACCTCACGGCGATCGATACCGGCCCGATCCTGGCTCAGGTGCAGCGCGTGCTGGTGCAGGTGATCGGCGCGGTGCAGTTCCTGTTCGCCTTCACGCTCGCGGCGGGTGTGCTGGTGCTGTACGCCGCGCTCGCCGGCACACGCGACGAGCGTATGCGAGAATCCGCGCTGCTGCGCGCGCTGGGCGCGTCGCACCGGCAGGTGCGGGCGGTGCAGGTGGCGGAATTCGTTGCGGTCGGCGCGCTCGCCGGGCTGATGGCGGCGCTCGGCGCGCAGGCGATCGGCTGGGTGCTTGCCACGCGCGTCTTCGAGTTTCATCTCGAGTTCGACCCGTGGATGCTGCCGGTTGGCGTGGCCGCCGGCATCGCCTGCGCGGGCGTCGGCGGGTGGTTGAGTCTGCGCCACGTATTGACACGCCCGGCCTTGCAGTCGTTGCGCGATGCCTGATTTTTCGAATCTCTTTTGTCTTCACGTATGAGCGATCCAATCGACGAAGCGCCGGCGCAACCGACGGCCTTCGAACTCGTGGGCGGCGAGGCGCGCGTGCGCGAACTCGTCGACCGTTTTTACGACCTGATGGACCTCGAGCCGGATTTCGCCGGCATCCATGCGCTGCATCCGCCGACGCTCGAAGGCTCGCGCGACAAGTTCTTCTGGTTCCTGTGCGGTTGGCTGGGCGGCCCGGATCACTACATCAGCCGCTTTGGCCATCCGCGTCTGCGGGCGCGGCATCTGCCGTTTACGATCGCCTCGGGCGAGCGCGACCAGTGGCTGCGCTGCATGGCGTGGGCAATGGAAGACGTCGGGCTCTCCGAGGCACTGCGCGAGCGACTGCTGCATTCGTTCTTCGATACCGCCGACTGGATGGTCAACCAACGTTCGTTAGTAAAGAAGATGAACAGCACATCCGACTTTTCTCACTGCCTCTTCTCCAGGTTTCGCCGCCTGAGCCACTCCGTGTAGCCAAGCTCCCGTCCGATAGTCCGGCACCGGCCTTACGGAGGCGATGTGCACGACCAGCTGGCCGCCGTTCTCAAACATCAACGACCGAGTGACTTTGATGTGCCCACTGCCAGTTTCGGCGTCGATGACGAACCGGGCATGGCCGGACTCGCGAGCATGGTTCAGTCGCTCGATGTCGGCGGCCTCATCGTTCCGGAAGTGGCAGGATTCGAGGCCGTCATGACAGGGGCAAGAGAGCGCGGCCTGAGCGACGACGACTTACTGACCGAAATGAGTCGCGTGCTCGAGTAACTACTCGCGCACTTTGCCGCAGCCGAAAAGCGTGCCGCCCCAAGGCATCGGTAAAAACAGTAAACGTCGGTGCGCCGATGGCCGTCCGCGCGGACGAGATGACATAACTATCATTGCCACTCGGTTCGCGCTGTCACCTCTTGTACGCGGCCGAGGGGCGCAGGTTCATAAGTTGAGCCGGAGCTTTGCATGGAACCCAGTCAGCTAGCGCACGAGAATGCGATGAGTATCACTCGAGAGACACCGGCCGAGTCAGTCAGCTTCTGGCAGGCGTTGTGGTATTGGCTTCGCCTTGGCGTCATCAGCTTTGGCGGTCCCGCATGACAGGTTGCCATCATGCATCAGGACCTCGTCGAGCGGAAACGCTGGATTTCCGAGAAGCGGCTTCTGCACGCGTTGAACTGCTGCATGGTTCTATCTGGCCCTGACTCGCGGACGTGCGAAGGCAAACGCCACTTGGAAGTTTGGAGCAACGGACATTGGCACGGCTTCGGTTGCGGCGCCGGCGACAGCCCATCGAAGCGCGAGCGAAGCATCTCACAGCTCGGGTCTAGCTTTCGAACAAGCCCCCGCGCGCCTCGCCCGCTAGCAGTACGATATCAGCGTCGTTTCCCAGGCATCGCGGCATAGGGAGTTCGTCGCTCCCGACGCTGCGGGCCGCTTGCTGCAGACTTCAGGAGGGCATATGCGAGTACTGGTCGTTGGCGCAACGGGTTTAATCGGAAGAGAGATTGTTCAGCTACTTTCGCCGGAGCACGAGGTGATTACGGCAAGCCGAAAAGGCTCTGCCATAAGCGTAGATATATCGGACAAGGCGTCCATCGAATCGATGTACTCCAAAGTCGGCACGATTGATGCTGTGATTTGCGTAGCCGGCGCAGCGAAATTCGCTCCCTTGGGCGCACTGTCAGATGAGGACTTCGCGTTTAGCCTTAAAAACAAGCTGATGGGCCAGGTCAATCTCGTTCGGTGCTCAGTCGGCCACGTGTCCCAAGGTGGCTCGCTTACCCTCACCAGCGGTGTCCTCGCCCAGCAGCCAATGGAGGGCAGCGCCGCAGTGAGCGTTGTGAACGCCGGTGTGGAGGCATTTACCCGGTCCGCAGCGCTCGAATTGCGAGGCAAGGCGCGCGTGAACACCGTCAGCCCCGGTTGGATTGCCGAGACGCTCGCGTCCATGGGACGGGACCCTGCGAACGGAGTGCCGGCGGCAGTAGTGGCACAGGCATACAAGCGCAGCCTGGGCGGTGACATGACCGGGGACGTCATCCCTGCGGTGCAATAGTCCAGCGCTGGCCGGGAACCGTCCTTCGGTATCTGTCACCAGGGCATTCCCATCGCACTATTACACATTTCCTCGGCGAATTCAGGCGGTCCGTTTGAGCGATATGAGTTCAAGGTGCGATGGGTTCGTGTCTAGTAACTAAAAAGTTAAGTCTTCGCGATTTGTGAGAAGACTTCAGTGTGCTGCGGCCAGAATTGGAACGATGTTGAAACGGGTGAGAGAACAGGCAGCAGCGATGGCGGCACGGCCCAGACGCGTGAGGTAGTAGCGGTAGGTATGGGCCACCTTCTTGATCAAGCCGAGTGTGCGCAGTCGCGAGAGCTGTCGGGACAGCACCGGGGCGCTCATGTCCACATGCCTGGCCAGATCGGCACGGCGCAGGCCATGCACGTTGAACTCGCCGCGCTGCAAGGCACGCAGCAGTGCTTGCTCGCCGCCGTTGAAGAAGTTGAGTCCTTTGACCCTGCGCTCATTACTGCCCACGCGGGACTGGCTCAAACGTTGAAGGTCGCGCTCACCTGCGCTGGGGTCATCCAGACTCGACAAAAACGCGAGGTAGCGCTGGTTGCAGCCCAGCATGATCTCGCGCAGGTCGAACAGGCTGTAGATGGTTTTCCTCAACGCTGCGAGTTCGTAGGTGCTTTGGCCATTCCTGTGTTCCACCTTGCGGTGGTGTTTGAAGAAGCTCACGTCGTTGATGGTGGTTTCTATCCGCAACACATGGGAGAACTTGTCGTAAACCTTGACGCTGGCAACGCCCATATGGTGCTTGATGCAGCGTCCCTCGATGCGGGTGGACAGCCGCGAGCCGATCTCCTGCGCCAATTGCGGCGTGACCTTCTTGCCCAGGAAGCCGGCTACTTTCCCGGCGTGCGCGGCCAGCACCGCCTGACGCGACAGCACGTCGTACAGCGGCACCAGCGTCTGTTGGCTGCGGAACATCAGGTCAGTGGAATACTCGGCCTGCCGCAGGCTCCAGTGGTAGGTCTGGCCGAACACGTCGAGCACCGGGCACAGCCACTGCGCGTAGCGGTCCAGTCGCTCATGCAGCATATCGGGGCTCAGCGCGTCGGCGATGGCCTGTGCACGGTCCATATCGGCAATGCGCAAAAAGGCGTTGTCGGCCTGCACGAACCCGATGCCCTCGCGCTTGAGCGCACGGGCCACGGCGCCGTGGCCATTGCAGTAGAACTGCAAGCCGAACGGTGCCCAGGTCGGGACCCTGAGGTAGCACAGCCCGAGTTCGTCATCGATGAAGTAGAAGTAGTAGTGCAGACACTTGCCCGTCTCGGGGCGCAGGTAGGTCTTGCCGCTGCTCTTGTCGTGCCACGGCTTGTAGCTCGGGCAGGCCTCCATCGCCGAGATGACGTGCACCAGCCCGGGTGCATCGCCACGCCCCTGCAGCACGCGTGCCACCAGATCTTCCTTGCGGATGTGGCTCTTGTTGACGTGCTCAATCTCGATGCCGGCGGCAGCGCAGACCTCTTGCGCGCGCACACGGATGCGTTCGCGCAGCGGTTCGGCGAACCTGGCGTAGTCGAATAGGCGAATGCCGTTGGCGTTCAGAAAACTCGTCATGCCCGCTGCGTAGCACGCGCCAGGCAGCGTGCCCGTGATCAGGATTCGGTCAAAGCACGACAGCACGCCGTGCAAATTCGCCGCGTAACGCTCAATCAGATCGGCCTTCATGGTTCACTTCGGCATCGGCTGGCTATATGGCTACGCATCGTACTACCTGTTTGGTTCCGGCTCGTCCGGCTTAGGGATTACATAGGCTTGCGACGTCGCTCGGCCAGACTGACGGCGCGCGGCACAAACTCGGACGGATGGGGTACGCCATGGCTCGCATGGCGGCTGCCGGACGGCGGGGGCAGGAGCGCACTTCGGTAACGTCCTCGCAGAAATCGAGCGGCTGTTGCGATTGACCTGCTTATTCAGCAACCTGGAATTGACCGGCGCTGAGTGCGCTGGGCGAGCGTCCGGTCGCACTGCCGCAGCCACCGCAGCTCCCGAATGGCTTGGGCTTGAGTTACATCGGCTTGTCGCTCGACCGAATCCTGCAAGTCAAGGCTCCAAAGACTGCGGATGCGTTGTGGTCAGCCGAATAGATTCTTCGTGCGGGCGGGACGGGCGCCTTCGCTTCCGCATAACTGTGTCAACTGCGGGCCTTCGGCAATTTCTCGTCAATGACCACGGTGTTCGCCATGCGGTCATGCAATCCCTGTCTGCGCGGGTTGAACAGCATCCAGAGAAATCCGGCACCGCAGGTCGCGAAGCAGACCAGATAACCCAACGTTCGCACGGCGGCTTGTTTTGCCGTCATTGCCTGTCCCGTATCGGAATCGACAATGCGCAGACCCAATGCCCGTTTGCCCGGGGAAGTGCCCCAGATGGCCCACATGACTCCCGTCATGACCACCGGAATGCATTGGGCGACTGTCAGCCAGAAGAGGATAGACGGACCGGCCAGTGCGGGAGCATTCAGCAAATCTTCCGTCGACGGTCCGACCGGGACGAATAGCACGAGCACGGTCCACCAAATGCTGTCAATCAGCAGCGCACGGGCCCGACGGGACCACGTGGCGTATTGCATCACGTGTTCCTCCTGGTAGGCCAGACGTTGAGGCATAACAATCAGCCCGACTAGTCGAGCAGCGTTGGCTGGCCACCGCCAGCAGGTTTTGTACGAGGCGCTCTTGGTGGCAACGGGAACGCCTCTGCGTGCATTTCCTCCGCCGGGTAGAGTTGCAGAAACGACTGCGCTTCGTCCATGGTGTGGCATGAAAGCCAATCCTGGTAGTCTTCAGGTCGAATGACGACGACAGACCGTTTTTCGTCACCAGGTTTGTGGAATCGCCTCATCAACGGATGTGTGTCGGCATTCACTGTGAGCATCGTGAACGACAGCGACGCCTCACCGTCGGCCTCTTCCCACGTTCGCCACAGCCCGGCAATGGCCGTCGGTTGTTCGCTCGCCAGATTGATACGCCAACGGACAGGCTTTCCCGATTCGTAGTTGGGCTCAAAGAATGCTCGGCAAGGTATCAGACAGAGTTGGAGGCGGGTCCATGCGCTGGAGAAGCTGCGCCTTTCGCCAATCGTCTCGGCGCGGGCGTTCATCGTGTCATATGGACGAACGCCAGCGGGAATGCGCTTGCGGGGCACCATTCCGAACGTCGCCGGGTGCGTACACCAACCGTCCTCGCGGCGCCGAAAAATCGGCGCCGCGTAGTCTTTGTAAATCTCGCGCTTGTAGTCAAAATCAGGCGCCTGGAACAGCCTGTACGCCTCAAAACGCTCGTGTGGATTGGGTTCGTAACTCGTGCACATAGCCGCGACCTCCGCTTTCCGGACATCATATTCCATCGCAGCGGGCGGGCGTTTTCCTCTGGAGAGAAAGGGAACAGGGGTCGAAAATCTTACCTAAGCTCGGTGCTTCGAGACATTTCGCTTTCGCTATGAAGCCGCTTATAGTGGAACTGGCGCCGTCGAGCGGGCGCTCTTTTAACAAGTCGCCAACGCAACAAGGAGATACAGAATGGTGAACACACCCGAACAGCCGCTTGGCGAACGTGGGCATTTACCTGAATCGCTGCAGATACTAGCCGAATATCTCGAACTCTCCCTTGACGGAGCAACGAGCGTGGTAATGATGCGTCACGGAAGCGATGTTTGCACTGTATATGTTGGCGACCCGGCAGGTCTGCCCGAAGACCTCAAGAAGCAAGGGGCGATTTCGGCCAGACTCGCCAATGAGATGCTCGAATTGACTCATTCCGGTGCGAACCAGATGGAAATCGACGGGCAGGCGTACCGGTTTGTTCGCAGCTTCACGCAGGTCGGCGACAGCGCGGCCGTCGTGTTCTCAACGACCTAGAGCGGAGCTTGGTCCTTGCAAGAACTCTGGATTACCTCCTTCACGATTTGCTCTGCGTTGTGCGAACCCGTCGCAGATGTCCGAAGGGCTCCGCCTGCTGCCGCGCCGGCCTTCCACTCGCTTACCGATTTTTTCCCTTGATATCGGCACCGGACCATCGTGCCTATGCTTTCCGTACTGCCGATTCAGGGGTACGAGTCGGTCAGAAGGCCGATGCTGAGGGCAGCTACGTACAGGTCGGCGGTGGGAGCGTGACATGCGTGGGTGTCGCGGACAGTCGGGCCTCTTCGTGACTGACTGAGCTCGCCGAAGACGTCGTCGCAGGTGCCGAGAAAGTCTTGACGAAAAATGGTGCGGCATACGTCGCGATTGTCGACGCCCGAAAGCTGAATTACTACCACGCTCTCGAAGCCGAGGACGGTCGGCTCGTCCTGTTGCATGATGCCGAGGAGGGTCTCAAGGCCGCGCTTGCAGACAAGGTGCAGTCCGAAGAAGAATTCCAGAAATCACTGCGGCGTTCTTCTCCCAGGAAGTGATGCGGCTCGATTTCGCGGAGCTTCGAAAGGCTTGGGTGCCTCTAAAGGCCAAGCGAGGCTAATCCAGTGCCTCAGCGTTTTTCGCAATCCTTGAGTTCGTGACGACCGCGCCTTCGTTTATGAACCGTTCCCACCGCTTTGTGAGCAACACACTCCCAAAGACGTGCCACTTCTGGAAACCCGCAATCTCGGTCACCGCATCCGTCTGAAAGCGCCATCTAGCAACTAGCGAGGCCATCGCTTGCCATTTGAGCGCGGTCGGCGCGTGCTCCGGTCAAGACCAGAATTCGTCAACGTGCGGAGTGAACAAGGGCATATCTACAACGTGAAACAACAGACGCCTTTGCTCACCTTCACGGACACAAAACATAATAGGAACTTGCCCCACCCGCATCCACATCTCAATAGACTCATAGACTTCCGGGTCACTTATCTCCGCGACCCAGTAGACCTGCGTGTAACCAAACCGCAGACAGATTGCAATGACGAAAAAGTCGTCCGCCTTGTAATACCCGAAACTAAGGAAACGCTGATTTATTCAGCTCGGTGGTCATCGCTGGCATAGCTGAGGACGTTATAGAAGGTAACTCACGGAACAGACTCACGATGATGAAGAGGCAGATCGGCTTCGCGGAAGCGGAAATTGCAGGCAAGAAGCGAGTGACGAGGCGCCAACGCTTCCTGGTCGAGATGGAGAAGGTCGTTCCGTGGCAGCGCTTGCTTTCGGCAATCGAGCCGCACTATCCGAAGGGCACGCGAGGCGCCCACCGATTGGCCTGGAGCGAATGCTGCGAATCTACTTCCTGCAACAGTGGTACGGACTGTCGGACGAAGGACTGGAAGACGCGCTGTATGACAGCATCGCGCTGCGCGCCTTCGCCGGCATCGATCTGGCAGTCGAGAACGTGCCTGATGCAACCACGCTGTTGAAGTTCCGGCGCCTGCTGATCGAACACGAACTGACACGGAAGTTGTTCGACGAGATTGGCATCTCGCTGTGCGAGCGTGGGCTGATGATGAAAGAAGGCACACTGGTTGACGCGACGATCATTGAAGCGCCGCCGTCGACCAAGAACGCCCGGAAGAGTCGTGACCCGGAAATGCATCAAACGAAGAAGGGAAACGAATGGCACTTTGGGATGAAAGCCCACGTTGGCGTCGATGCCGATTCGGGCCTGATCCACAGCGTGGTTGGCACGGCGGCCAACGTGTCGGATGTATCGCAAGCGCATGCCCTGCTGCACGGACATGAGGAGCAGGCGTTCGCCGATGCGGGCTACATTGGCGTAGACAAGCGCGAGGAAATGGCGGGCAAGACCGTGAAGTGGCACGTCGCTGCCAAGCGGGGAAAGATCAAGGCGATGCTGGAGGGGACGCTGAAGGACTTGGTAATCGCGCTCGAGCGAACCAAGGCGCAGATCCGTTCGCGGGTTGAGCATCCGTTTCATATCGTCAAGAACCTGTTTCACCATCGCAAGACCCGATACAAGGGCCTGGCCAAGAACACCGCGCAACTGTTCAGCCTGTTCGCTCTGGCGAATCTGGTGATCGCGCGAAATCTGTTGCGATCGGTCCATGGGAGCAATCCGTCATGCGTATGAAAAATGCGAGCAGGGAGGCTCGTTTACGCGTTCAATTCACCGATCGAGCGAGGGTGTAAAAAGTTTTGTGTAAACGGTCATTTGGCAGGAGACTGCCAGCAACAGGAGCATAGATGACCGTAGCGAAACGCAATAAAAGAGAGAAAGCCGATCCTGAACTCGTCAAGCTGGCAGACAGCCTGCTGGCGAATTACCAGAAGCCGGAAGACCTGATAGGCGAGAACGGCCTGCTCAAGCAGCTTACCAGGATGCTGGTGGAGCGTGCGTTAGAGGCGGAGATGTCCGAGCACCTGGGCCATGGCAAGAGCGAAGCGGTGACCAATGCCACGGGCAATACCCGTAATGGTCATAGCACCAAGACGCTGCAGGGGGAGTTTGGCGAGTTGCCGCTCAATATCCCGCGCGACCGTCAGGGGGCGTTCGAGCCGAAGCTGGTGGAGCGCCATCAGACGCGCTGGACGGGTTTCGACGACAAGATCATTTCGCTGTATGCGCGTGGCCTGAGCGTGCGCGAGATCCAGGGGCACCTGGAAGAAATGTACGGCACGGAGGTCTCGCCGACGCTGATCTCGGCGGTCACCGACGCAGTCAGTGATGAGGTGAAGGTCTGGCAGGCCCGTGCGCTCGACGCGCTTTATCCGATTGTCTATCTCGACTGCATTCACGTCAAAGTGCGCGACAGCGGCGCGGTGCGGACCAAGGCGGTGTACCTGGCCATCGGCGTGAACATGGCCGGCCACAAGGAAGTCCTGGGCCTGTGGATCGCCCAGACCGAGGGAGCCAAGTTCTGGCTGCAGGTGGTCACTGAACTCAAGACGCGCGGCGTGCAGGACATCTTTATCGCCTGCGTCGACGGGCTTAAAGGCTTTCCCGAAGCCATTGAAGCGGTCTACCCAGAAGCGGCCGTGCAACTGTGCATCGTGCATATGGTGCGCAACAGCCTGAACTTCGTACCGTGGAAAATGCAGCGGGAAGTCGCCGCCGACCTGAAGACGATTTACACTTCATCGACCGTCGAACTGGCCGAACAGATGCTGGGCGCCTTCGAGGCCAGGTGGGACAAGGACTATCCGTCCATCGGGCAGAGCTGGCGACGCAACTGGGCACGTGTGATTCCGTTCTTCGATTACCCACCGGAGATCAGGAAGGTGATTTACACCACGAATGCCATAGAATCGATCAACATGAGCCTGCGCAAGGTGATCAAGACCCGCAGCTCGTTCCCGACCGATGAGGCCGTCACCAAGCTGTTTTACCTGGCCCTGAACAACATCAGCAAGAAGTGGACGATGCCGATCCGCGACTGGAAGGCCGCACTGAACCGCTTCACGATCCAGTTCGAAGAGCGGCTGGTGCCGGGTTAAACCTCAACCCGTTTACACAAAATTCCGGACACCCCCAATCGAGCGTCGATCCGCTTCGTCATCTGGAAAAGTCGACGCCGTCTCGCCTGCAACTTGGGCAGTTGGTCCATTGATCAGCGTTTCCCTAACGGATGACTCGAGGTAATCCGTCGCAAGGCAGTGAGCGTCCTCGTCTGCCACCGGGCACGTCAACACCGGAGTGTTGTCCGGCAATCCAACCGTCTTTTCCGGTCTCGGATTGAACAGCCAAAGCGGAAGCAACGTACCAAACTCAAAAAGCCCGTCGTCTCCGTCAAAAATGTTCGTGTCGTCCATCAGTATCCCCAGCCAAATATGTTTGAGTTTCATTCGAGCACAAACAAGGTGCCCCTACTGCACGTCCGCCTGAGCTTGCCCCTGAAAAACGAATCCCTTGCTGAGCAGGTAAACTCACGCAAGGAGAAGAACGATGACAGGCAAGGCAAAGCGGGCACAGTACACGCTCGAATTCAAGCTGGAAGCGGTGCGGCTGGTCAAGGCCGGGCAAAGCATGGTAGCCGTGGCGGCGACACTGGGTGTGGTTGAACAGACGCTGTACAACTGGGTGAAGGCTGACCGGGAAGGCAAGCTGGCGGGAGCTGGAACAAAGCCAGTAAGCCCGGAACAGATGGAGCTGGCCCGGCTGCGTGCGGAGGTGGCTCGCCTGAAGATGGAGCGAGATATTTTAAAAAACCGTCCCACGCGCTTGCGCGCGGCCCTCATGAATAGAAACTCCGGGCGAGTACACTCGATGCACGCAGAGACAGTGGCCGTAAGCTTCTTGGAGGCATGAACCCCGTCAAAGAACCTGGCCCAGGGGAAGCTGCGGACTCATCTGTGGCGGCGTCTTCGGACGACCCCGTTTAGGAAATTGATTTATTCCGAGTCCCCGTCCTGCGCCTGACTATCCAGGAGGTGGGCCATGCCAAAAGACCGAACACGATCCAAGCCCTCGGGGTTACCGATCATTCATCCGTTCGCAGCCGGTATCGATATCGGTTCGCGGTTCCATGTTGTCGCCGTCAGTCCCGACTTGTGCGACGAGCCGGTGCAGACATTCCAGGCATTTACCGGCGATCTGCAACGCATGGCTGACTGGCTCGTCGCGACCGGCACAAAGACGGTCGTGATGGAATCGACCGGCGTGTACTGGGTCGCCGCCTACGAGGTGCTAGAGTCCCAGGGCCTTGAAGTCATTCTGGCCAACGCACGCGAGGCGCGCGCAGTCCCCGGCAGGAAGAGCGACGTCAACGACGCACAATGGCTGCAGCGGCTGCATGCGTGCGGATTGCTGCGGGCAAGTTTCCGGCCTGGCCGCGACATCGCGGAACTGCGCGCGTACCTGCGTTCCCGCGAAAGGCATACCGACTACGCCGCCGCGCACATCCAGCACATGCAGAAGGCGCTGACCTTCATGAATATCCAGCTGCACCATGTGATCGCGGATATTACGGGCGTCACTGGGATGCGGATCATTCGCGCGATCGTCGCCGGCGAGCGCGATCCGGACAGACTGGCGGCAATGCGCGACGTCCGTTGCAAGGAAAGCCTTGAGACCATTCGTCATGCGCTGGTGGGCAACTACCAGCCCGAACACGTGTTCGCCCTGAAACAGGCGCTTGCGCTCTACGATTTTTACCAGCAGTGCATTGACGAGTGCGACGTTGAGATCGAACGAGCTGTCGCGATTCTCAATGTCGCTCACCCGATTCCGGAAGCACCGCTGCCGAAGGCGAAGCATCGCAGCAAGATGCCCAGCGATCCCAGCTTCGATGTGCGCACGGCCATGTACCAGCTTGCGGGGACCGACCTGACGCAAATCCACGGCATCGGTCCATTCCTTGCGCTGCGCCTGATCGGCGAATGCGGAACGGACCTGAGCCGATGGCCAACCGCCAAGCATTTCACTTCGTGGCTCACGCTTTCGCCCGGCTGCAAGATCAGCGGTGGCAAGGTACTGTCATCGCACACGCGCAAAACCAGCAGCCGCATCACAGTCGCGCTGAGGCTTGCGGCGGTGACCGTTGGAAGAAGCAATACCGCGCTTGGCGCATTCTACCGGCGCCTTGCCGGCCGGATCGGGAATGCCAAGGCCGTGACCGCGACGGCGCGCAAGATCGCTGTCCTGTTTTATAACGCGATGCGCTACGGCATGGACTACCGCGACCCGGGTGCGGATCATTACGAACAGCAGTACAGGGACCGTGTTATCAAGCAGCTTCATCGCCGCGCGGCGCAATTTGGATATTCACTGCAACCTCAGGGTTCGCCAACGTGAAGGTGAGTTTCTTAGGAAAGCCGCTGCGTACTTCGCCAGGGAGTCGATGTGAAGTACGCATTCATTGAGCGCAATCGACGCCACTGGCCGGTCTCGGTGCTATGCGAAGTGCTGGAGGTCAGCCCCAGCGGATATCATCAGCGCCGGCAACGCACCGCGCAGGACAGGCCGCACCGAAGCCGCTTGAGCGACGATGCACTGCTCGCAAACATCAAGGCGATTCACGCGCAGGTCAAGGGCGAGTACGGCTGGCCGCGCATGTGGAAGGAACTGCTCGCGCGTGGCGTGCGCGTGCGCAAGGAGCGGGTTCGCAAGCTGATGGCGCAGCATGGCATTCGCGCCCGCCACAAGCGCAAGTACATCGCGACGACGAACTCGAACCACGATTTGCCGGTGGCGCCGAATCTGCTGGAGCGCAATTTCACCGCTACCGCACCGAACCAGGTCTGGACGAGCGATATCACCTATCTGGCGACAGCCGAGGGGTGGGTGTACCTCGCGGTCATCATCGACCTGTTCAGCCGGCAGGTGGTGGGCTGGTCGATGCAGCCGCACATGAAGGCTGAGCTGGTCACCGACGCACTGCGTATGGCGTGGTTCCGGCGCCACCCGGAAGCCGGCGTAATCGTCCATAGCGACCGGGGTAGCCAGTATTGCAGCGGCCTGTTCCAGGACGCGTTGAAGGCCTACGGCATGCGTTCGTCGATGAGCCGACGCGGCGATTGCTGGGATAAGGCTTGCGTTTCACACTACACCTCCTCGCGGCGATCAGAAACGACGTCGGGATGGCGACGCCGGCAGGACAGCTTGACGCCCATCGCCTTTCTGGGCGCGTTATTGCCCGGCGGGTCGTACAGGCACTCGTTCTTGTCGCTGTAGGCGTGACCGCGGATGAGTCCGCGACGGTTCCATATCTTCACGCTCGTCGGCGTGACGTGCAGCGCGTCGGCCATCTCCTGCAGCGTCAGGAGACCCGCTTCGCGCAACCGGTCATAGCGCGGCTTCAGACAGTAGTTGCGCTGCAGGCGCGCGACCATTTTTGCATTGAAGGGCCTACCCGTGCCCGAGGGCGCACCACGTGCGTTCAGAATATTCGCGATCTGCAGGACAGTATGGTGATTGAGCAGTGCGTCAATCTCCTCGATCACCGCGGCGGGGGTGACCCATCGCTGCCACGATTTCAGCGGCAACGGCAGCCTGAGGGTCCGGTGAGCGCCGCCCTTGAAGCGGATGTGTGCGGTAACCTGCTGGTCGCGGTTCAGGGTGACGTCTTCCAGAAGCAGCCTCATCATGCGTTTGCGTTCCCGGTCGGGCGTGGCGGGATCGCGCCATAGCCGGGGGAAGTTGGACGCCAGCGAGACGATGACGGCGCGCTGCTCGTCCGTCAGGATGCGCGCGTCCTGTTCGCGGCGACGCTGATATTCCTCGTTAGCCTCAGTCAGCGCTCGAAGCTTATGGTTCCAGTCCGCTTCGAGCGAGTCGGCAACCAGCCGGTTCTCGGGGTCGACGCGCATGTAGCGACGCTGCGCCAGATCGGCTTCATACCGGGCGCGCTCCACCTGCTTGTGACGCAGACGGTCGGCTTCTTCGATGCGGGACTGGAGTTCGCGCTGAACCGCCAGGCTCACCTCAATGGCAAGCGGATTGAGCGCTTCGACGAGCAGTTCGCCAATGGCCTCATCGATGGCCGCGCCGTGGATGCGCTGGCAGACCGGTTCGGCCTGCTCGATGCCTTCGCGCTGGCAGATGTACTCGGGACACAAGCCGCCCTGGCGGCTGTGATAACGGACCGTCATGCGGTTCCCGCATCGACCACAGACCACGAGTCCCTGAAGAAGTGCTGGACCCTCACGCGGCGCGCCACGGCGCCGGTCGGCTCCGATCACCTGTGCGCTCTCATGCAAACGCTTCTGGTTGTGCTCGTACTCTTCCCAGGACAGATAACCGGCATGGGCACCCGGAATCAGCGTATCCCACTGGTCTCGCGGGGCGCGAATCACACGCGTGCGTCCATCGACTGTCCTGCGCGTATGAGTGCGACCGTAGACGAACGCGCCGGCATACCTCGGGTTGTGCAGAATGCGCACCACCTGGCTGTGACCGAGACTGCCCCACAGCAGTTCGCCTTTGTGCGGACCTTTGCAGCACCGTCGCGGAAACGCCAGCTCGAGGTGATGCGCAGCGCGTGCGGTGGCCATCGCCGATCCCGTACCGCGGAAGGTGTCGAACAGCCACCGCAGGCAGTGCTGGACCTGCTGGTCCGGATCGAGAACGACCGCGCCCGCGGCGTTATACACGAAGCCGACAGGCAGACGCATCTGCAGCTCACCACGCCTCGCCTTGCTTAGGATTCCTCCTTGCAGTCGTGCGCGCAGCACATGCAATTCGGCCTCGCTCATGGTGCCCTTCAGCCCCAGTAACAGCCGGTCGTTGAAGTGAGCAGGATCGTATACGCCATCCTCGTCAAGGATCAAGGTGTCGGTGATTGCGCAGATCTCGAGCAGCCGGTGCCAGTCGGTGGAGTTGCGCGCCAGGCGCGATACTTCCAGTCCAAGCACGATGCCGGCGTGACCCACGCCGACTTCGGCAACCAGGCGCTGGAAGCCTTCGCGATCCGCCGATGAAGCGCCGGACTGGCCGAGATCGCTGTCGATCACAATAATCCGGTCCTCGCACCACCCCAGGGCAACGGCCCGCTGGCGCAGCGCGTATTGGCGTTTGGTGCTCTCGGTGTTCTCGAACACCTGACGCAGCGTCGATTGCCGGATATACAGATAGGCGTTGCGCTTCAGATGGCTCGCCTGGACCTTCTGGTGAGGATCGCTCTTCATGCTGTTGCCTCCTGACGCCCATGTAGAAGCATTGAAGCCAGAATCATCGTCGCCTCCTGATGCAGCGTGAAGGGGACGATCCCTGTCTCACCAGGCGGCGGCTGCCGCCGTACAACCGTGGTCGCGCACTGCGCCCATGCCTGCATCCACGCTCTCATGCCGCTGCGCATCAACAGCACGAGGCCCTGGCCGCGAGGAATCTCGCACGGCAGTCCAAGTGCCTGCTGTCTCAGATCTTCATAACGCGAGATCAGTCCGTCATTGCACAGCGCACGGTCCGGCAATGACACGGACGGTTTCGTTACGGTTTTTTTTGGCGCAGAAACTGCCGTTCGATACTGCGCGGATGAACCTGTACGCCGAAGTTCTGGTGCACCAGGCTGGCCAGTCGCTCCGCTCGCACAGCCGGCTCGGCAACCCGCGCCCGGTTCAGAAACTCCATCACCGCCGGCGTCAATTTATGGCCGCTGCGCGGCCCGGTCTTCTGCGGAATCAAGGCCGCCAGTCCGCCCTGTTCGAAGGCCGCCTGAGCCTGATAGAACGACGGGCGGGAGAAACCGAATGACCTGGCCGCTTCGCTGATCGGCCGCTTGTCCACGCGCACCGCGCGCAGCATCTCGTACTTGACCTGCAGCAGATCGTGGGGATCGAAGAACTCTCCGTCCCGAAACAGCGGATGCGTCACGGCATCGGGGCGCGGATTGAGGCTCGCCTGCTCCCGCAGCGCGCGGTGCTTGTCCTCGTTGCGTCGGTCTGTCGCCATGCACGAACTCCAGAGAGGGCGGCCAAGTCAGTGTAAATATAATTATGTACCATAGTTCTGAATATGCAAGTCCAATTTCTGGAATATATGCGCGAATATGGCCGAATAAATGGACCAATACTGGAACACAGGATCGCCATAGAAGGCGACATCGGGCATGATTGACTTTACATATTCGGCGTATTTGGCTTTACACGTGCTTGCGCTGTTCATGGCTCCAGCGTCGCGATCAAACGCCCCAGTTCAAGCAGTTCTTCCACACGAAACAAGGCGCGTCCGGCAGCGACCACGTTGAATGGGTCCTCGCCGACGACGCTCGTCCAGCTGGCGGGCAACGCCCGCAGTCGGCCATTCGCGTCGTGAAACCAGACCCTGTCCTCATGCCAGTTCTGGGCGTGAAGGACCAGTTCGAATTCCTGCAAATGAAGGGGATGGTACGGATGAGTTACCTGAAAACGTCGGCTTCCAGCGTTACTCACGGGCGCAGTTGTCTGCGGACTCCAACGCGCCGACCGAAAGTCTGTGGGGTTCGCTGAAGGTCGCACGTATGCATGGACGGCACTTCGCCACGCGGCGTGCCGCGATGGATGAGGTGATTGACTGGCTGGGCTTTTACAAGTGCGTTTCATACTGCCCAACCTCGCTATGTTGTTGATAAATCTAGAGAGCCCTGTTGTGTCGTTGGTATTGTGGGGTGTCCGCGCCGTGCGCGAGCCCGTCCGACGAGTTCGGTAACTGCGTCCCCGGTCAGCGAAGCGCGATTGAAGATCCATGGCCCGTTGGGTAACGGATGTTCGGCTGGGATCTTGTTGCGCTCAACTGCGAGCCTGAGCGTTCCGGGGCTCACACCGATGAACGCCGATGCCTCGGTCAACGTCATCCATCCTTCAGCAGCACGTCGCTCGCTCGAATAGACCGGGATCTGATGGTGGCTGCGCAACGCGGTGACTCGCTCCTGGGTCCAGAAGTTACCCCGGCCGGTTCGCAGGTCATTACGATTGAGCACGCCGGCAATCACCAGATCCGGACAGATACGGACGAGCTGGCGCACGGCATCAATTGCTTCACGTGACGTATGCGTAGTGTTCTCTCCGCGGCGCCGCCGCGGCACGCGAATCTCGGTATGTACTCCGCCCTTCCAGTGAATGACGAGCACGATTTCGCTCGTTGCGTCGTCAACGTCAACGACGACTTCGTGGATCAGGGTGCGCACTATGCGCTTCTTCAGGCGGGCGTCGGCCTGCGGCCAGATCGATTCCAATGCAGTGGCAAGATCGGCAAACTCCTCTGGCTGGGTAGGCGGTATCTGGCCGGATGTGCGCGACTGTTGCTCGATACGCGATTCCAGTTCCTCTACGCGTAGTAGCGCATGATTCCAGCGCCGCTCCAGTTCGTCGGCGACAAGCCGGTTCTCGGGGTCAGCAGCATCGTACTGTTTCTGCGCGCGTTGCGCGGCGTAGCGTGCAGCCTGAAGATCCCGCTGCAACGCGGCCAGCACTTCGTCCTGCTTCAGGGTCTCTTCTTCGCGCGCCACGATTGCTGCCTCAATTGCCGCCGGTTGAACGACCTGCAAGACCGCCTCGGCGATGGCCGCGTCCGCGCGTGTGCCACCGAACGCAATACAACGCGGTTGCCCCTTGTCCATCCAGCCGCGATGACAGCTATAGCGCAAGGCGTCGTGCCTGTTACCCGTGTAGTGTAGCGTCAGCTTGCTCGCGCAGCGCCTGCAGCGCAATCGTCCCGCCAGCAGGGCCTCACCGTTCTTCGGGGCGCCAGCGTGTCCGGCCAGACGCAGGTTGCCGCTAATGGCACACTGGATCCGTTCGAATTCGTCCCAGTCAACGTACCCTTCGTGGGCATTCGGAATGAGCGCAAGCCACTGATCCCGTGGTTTGCGGCGATCACGTTTGCGTGGTTCCCCAGCCTCGTAATGGATCGCGCATTCGGTCTTGCCATAGGCATACGTGCCACCGTAGATCGGATTGGTCAGGATCCGGTACACCGTGCCGTAGCTCGGCCGTTTCCATTGGATTTCGCCGCGCGGCATGCATGCCGGCAACTGCAGGCCGTGCTCCAGGAACCATAACAACGTCTGACGCACCGAACCAATCGCGCCGAACTGGCGGAATACTGAGCGGATGGCGTCCTGCACGCGCAAATCCGGATCCTTCTCCAGGCGCTGGTCTTCGGTCTTGCAGTAACCCACCGGCGCCGCGACAATGAGTTCGCCGCGTTTGGCCTTCTCCCGACGAGCTTCGAGCGAACGCTGACGCAACAGATCCAGCTCGTATTCGTTCAGGCTGCCCTTCAAGCCGAGCAGCAAACGATCGTTGCTCTGCCGCGGTGAGTAGACGGTCTCCTGATCGACGAGCCCAAGACAGACCTCTGCGACCATCCGTTCGAAGCCCGTGCGCGTTTGCGTTCCGGCCGCAGAGCGTCCCAGATCCTCGTCGATCACCTCGATCTCGTTCCAGCCCAACTGATGCAGACGATCCTGCATCGCATACTGCAGCTTCTGGCTCTCCAGATTGTGGCTGACCTGGTAGGCCGACGACTGGCGCACGTACAGCATGGCCTTGCGCGCCAGATGCTGCGCCCGAATCTTGTCACTCATCGCGCACCTCCGGCTCGTGTACGGCGGCGAGCAGCCCGCGACGGTGTTGCCGCAGCAGTTGCGCCAGCAAACGCACCGTCTGCTGCCGGACCTCTTGCGGCAGGTGCGCCCATTGTGGTGTCTTCGGAAAGGGACGGAACAGGTCGAGTTGACCTCCCGGTTGGGGGTTTGTCTGGCGTCGCATCAGCACCTCCTGTACGGAGCAAAGGATGGTGCTCGGCTTGTACCATACCGCGCGGCGTGGCAGCAGGCGCCTGCGCCAGCAGGTACTTCAGTTCCCTCAATGCTTCACAGCTGACGGCGGGAGACGTTGCCGAGGTAATGCGACAGCAGGCAACGGGATCGAACATCCATTGCGGCACCTCCAGCAAGCCCGCCGTGTCGAACGGCTCTCGCCCACAGCGCAGCACTGACTCGGCGTTCTTCCTCTCTATCGTGGTGAAAATCCATACCGTGTGCCCGTACCACGGGTGCCAGCGGTAGAGAACCTCCTTTGATTCGCTGATATGGGCGTTGTGTTGACGGCTTGTACAATGCGCATCGACTACACTCGACACTCGACTACGTCAGTCCCATGACATTCGAGAAAAACTGGTTCGCAGCCCAGCAAGGCGAGGCTGCGTAATTTCCTCGGTTAAGGGATTCGCCAAACAGGGGCAAGGTCAGCCACCGCGAACCTCAGTCCTTGAAGACTTGAATCCGCTGCAACAGACGGCAGTAGGTATAGCCAATTTAACAGGCGTGAAAGCTCTCAAAAGCTGGCTGACATGTAGGGAGATTTCTCGACGTCCACAAAAACTCCGGGATATGTACCGAGATTTCCGCTCGACAAATATTTCGCGACACGTGGAAGTTCGGTGAAATGCCGGAATCAGCGGAACGCCTGTTGGGAAGCACCTTGCGTGTTCGGCGCGATGAGTCACCGACGAAGATGCGCAGCCGGCTCGTGCGAGGCGGTCGGAGTCCAGGGTCACAGGGCAAGCTTGGCCGGTAATTTGCAGCCGCCTGGGGATGTTGCGCATGTGTGGATTGGTGACAGCGCTGGACTTATCTATGATGAGGTCCACAAGAACTGGCGCTATCGTGCGCGAAACGTCAAGGCGTTTACGACCAACGAAGACTTTCAAACGCTCTTCGGTTTGCATCCGCCCCAGAGCGTATGCTACCTCTATCCTCGGCGGCTAAAGGAATCCAGGCGAGTCGCATCGTACGTGCGCAAGGGTGTGCTCGACAGCGACGACGTACTGAAGCTTCCGCCGGGTGCTGCGACAACGGTCAAGCGTCTTCAAGAGGTGCGCCTCCACCAGCAGAAATTCCGCAAGGCGTTGTTCCTGCGGTGGGAGGGAGCTTGCGCGGTGACCGGGGTCGAAGAACCGCTTCTCCTCAGAGCAGTGCGTTAGTGCCCACAACGGTTTGCTGCTGGCAGCGGGTTTGGATGCACTCTTCGACAAGGGCTTCGTGACCTTTGACGAACAAGGCAAGCTCGTGCGGTCACCGAGACTGACATCGAACGCCGCAAGTGCGTTTGCCCTCAACTTCACCATGCGATTGGCCGACGCACTGTCTGCGGAAGCGGAGGTGTTCATGCGGCATCACCGCGAAAAGGTATTCCTGAAGACAACGCCGGCGCCGCGTCGGTATCAAGGAAGGCGACTGTGTGCATGCGAATTTAACCGTAAAGGGCGGTATTAACATTCACACCTCGAATTGTGACCGCTGCGCTTTCGCGCAGGAACTGGAAAAGACGCGGGAGGCCATGCCAATGGGTCAGTCTGTCACGGAAGAACTGCGACGGGGAGCACGCTACTAAAATCTCGAGTCTCGTCGCTCGTGCGGTTGCATTCGCGCCCACGATTGCTACTGGCAATCTGTGTACGTCTGACTTCCCGCGTGCTGAGATGATAGTCGGCCGTGCCGCTGCCGTGCCGCTGCCGCAGCCGCTTGCGCCTGCACAGCCTGGGCTTGCACCTGAAAAAAAGCCCGCAGATGGGCGGGCGAAGAAACATGTGCGCAGGCCGGGGTGCCGCACGCACGCCTAAACTTTAGGCTCTATTCGAGAATTTACTTTCAAATCTTCTGTAACTATTTGTTTCGTAATACAAGTCTGCGTCCTGCAAGTTGCCGATGACGCGCGCATATCGGGGTGCTAACTGGTCGGTGCGGAGCAATGCTATTTCCGCCGCGCGCGGGCAGGGACGCCAAACACGGTGTTAGCGCGTAGTCGTCGCGACTGAGACCTAATCGGCCAGTAAAGCTCTACGGCAAAGAGCGCGGCAGCTTCACTGTCTCGTGCAAGAAGAAGCTCAGGCTTTTGTCGTTGACCGTGTTGTCGCCGGGGCTGGGTTCGGGCGCTCGGGAACGTTGAATCCGAGGTAGATGTCACGGGCAGCAGTGCGTCAGGACGTCGACCCAGGCTGGGGCCAAGGCCAACCCTTCTTCTCGTCGGGCACATCCCACTCCGCAGGCGGCGCGGCCTCGACCGACGCCTCGACCGGACTCGCCTCCTCTGCGGCATCGTGCGTCGGTTCGGCCGAGGCGTCCCCTTTCATCTTGGGAAGCCCGGTCCCAAACCACTTCACCTTCTTCTGGATGTGGGCGACATACGCGTTCCAGCCGTCAGGGTTGCCATCAAAAAGGTCGTGCTGAACGGTTGACGCCAGCGCATTCTGGTTGAGCTCCATCTCGAGCAGCTCCTTTGGCCACAGGAAAAATGCGCTCGCAACGCGTGCGCCGAACTCGGCCACCGTCATCTTCGGGGCAAGCGCCCGGAGGAACTCGAAGTCCTGCAACGATTCCTGTTGCGTCGCAAGCTGCCTCACCTGCGCGTCCGGCCGACCTGTCTTGGCTAGACAGCTCAAAGCTTCGAGCATGTCCCCGAGGTGAAGCAGCAGTTCTCGTCTATCAAATCGGTCGTCCATTGCAGTATCTCCATTAATTGCGTCCTTGTTGGATGATACAAGCCGGTCTGGCGGTGACGTTAAGCGACCGTGTTATCTGGGACACCAGGTCCTCGGGATTGTCGGTGGACTCTGCAATTTCGTGAACGATTTTCTGTGAGTCGGGCGGCTCACCGAGCGCGCTGAAGAGGGACCAGGTCACAAAAGCGTGCACGCCTCGTCGAAATCAAGGCGCGGCCCGCGTGGATGGAGCGCGGAAGCATCACCGTACCCCAGGTTGCACAGGAAATTCGATTTGAGGTGGCCCTCCGGGAAGAACTCTTCGTCAGTGTCCTGGTCGCTCTTTCCGGCTCCAAAAAACTCCTCGTCGACCTTGGCATTGTCGAATCCGGACATCGGTCCACAATCAAGGCCCAATGCGCGAGCGGCGAGAATCAGATAGGCCCCTTGCAGAGACGAGTTGCGCCTCGCAGTTGTGTCGACCAGTTCCGGCGTGCTGGCGAAGTGGTCGCGCATGCCGGGGTTGTGTGGAAAAAGCGTGGGAAGTTTTTCATAGAACTTCAGGTCGTAGGCGATGATGGCGGTCAAGGGAGCGTTCCTTACCTTGTCCACGTTCCCGGGAGAGAGCGCCGGTACCAGCCTTTCCTTGGCTTCCGTGGTGCGAAGGAAGACGATTCTTGCGGGGTTGCAGTTGGCGCTCGTGGGTGCCCACTTCATCAGGTCGTATAGTCGCCGCAGTGTTTCATCGGCGACGGGTTGGTTCAGCCACGTGGTATGTGCGCGAGCTTCACGGAACAGAAGATTGAGTCCGTCATCATCCAGTACCTTGTTCATAAAATCCTCCTTGATTGGGAAGGCTGACGCGACCACTCGCGGTGCGCTTCGGCTAACGAAATTGTAGTCGAAGGGCATGCCGACAGCTACTTTGTGGACCGGTGGTAGCATCAGGTCCACCTCTTGAAAAACGTCGACCTCGTAATGGAGACGATTCGAAATCCCGGCTCGCCGGACAGAGAAATTCTGGCGGGTATGCTGGCCAGGGCTTTTATACGTGACCCACTCGCGCTCCACGTATTCCCGGAAAACTTGGTTCGCCAGCGAAGGCTGGTAGCTGTCTACCGACTCTACCTTCGCGTATTCTCGCGTAGCGGTATTGTTGTCACCAACAATGAGCAGAGCGCTGCAGCACTTTGGTTACCTCCCGGTCGCTACCCGCTGTCGCTGGCCGCACATCTACGTTTACTGCCACGCATGGCGATGGCTACCGGTTTGACGGCACTCCCCAAGGCACTGCATGTGTTGGGTCAGCTTGAGCAGATGCATCCTCGCGGCCGAAGGTTCTGGTATCTCGGTGTCCTGGAAGTTGAACCATACAAGCAACGCACGGACCTTGGGAGCGCCCTGCTCAAGACGGGACTCCGCGTGTGCGACGAAGAGGGCACAGGTGCGTATCTCGAAACTGCTGAGCCCAGCAATCTGCCGTTTTACTCGGCGTACGGATTCAAGGTACTGGGTACTTCTGAGTTGCGCAATGGACCTCGCGTCTGGAGCATGTGGCGTGAGGCACGCGACACTCGAGATTGTTGACGGGAGACCGCGGCAACAATGTCGCGAAAGCGCTGGCGTTTGCCGAACGGCGGCGCGCTTCGCACGAGGAGCGTGCCTGGGACACGGAGACAGCGCGCTAACGGTATGGCGCTGGACAAACGTGTCTCGCTCGTGCCCTCGGGCGATGGCGCGTCCTTATTGCGTAACGACTTAAGCCATATTCCTTCGCGCGATTCGGGTAATCGGTTGTTTCGGCAGATGCCGTAGTAGATTTCGCGGCTATAGCGTGGCCGTCGCATTGCGCCCATTACAGAACAATCCGAACTGAAGATTGAAAGCATTACGGCCGGACCACGACAATTTCCGCGCCCTCTCGACAGCGGTGTCCTGTCCGGTTGGGCGCAGGCGAGCCATCTTGTCTCTGGACAACATCTGAAGAAACCCATCTTGCACAGAGGGCGGAAGGGCCATCAGGAACTTCAGCTTAATGGGTGTGAACAGTCGATGGTAATGCGGCTGCGGCATTCCATCAGGGCGAGTGCGGGAAAATGCTGATGTCTAGCGACTGCCGCCTCACAAAGCTGACTCGTGAGATTGCCGTCAGGGTGAGGTCAGGTCTGTTTTCTCGAGCAGCGCATCGAAGGCTTCCCGCGCGTCCTTCAGTTCCTGCATGGCCGCCGCGAATCTGGCCAATCCCAAAGTCGTTGGTTGCTTATGTGGGTCTCCTGCGTAGTGCGCTTCCAGCCGTAGTGACGCGGCTTGTACTTCTCGCGCGGCGGTCACCACGCGCTCGAGGGCGCGTGCCTCCGCCGAGACCTTTTTCTCTTTCATCGTCGTTGTTTCCTGGGGACCGGGCGCGACCACCGTCCGGACGCTTCGGTCGGCGTTTGGCGTTGCTTCCCTGAGGCTGCCTGCATTGGAAGCACGCAATGCGCCGACTCTAAAAGATGCGTCGGATTTAATCGGTGCGAGACGTCACAGATGGTCGCCGCTGGAGTCGCGTCATCGGTCCGCAAAGTCTGCTGCCGACAATACTATCGGGGCGCCGGCTTTCTTGAGCATTCTTCTTTCGACGGCTGCCGTTATGCGCAGGTGTCCGTCGGCAAACGCTTTCAATACGCGCGCCTGGTTTGCGCCGGCCGGCAACCAGAAATGCCGTTCGAGCGCGTCGCGGGTGATTGAGCATTGCACCGACTGGTTGCGAAAAGATGCAACGAAAGCAACCACTTTTCCGTCTGAAGAAACGCGGGGTTCTGCGGTGAGGGTGTCGTCCATAGTTGTATAGATTCCTTATTGACTCGAACGCAGGGTTGCCGCCGAGAGCACCCGCTGGCATACCCGGTCAATAATAAATCAGATGGCCCCCGGGGTTGACCGCTGTCGAGTCCTTTCGTTAAGCGGAAGCGTCACCGCAACCCATAGGGTAGCGGGCGCAGTGCAGTCAGGACGGTTCGCAGCGGCGCCTGTCCCGACCCGATAGCCTGAGACTTTCTTCCCTTGTAGTTGCATTTGCAACCAACTCGCGACTTCGATGGCGTGGTGCTATAGAAACTCCGCAATGGCTATCGATGAGGCGAGTTTGCCAGGATGTGCGAGCCCCTCTGCCGGTTGGCCTAAACTCATCGACTGTTCCGGACTGGAGACTGGCACTTCAGGCCGGAAGGCATCGATGCTTTCCAGCAGTCTCTGCAGTCGTTGTTGTTGGTTCGGTACAAGTCCCGGCGTCGCAAGTACCTGAAGAACTCGCCCACGCCAGTAAGTTCTGGAGAAGAGTGAATTCGCGCCTTCTGCGCCCAGCACCTGCTCGAGATGCGCTATCGCGGCGTCGATGTCGCGGAACGTGTAGGGGCTTTTGCCCGTCGAACCTCTGTCGGTGGCGGTCATTGCATGCGCTCTGATTTACCTGCTCTTTCTATCCGGCATGTGCACGAAAGAACGGTGGCACTCAATTATTCTGCTATAGAAAATATTTCAATTTGGTCGAAAATTGACATCAAGCAATACAGCAAACGGGCTGCTGAAATAACCCCATCGCACGGCACCATGCCGCAAGCAAGTATGGTTAGCTCCCGGTTTCCGGCGGGAACACGTGCCATGTGCCGTCGTCGTGCCGGAAGAAAAAAAGCGCAACCGAACCTTCCGGTCGCTGTGCCTCAACGCGCACATAGCGTCGCCGGCTGGTGCCAGTGCGACCGAACCGGGTTACCCGAATCTGCGTCGAAAAAGTTGGTGTCAGCCACTTTTCAACCAGGAGCCGCAGGGGCCTTTCTGCCGTGTTCATCCACACCTCCTCAGCCTCGTTGCCGTTGTCCCGGCGTTGCCATGTGGCACTCGCTTAGATAGACCTTCGGCCGCGAGGAATGTGGTCGCTTCCCGCGATTGATGCCAGACGAAATCAAACGAAGCTACGGCAGGCAACCTGCGCAACTTCGCCTGAAAATTTCTGGCTCAAGAGATTGGTTTCGTGACGGCGTTCGAGGCGTGCTGGTCGCTTCCGGACGCCACAGGCCACCACCCCAAAAAACCGCGCCGGGGCTCGCGTGAAAGATTTGATAGCGGTGGCTACGACAAAACGCTATTACTTCCCGGCGGCTTCGACCGGTGCCGGAAGCTGTCGAGTCCGCTTGGCCGAGGCCGGCGACGCAGCGTTGATATTGTTTTCTGCAAGCTCCACTGCCTGCCTGGCTGCCTTCCTCGCTGTTTCATACGCCTTGTCGGCCGTCGCACTTGTCGTCGTCATGAAAGTCTTCAATGCCGCCACAGCGGTTTCGCTTCCTGCCGGCGCGTTTTTTCACGAGGCTGTCCACGAAAATCTGCGCATCGAGTTGATACTGCTTGAGTTGCGCTTCGGCGACCGCCGCGAATTCGGCTTGGGTGCCGGAGGTGATTTCGTAGACGAGGCGCCAGTACGACTGCGCCTTTTCTATGAGGGGTTGAACCTGGCTTCCCTGTTGAGTGAACAACGCCTGCGGGGCTCCGGCTGAAAATCCCTTGGCCAGGATTCCCTGATTTTCGGCGAGGGTCGATTTGGCCGCTTGCATATTCAGTTCGACCAGCTTTACAACGCCGGCAAAAGCTTTGGTCAGGAGGCCAAACGTTGTGTCAACACCGGCTTTTTTCGCGGCGACGATTTGTTCCGGGGTAAGACTGCCCATCACTAACTCCATAGAAGGTGAAGTGACCGATGTCAGCAAGTCCAATGAATGAAATCGCGCACTATGGGTCACGAAAAATGAATGATTGATGCGATGCAGCAATATCTCATTCTATGGGGTAGCGCGTGAATGTCAATCACCTGTTCCATCGCAGCGGTGCTCAGTACGTGAGAGTCCGCTAAAATGCCCCGTCGGCGTTGGGTCACAGACGGTTTACAGGGAAAACCCTGGCAACATTTCTGGGCTTCGACCGGGTGCGAGACATGGGCCTTTCACGGGACGTGTGCAGCGCCGCAAAAGTGTTGCAATCCACTCGCCGGGCCCGCTAACGAATGCTTCGAAGCTGCATGACCAAAGCCGTTGCCTGCGCAGAAAGTTCGTCACCGGAAAAGCCGAGGCACGAGCCTGATGTGGTGCAACGAAATCGTTCAATTTATTTTTCGTTTGACTTCGGTATACATGCGGAGGAATAGTTGGAACTGCGACTGTTACGCTGTTCCGGCTGTGATATAGCGCAATGGGAGAGTCCAACATGGTGTCATGAGGCCGTCATGGCGGACGCATAGATTCATTCGGCATCGAGGAGAATCGGTGCTGAATCGCTTAAAAAAATAAGCTGGGAGATAAAGAAGATGAATCGGGCCACCCTGAATATTGACCATCTCGAGCGTACTGCCGAGAATGACCGCCTCAGGCGTGCCTTGGCAGCACGCCTCGACAGGGCGTTCAAACGGGCCGGCATCAGTTCTGCGCGCGCAGCGAAGTGGCTGGGCGTGAGTGAATACGACGTGCAATATTGGCGACGTGGAATCACCGTCCCGCCGCTGAACGCCTGTATGCGTCTCGCCACCGTCCTCAATCTCGACGTTCACTGGCTTTGCACAGGGCAGACTCAGGTCGCCTGATGCGCACTGTATTGAAATTGCAGTGAATGGCGTCGGTGTCACGCGGGCCCTCCTCACACGTTCTGATGCGCACACCTCAGTCGGCATCGCTTTCGAAATGACACCGCTGTGCGCATTTCTGATGCGACACAGCAGGTGTTTCCGCAGAACATAGGGGTATCGATGTGAAGTCAGCTGAACCAAACGGGGCGTTCGAGGAGCCGCCGCGCCTGAATGAATACGAGATGGAGTCGGCGCGCGGCGCCTCGCATATCGCGAGCATGATGTACGAGGAAAGCATGCTTGCGGCGGTCAGGGAAACCATTCTGGAGTTCGAGGCCAGGCACGGACGCGACGACATGAAGGCATTTGCAGGGGCACTTCGCAGAAGACTGGAGCAGCGCGGGAAGCCGGCTGCGGCCAAGGTGCTACAGGACTTTATCGAGTGCGGCCGTTTGCCAGAGGGGGTACCCAGCGCGGCACCCGGACCTGTGTCTGCTCGCAAACCCGTCGCCCGGAAGCGAAAAAGCACGGACTCACAGAAGGCGAAGGCGCGCGAATCAGCGTAAGCCGCATGCATGCACGCGAACCACAAGTTTGAATCCTTAACCGCAACAGCAACCGAGGGTAGAACATGTCAAAGCGAATCGCTTATGTAACCGGGGGTATGGGTGGAATTGGTACGGCGATATGTCAGCGGCTTTACAAAGACGGGCTAACGGTCGTGGCCGGATGCGGACCCAACTCACCACGGCGGGAGCGGTGGCTGGCCGAGCAGACCGCCCTTGGATTCTCGTTCGTTGCTTCGGAGGGCAATGTCGCCGACTGGGAGTCCACAGAAGCCGCTTTCGCAAAGGTAAAGAAAGAGGTCGGTGAGATTGACGTGCTGGTGAACAATGCCGGCATTACGCGAGACGGTGTGTTTCGCAAGATGTCGCGTGAGAACTGGAACGATGTCATCGACACGAACCTGACGAGCCTGTTCAACGTGACCAAGCAGGTCATCGAGGGGATGGTCAGCAGGGAGTGGGGGCGAATCATCAACATCTCATCCGTGAATGGCCAGAAGGGGCAGTTCGGCCAGACGAACTACTCGACTGCCAAGGCGGGTATTCACGGCTTCACGATGTCGCTTGCCCAGGAAGTGGCAACGAAGGGCATTACCGTGAATACGGTTTCACCGGGATACATTGGCACGGATATGGTTCGTGCCGTACGTCCTGAAGTACTGGATGCAATCGTCCAGAGCATCCCGGTTCGCCGTCTCGGAGAGGCCTCGGAGATTGCCTCGATTGTTTCGTGGCTTGCCGGCAACGAATCAGCCTTCGCGACGGGTGCAGACTTCTCACTGAACGGTGGGCTCCATATGAGTTGAGGCCTGCGCGACGCCGGTGCATGTGAGCAACTGAAAGCACCGTAGTCGCGCGCAAGGACGGATGACGATGGGCGCAAAGCCTCGCGACGCGCTTGCTGGTAACGGGGCGTCCGCGATGCGATGCGGCCATAAACCGCATCGACTCTCATCGGCGTCTTTCGGGGAAAAGTGGCGTTCGCGTTTTCACGGGATGCATAGTGGTCTCCGGCACAAGCTTGCCAACATGAGCTGTGTCGTCCGGGTCGCTTAAACGGGGTTAAGCGTCTTTTATTTCATCGTTTGGACCGTCGAACAGCGCCACGCTTGCGGCGGCATTACACGACGCGGCGGTTGATAGCGGTCCGCCACACAGTGACATCAAGCGAACGCTCGTTCGACGTGGGCGCGACGGTCGTTCGCACATCGATGACGCTATCCGTGAATTCCGGGCGCTGAGGCCAACTATCCGAAGATTCTATGGAGTTGACAATGGCCACAAGCCGCAAGTCTGCATTCAAGAGAATCAACCAGTCGGAAATTCCCGGGACGGGCGACAAACTCGGACCCGCACTCGCGCCGGTTGCCACCGCCTTTGCAGAGGAGCTCGCGGCCCTGTTGGCAGCCGTCCTGGATGGTCGAAAGAAACGAACGCTCGACCGACTGTCGCAGGCTCTCAGCGACGCCGTTCCCGAGTTACTCCGACGTGCGGTTGAGCAGGAATTGCTCGCAGGAGGAGAGGCGGATTCAGAACGTTGCGCGATGCTCGTCGCCGCACTACATGCGGGTGCGACGCCTGCGCCCCGAA